>JBDGQN010000208.1:0-6198 GCA_042219055.1 Salinibacter sp. | reverse complement strand
TGATTGACTTCGTCTCAAACGCGCATACCGACCTCTACGCGACCGTTCGCGGCACCGATCACACCATCCTGCGCGAGGCATTGATCGTGGCCGATCACCACGCCTATCACCTCGGGCAGCTGGTCTTGCTTCGTATGGCGCTCGGGATCGAATCTGCCGACTTCGGTCTCTAGCTGGTTGCACGCAAGCTACTGGATGATCTTGCCGACACGGACTATCGAATTAGAGAAGTGCTTACCTGCCGTCTAGGCCATGGAAACGACAGGTGTGATGCTTCGCCATGGCCTGCCTTTGAATCATAATGAGCGATCCGACTAGGCGGTCTAATCTCCGTCCTGCCTTGCTCCTTCCGATTTTGAAAGTGCTGTGAAGGTAGCTCTGTTATCTATACCACAAAGCCGTGCTGCCTCTTAGAGGGAGGCCACTGACACGGTCAACTAGCAAAACCTGTACCTGAAGGAGGGCTACCGCACATGCATCGCGCCAAAGCTTTCGGCAGCCTTGCAATTGGAGCCATGTTGCTCGTGACGCTCACCGGCTGTCCAAGCATGATCAGCAACGTTGTTGGACAGAGTGAATCCGTGCAGCAAGCGATTGATCAGGCTGATCCTGGTGACGGCATCTCGTTTAAGGGCACTCATAACACGAGCATTCTCATCACAACGGATGGTATCACTCTGAGTGGTGAAGATGGTGCCACCATCGATGGCAATGTTAAGGTGGACGCGGACAACGTCACGCTTGAGAACTTCACGATCAACGGGAAGCTGGACACGCCGACTGGCAGTTTCTCTAATCTCACGCTCAGCTCAATCTCGGCCTACGGCAACACGCTTAGCGGAACTTTTACTTGTACTGTCGTCGTGCAGCCAAGCGAGTCCATTGGAAGCAATATGACTGATGGCACTGTCTGTGTCGCGCCAGGAACTTATGAGGAACAGATCACGATTGACAAGTCTGCTACCATCATGAGCCTGGGATCATCTGACAATACAACAATTGCGCCGCCGAGTTCGCTGTCACGCTTAGCGGAACTTTTACTTGTACTGTCGTCGTGCAGCCAAGCGAGTCCATTGGAAGCAATATGACTGATGGCACTGTCTGTGTCGCGCCAGGAACTTATGAGGAACAGATCACGATTGACAAGTCTGCTACCATCATGAGCCTGGGATCATCTGACAATACAACAATTGCGCCGCCGAGTTCGCTGTCTGGCACAGATAGTCTGATTACTGTTCAGGGAAGCAGTGTCACCGCAACGGTCAACGGATTCACAATCGCGGGCCCGATGTCGGGGCTTGATCACGGAGTCTATGTGCGTGAAAAGGCGGAAGTAACGATCATAAACAACGAGATCGTTGATCTTCGAAGAGGCTCTTTAGGAAGTGGGGGCGTTGCAATATACGTTGGAGATCGGACCGTTCCCACTTCGGGATCAGCGACGATCGCGAACAACACGTTCACCGGCTATGCGAAGAGCGCCGTTGTGGTTGACAGTATGGGCTCTCAGGCAACAATTCGCAACAATACGATCACCGGAGCTGGCGAAACGGGCAAGGTCCAGCAAAACGGCATTCAAGTGAGCCATGGTGCCAAGGCGACGATCACGAACAATACGATCGAGAATCACAAGTACGAACCGACCGGCGAGGCGGCAACAGGCATAGCGTTCGGTTCGGCAGCGGATGGTGTGTCTGTCAACGACAACACAATCCGGAAAAACGAGGTCGGTCTTGCAATCCGTAACACGGATCAAGCCGTCATTAAAGGGAACGATATCGTCAACAACAAGTTCGACACCGATTCATCGTTCGGCGTCGTCATCCAAGGAGAGTCGAGCAATAACGAAATCCGTGACAACGATATTCGCGACAACTGGACTGGCATAGGAATTTCTCCAGCAACTCAAGATGGACCTGCTCCATCAAGCAACGAAGCGCAAGGCAACAATATCGTCGGCAATGAGCAGTTCGCGGTGGATCTCCGTTCGACGGACAACGATTTCAACGCGAGCAACAACTGGTGGGGCAGTGACAAGGGTCCCAAGGATGTTGAAGGGAATACAGAAGCGTCGACATCCAATTGCCCAAACAATCCAAAGAACACCGACCCGTCTGATCAACTTGGCAATCCGGTTGCGGATAGCGTAGACGGTGGTCAGGTCCAATACTGCCCGTGGGCTACCAGCCAGCAGTGAGCTGAACTATCAGGGGCAGTTCACAATCGAAGCGAGGGAACCGATGGCGTTCCCTCGCTTCTTGTCAATTTGTACTCATCAAGTTCAGCAGTTGTCACAGGAAATCAACGGGCTCTATTGCAGTCATCCCGCCTGCGATGCTATGTTGCCTCCAAACCATGGGGGTATCCGAACTCGCCATCTACACGCTGGGCACGTTCACTGTCTATCGTGGCGATCATCGCATTGAGCCAGCCGAGTGGCGCACGGAGCGGAACAAGACCCTGCTGAAGATCTTCATCACAGCCCCCGGCGTGACGTTCCCGACTGACACGCTCATCGAGTTCATGTGGGCCGAAGCCGGCTCCGAAAGCCACTTGACCAACCTCCGAGGTCGCGTCAGCGAGCTGCGACGCATTCTGGAACCCTCTCTCGAGAACGGAAGCCATTCGACGTTCATCAAGACGGCTCGCGGCGGCTATCAGCTCGACGGCTCAACGTGCTTCATCGACAGCGTCCGATTTGCTGAGCTCGCTCAGGAGGGGCTGTCCCACCGCGGTGGAGACGACGAGAAGGCACGAACATGTCTGAAGCGGGCGGCCGATCTCTACCGAGGCCCGTTCCTGCCCGGCAACCTCCACGACGAATGGTCCATCCGGCCGCGCCGCGAACTGGAGTCGACGTATCGCCATCTTCTGGCGAACCTTTCCGAGCTGCTTTACCGGCAATCGGCGTTCCCAGATGCCCTGCACTACGCTGAGCTGCTCCAACACCAGGATCCGACGCGCGAGGACGCCTACCGCATGGCCATGAGCTGCTACGAGCAGATGGGCGATCCGGCGTCCGCCCTCGAGGTCTATGAGCAGTGCTATCAGGCTCTGAAGGCCCGAGACCTCGTGCCCTCGGATCGGACCGAAGCGCTGTTCCAGCGGATGCGGCAACGCATGACCCGTCAGGGAGAGCGGGATCGCATTCACGCGGACATACGCGCGCTCGAGGCAAGGCTCAAGGACGCCGCTGGCGGCGAGATCGAGCGCCGGATCGACCTCCTGTTGTCGTTGAACGAGCGCCTGAGGACGGTTTCGGAGAGCGCGCGTCAAGCGGAGGTGGTCCAGGAGGCCTGCAGGCTCGCTCAAACGGCAGGCGATACGCAGTTGTGCGGGCGAGCGTGGCACGCCTGGGCACAACTCCGACACGCCCAAGGCCGACTTCACGAAGCCCTTGACGCCGTCGACGTCGCCTTGCGGCACTATGAGTCGGCGAACGACGACGCCGGCGTCGCGGCCGCGAAGGCCCTGCGCGGCAAGGTCCAGTTGGATTGGGGGGACTACGAGGCAGCGGATTTGACGCTCGACGAGGGCATCGCTGGGATTCAGTGGCAGCCCGGCCAGGCGGCGAAGCGGGCCCTACTGGACCTCTGGTTCTACGCCGCGCAGCTGGAGCGACGACGGCAGGCGTACGGCGCGGCCCTCGGCCATCTCGACCAGGCCCTGTTGATCGCCGAACGGTTGGACGCGCACGATCGAATGCCGGCGCTTCTCCTGAGCGTCGGCGCCCTCTATTACCATTGGGAAAAGCCGGCCCAAGCGAAGCTGGCCTGGGAGCAGGCCTACGAGAGAGCCCATCGGCTCGGTCGAATTGCGACGGAGGCGCGCGCCCTGAACAATCTGGGCATCTGCTACACCGTGTCGGGTCAGTTGGAAAGGGCTCTGACCGCCCTCCAGAGGGCCGCCGAGCTCCACGAGAAGGCCCAAGACGTGCGAGGACTGGCGGACGTCTGGGATGGCCTCGGTAACGTCTACAATATCCTGGGGCTGAACGAGCGGGCGAAGGACGCGTACTTGCGCTCTCTCGACTACAGTCAGCAGGCCGACGACGCGGTCGGGACGGCGATGGCGTGGACCAACGTCGGCACGATTTATGGGGAGCTCGACGATCATGACACGAGGCGGCGGTATCTGGAGCAGGCCCTGACGACCTTCCGTCAACAAGGGGATCGCTGGTGGGAGGTCCAAGTTCTGCACCGTCTGGCGCATACGTACGGAGTCTAGGGAGACTCACAGCGCGCGCTGGCGTTGCTCCACGAGGCGCTCGCGACCGCCGAGGCGATTGAGAGCACCAAGCTTCAGCTCCTGATCCTGATCCGTCTCGTTGAGACCTATTTGGAGCGGGATGAGGACGCCGCATTCCGTTACGGCGACCGGTTGGCGGACCGGATTTGGGCCGAGCCCTCCCACCCCGATCTCGTTCAGGCGTACTACGTCCTGTACCGGCTCTATGCGGGCCACGACGACGAACGAGCTCACAACTTTCTGAGGATGGCCTATGGATTCGTCTGCGAGCGGATTGACAACCTGAACGATCATGAGCTTCGACAGAGCGTGTGGAACGTCCCGCTCCATCGCGAGATCGTGGCAGCCTGGAATCGCGGGAGTGCCGCTGGCGAACGGTCCCAGCCAGGCCGTTGATGATCGATGTTTTAGACGTCCCCGCAAACTGAGCTGAGTGAAGGTGTTGTGAACCTCTCGCTCATACGATCCGACGATCCCAATAAAATCTGACGCGAAGGAGGTTCGATGTCACTTACTCGGCGTGAGCTACTGACCTGTGGCATGGCAACTGCCATGATGGCCGGATCGTCGGTCCCCGGCTTGGGCCAGTCTGAGAACCCGGTGATCGACCACATTCGATCGAGGTTCGACTATGTCGATGAGAACACGTACTTCACGGATCAGGCGATCGAGCGCGCTCAAGCGGCCCTTTCGGACAAGGCGTCAATCGTCAAGGAAGCGATTGATGGCCTCGCGGAGCTGACTGAGCTTCGGACCATGCGCGCGGATGATCTGCCGCGACTGGATCGGATGACCCCACGTGCGGGCCCGACGCCGGCAGATGGACTTGAACGGATTCAGGCCCAGGTGGGCGCGTCACTGCCCCATGAGATGATGCGCCACTGGCTGGACTATCATCTTTATCACAACGACCTGTATGCCATCCAAGGGGAACGGCGCGAGTGGTATGTCTCGCCGCAAGAGCTGGCCTCCTATGTCGAGGATCTCAACGTAGGGTACCTCTATCCCGACCTGTTGGACCTGGCCTTTTGGAACATCCGGAATCGGCCGGTCCAGCCCCGTCCGGTCTCGCTCGACGTTGGCTTTGTGCAGGAGATCAAGGCGGCTGCCGACGCCGGGAATCACGGCCTCCAACGGCAGGATCGGCCCTCGTTGAATCGGCGCTACCTCTACGAGTTTCTGCAGAACGAGGGCCGGGAAGATCTCCTGTTTGAGCGGGCGACGCTCGCGGAGGCCTATCGCAACGTTCAGTGGGAGCGTCCGCAGCAAGCGCGGTCCGATCGGCAAGAAGCCCTCCAGCGTGCACGTGCGGAAGGCGTTCATGCGCCGAGCGGCGTCTATCTCCAAACGGCCGATCAGCTTAGCTCGACGGCCTTGACCTACATTCACGTCAGCGATCAACTGATCACGGACGATGCCCTTCAGCAGCTTAAGGCCCATATATTGGGCGACTTTGAAGACAAGACGACCGAATGGGGCGGTCGCGTCATGATTCAGGATGGACGGTTCGCGTTCAAGAGGGATCCGGTCTCCAAGCGGGAGTCGAACGATCTGATCTACCGGGATTTACCGAAGTATGTCGCTTCAGACTTCTCCGCCTGGCATGCCCATGCCATCGAGTCCTTGAGCAACCCTGGCTTTGCCGGTCCCTCGTACTTGGATCTCACGGGAGGCGCGAGTCGACGAGCGATTCCTGAGTTTGTCGTCACTCCCGTCTACCAGCGTGGAGACACCCTGAAGCTGAACATTGACATCTATCAGGCGGCTCGCGAATGCCCGATCCAGGGCTCGGGCAGTTATGATTGCCCTTGGGCACACTCGCCCGAGCGCGTTGACAGCTTCATCGTCGACCTTGGGATTTTTGAGACCTGAAGACATGTTAACCGATAGCTCAGAGTTTTCTGACATCGATGGCGAGTGGCTCCCCGGGGTGGATTTGAACCACCAGCC
>JBDGQN010000207.1:0-8665 GCA_042219055.1 Salinibacter sp. | reverse complement strand
TTCTGTTCATATGTCAAACGGATTAGACTCACCGAATATGTCAACCCCGCTGCACATAAGTAGCAATATGTCAAACGGGGTGGCCCCGACGAGCACGCCAACGGTCGGCGCTCCTGCAACAGCTTTGGCGCATTGGAAAGAGTAGCGAAGAGAAGACACTGTTGCAAACGAGCCACAGAGAGAGCCGAAGAGGAGCCCCTCGCGGCAGAGACGGAACTCCTGTTGGGGAAAACGTGCGTGCTCGGCCGAGATGGGCCCCGAAGACGCGAGGAGCCCCCCGCTACGATAGGCCGCGCCGGGCGCGCTCCAGAGCCGCGGAGGCGAAGAGCTCTTTGTTGAGGCTGCGGTCCTCCACGAAGCGGTGGCGCTTCGCGTGGGTGCCGTCGGCGTCGGCGTATCCCACCCACACGGTGCCCACCGGCTTCTCGGGCGTGCCCCCGGTCGGGCCCGCGACGCCGGTGGTCGAAATCCCGATCGTGGCATCGAGCACATCTCGGCTGCCCGCCGCCATCTGCTCGGCCACGGCTTTACTCACGGCCCCGTGCTCCCGAAGAACCGCCTCATCGACCCCGAGCACGTTCCACTTCACGCGGTTGGCGTACGCGACGATGCTCCCCAGGAAGTAGTCGGACGCCCCCGAAACGCCCGTCAATCGGTGCCCGATGAGGCCGCCCGTCGCACTCTCAGCGGCGGCAATCGTCGCGTCGTGATCCCGAAGCAGGTCGCCCAGGGCTTCTTCGAGCGTCACGTCGCCGGTGCCGATGACGTACTGGCCCGCCCGCTCCCGAATCACCGATTCGACGTCATCGAGGCGCGGAGTGGCCTCGGTCTCGGCCGCGTCGGCGGAGAGGCGAAGCCGAACCCCGCTCGTGGACGGCAGGTAGGCCAGGTGCACGTCCTCGCCCAACACGTCGGACAGGTCGCCGAGCGCTTCCTGCAGGGCCGTCTCCGGGATGCCCGCCGTCACAAGGGTTCGGTGGTGCACCTCTCCCACCCCGGGCAGCGCTTCGAGCCGCGGCTCCACGGCGGCGTCGAAAATGGCCTTCATCTCCGCCGGAATGCCCGGCAGGAGCGCGATCAGCCGCCCGTCCGGGGCCTCGTGCCAGAGTCCCACCGCAGCCCCCACCGGATTTTCGAGCATGTCAAAGTCCTCCGGCACCCGCGCGAGCGAGGGACCGGACGCCGGCATCTCGCGGTTGCGCTGGTCGTAGTACTCTTGGACGCGGGCGAGCAGCTCCTCATCGGTCTGGAGAGGCGCGCCAAAGTATTCGGCGACCACTTCTCGCGTCACGTCGTCGTGGGTGGGCCCGAGCCCCCCCGTACAGATCACGAGCCGGGCCTCCTGATAGGCTCGATCCAGCTCTTGCTGGATGGTCTCGCGGGTGTCGGTCACCGTCACCGCGCGCCCCACCCGAACGCCGAGCGTACTCAGCCGCCGCCCGAGCCACGCCGCGTTCGTATTCGTGGTCTGCCCGATGAGCAGTTCATCGCCAATGGTGAGGAGCTGTGCCTTCATGAAAGAGAAACCAAGGGTTGAGAACGGTTGCGATACACTCGCCGGATCTGTCCCCGATCGTCCGTGTCGCGTTTGGGCGTGCCGGACGCAACATGCCCACACTTCCACACGCCACAACGCCCATGCGCTTACGCCCCGTGTTTACGCGACCACGCCTCGGGATCGTCTCGCCAGTTTTCCAGAAGCGAGACGGCCTCGTCCGAAAGCTCGTGCTCGCGGCGGGCCACGTCGAGGAGAACCGGAAAGGTGGTGAGCACGTGACGTTCCACGTCCGCCTCTGCGAAGGCCGTAGCGGCCGCATCGAGCCCGTACGAAAAGATGGCCAGCACGGCCCGCACGGTTGCGCCTCGGTCCCGAACGGCCGACACCGCATCGAGGGCCGACCCGCCGGTAGAGATGAGATCCTCGACCACGAACCCCTCGTCGCCGGACGTCAGTCGTGCTCCTTCGATGCGTCGCCCCTGCCCGTGCCCTTTGGCCTCGGAGCGGACGTAGGCCATCGGAACGTCGAGCCGCTCGGCCAGCCAGGCGGCGTGGGGGATGCCGGCCGTGGCGGTGCCGGCGACCGTGAGCCCTCCCCCTCCCTGCGTCCGCACAATGTCCGCGAACCCCTCCGCGATGGCGCGGCGCACCGGAGGATGCGCAAGGGTGCGCCGGTTGTCGCAGTAGATGGGCGCCCGGAGGCCCGACGACCACCTGAACGGATCGTGGGGCCGCAGGGCAACGGCGTCGATGTCGAGGAGGGCGCTCGCTAGCGATTGGGCACGCTCGGCGGGGTCGGAATCACGGGATAGGCGGGAGTCGGGCATGCAAACCACAGGACTGAATCGAACGGCACGGTGTATCGAGCGGCACGGTGTGGGACCCGAGCGGTGCTCACTCCAGGTCCACATTCTCCTCCGCTGGCGCCACCACGTAAAGCGCCCCCGTGGCCAGCGTCACGCCCACGACGACTGTCAGCGCGAGCCCGGGCAGACTGCTTTCGTACAGAAGCCACCGGGCCGCCCTGTTGAACGGCGGCGACATGTAGGTCGTGGCCCGGAGCACGAGGACGCCGAAGAGGAAGGCAACTTGTACCATGGTCTTTGCCTTCGCCACGCGATACGTGTGCAGCGTCTGGCCGCAGGCCTCGGCCCAGGATCGAAGGGCAGTCACCACGACGTCGCGCAGGGCAATGGCCACGACGGCCCACCAGGGAACCAGATCGGGCGATTCCAGAGCCAGCGCAATAAAGGTGCCCAACACCAGTACCTTATCGGCCAGAGGATCCAGATACTGTCCCAGACGGGATCGCGCCCCGTACCGCCGCGCCAGTACCCCGTCGTAGTAGTCCGACAACGAGGCCAGCACGAACAGAAAGACGGCGCTCACCTGGCCGGCCTGGCTCTGCACAGACAGAAGCAACAGAAGAAGCGGAGTCACCAAGATGCGACCAACCGTCAGGAGAGTCGGAATGTAACGGAAAGCTGCCGATGTATACATGGTGGTAACATCATAACCGCGAAGAACTTCAGATGTCCCCATCCCCCCTCGGTATTGGCAAAATTTTTTACGGACGCCTCCCGTGGGGGGCCTAATGGACGGGATTCGGGTCCGAACCTGCAAAGTTTTCAGTCCACGCGGCCGATGAGCCCAATCGTGACGGGGCGTCAGGGCGCTGCCCTGATCCGCGCCGTGAATGTCTGTCATTGTGGCGGACGGGTCCCCGCGGACCTCCTCCCGGCATCGTTCTTGAGAGATAGTATGCACGGTGATGTGAAACGGGGTGGCGATCCCTCGACGCCGACGACTCGCCTTCGACACTCGAGCTGACCTGAACCAACGCACACACGACCATCATGGGTAAAGTTATAGGAATTGACCTCGGCACGACGAACTCTGTCGTGGCGGTGATGGAGGGGGACGACCCCGAAGTCATCGAAAACGCGGAAGGCTCGCGCACCACGCCGTCCGTCGTGGCCTACAAGGACGACGGCGAGCGCCTCGTGGGAGCCCCCGCGAAGCGCCAGGCCATCACGAATCCCGAACGCACCGTGTCTTCGATCAAGCGGTTTATGGGCCGCTTCTACAACGAGGTCGAGGACGAAATTGAAGAAGTTCCGTACGAAGTCGTTCGGGGCGACAACGACACCGCACGCGTCAAGATCGACGACCGGGAGTACACGCCGCAGGAAATCTCGGCCGTGGTGCTTCAGAAGCTGAAGCAGACGGCCGAGGACTATCTGGGCCAGGAGGTCACCGACGCGGTGATCACTGTGCCGGCCTACTTCAACGACGCGCAGCGGAAGGCGACCCAGGAGGCCGGGGAGATCGCAGGCCTCAACGTGCAGCGCATCATCAACGAGCCCACCGCCGCCTCTCTCGCCTACGGCCTCGACGACGAGAGCGACCAGGTGGTTGCCGTCTATGACCTCGGGGGCGGCACCTTCGACATCTCAATCCTGGAGCTCGGCGATGGAGTGTTTGAGGTGAACGCCACGTACGGCGACACGCACCTTGGGGGCGACGACTTTGACAAACGCCTCATCGACCATATTGCCGACGAGTTTGAGCAGGACACGGGCATTGACCTCCGCGACGACCCGATGGCCCTGCAGCGCCTGAAGGAGGCCGCCGAAGACGCGAAGATTGAGCTGTCCAGTGCCAAGACGACGACGATCAACCTGCCGTTCATCACAGCCACGGACGAGGGTCCGCAGCACCTGAACATGGACATCAACCGGGCCACGTTTGAGCGGCTGATCGACGACCTGGTCGAGAAGACCGTGCCGCAAATGGAGAAGGCCCTCGATGACTCGGGCCACACCAAGAACGAGGTCGACGAAGTCATTCTGGTCGGCGGCTCCACGCGCGTGCCGCTCGTGCAGGAAGCGGTCGAAGAGTTCTTCGGCCAGTCGGTCAACAAGTCCGTGAACCCGGATGAGGTGGTGTCCCTCGGTGCGGCCATTCAGGGCGGCGTGCTCAGCGGCGACGTCGACGACGTGCTGCTGCTGGACGTGACGCCGCTAAATCTCGGCATCGAGACGCTCGGCGGCGTGATGACGACGCTGATCGAGGAAAACACGACGATCCCGACCAAGGAGAGCGAAGTCTTCTCCACCGCCGCTGACAACCAGACCTCGGTTGAGGTGCACGTCCTGCAGGGCGACCGTGAGATGGCCAAGGACAACCGCACGCTCGGCCGCTTCCACCTCGACGGCATTCCGCCGGCCCCGCGCGGCACGCCGCAGATTGAGGTGACGTTCGACATCAACGCAGACGGCATCCTCAACGTCTCGGCGGTCGACAAGGACACCGGCAAGGAGCAGTCCATCCGCGTGGAAGCCGACAGCGGCCTCACCGAAGAGGAGATCGAGAAGATGAAGGAGGAGGCCGAGAAGCACGCCGAAGAGGACGAGAAACGCAAGGAGCGCGCCGAGACGATCAACGAGGCGAACTCCATGGCCTATTCCGTGGAGCAGGGCCTCGAGGAGTACGGGGACAAGATCCCCGACGACAAGCGTCAGGGCCTCGAAGACGCCCTGGAGACGCTCAACGACGAGCTCGAAACGGCCAGTGCCGACGAAGACATCACCGCGCTCGAAAACGCGCTCGAAGACTTGAACGAGGCGTGGTCGGCCGCCGGTCAAGAGATCCGCGAGGCACAGCAGCAACAGGCGCAGCAGGGCGCTGCGGCAGGTGCGGGCGCCGGACCGGGTACCGCCGGACCGGGCGCTGGTCCTGCCGGTGCGGGTCCGGAGGCCGGTGCAGGACCTGCAGGCGGCGCGAGCCCCGGCGGCGACGGTGCGTCCGACGAGGAGGAGGACGTCCACGACGCCGACTACGAAGTTGTCGACGAAGGCGACGAGGAGTAAGTCGCATGAAAGTATGGCAGCATGGCAGTGTGGGGGCCCTTTCCACACTTCCATTCCTCCATACTTTCACTCCCTGCGTCACCCCGTCGGTCCTCTGCTGAGTGAGGACGGACGGCCGCCTTGACGCCCCGACCGGGGAGCCCCCGGTCGGGGCGTTTTTTATTCCTCGAACACTTCTCTTCCGACATGGGTCTGGAATGCCCCGCTACGGTGCAGGGCACGGATATTATACCATCTGCTCAAAATCGTTATTCAGATTTCCGGTAGTCACCGCGGTCAGCAACTTTGGTGAAATGCGCCTCATACCTCGTTGTAGGAACGACCGGCGGGTCGTCTCTACAGCCAGGCTTGAGTTCTATTCCACCGGATTTGCTGATCTCGACGACCATGGGGAACCTGCACAATGACCCTGAACAGATGGTATAACGGTCGGGATTTCTTCTCCCACACAGGGCATTCAGGCCCTCATCGACAGGATTCAGTTTCTCCTCGAAAACGGCGTCCAATCTTCCTGGCTCGTGCAGCCGTAACTCCACACCATTACCGTATACCCCCAGGACCTCGACTCCAAGACGTACTCTGAGGGCACCATCGCCGCCCCGAACCTCGACGTTGAGGTCGCGATCGACGACGTGTTCTCGACGCCGTAGTAAACCCTCTTCGGGCACGGATCACGACCCAAGCTCATAAACCACCCGGCCATTTCGGGTCGTCACCTCTTCCACCCTCTCCACCGGCACGTCCTTCACCTCCGCGATCTGCTCCACCACGTGGCGCACGTAGGCCGGTTCATTGCGGTCTCCGCGGTGCGGCTCCGGGGCGAGGTAGGGACTGTCGGTCTCCACCACAATCTGCTCTAGGGGGACTTCCTTCACGTGCCGATCCACCTCACTATTGGAGAACGTCATGATGCCCCCCACCCCCACGAAAAAGCCTAGGTTCCAGGCCCGCTCGGCCACGTCAGGAGCATCCACGTAGCAATGCAGGATGCCGCGCATCCGCTCCGGAATGTCGGTGCGCGTGTGTTCCTCCTCGAGGAGGGCGAGAATGTCTTCGGTGGCCTCTCGATTGTGGATGACGAGGGGCAAATCGGTTTCGATGGCGAGACGAATGTGCCACCGGAAGAATTGCTTCTGCTTCTCGTCGAACGAGCGGTCCCAGTAGTAGTCCAGTCCGCTTTCGCCGACCGCTACGACCTTCGGATGCGAGCACCATTCCACGACGGCGTCGAAATCCTCCTCGGTAGCGTCGTCGGTCTCGGAGGGATGCAGGCCTGCCATCGCGTACAGGCCATCGTATTTCTCGCACAGGTCCACGGCCTGCCGGATCGACGGCACGTCGATGGCCGGCATGACGATGGTCTCGACGCCGGCCTCTCGGGCCCGCCGGACGACTGCGTCCCGGTCGTCGTCGAAACGATCGAGGTAGAGGTGTGCGTGGGTATCGACGATCATGGGGAGAATCGAGCAGGTGAAACGACCGCGAGACGGGGCGTGCTGAGAGCCCCTCCCCGGGAACGAGGCCCCCATCGCAGGGCGTAGGAGTGCCGTCATGTACCGGGGAGAGGAATGAACTGGAAGATCGACCGAAGGCCCCACACTGTAAATGCATTGGTCCGATTTTCACTGGATGCTTCCCCACTCGGCCCTCAGCATGAAGGATTGGAGATACGTGGGGGTCGGGTTCTTTCTTCTAGGAGTCCTTCTGGGAACCGGGGCCCGTGCACAGCCCGCCCCAGACAGCACCAGATGGATTCAGGTTCGCCTCCACTACCAGACCAAGATCGAGACCGTCCGGTTGTCTCCAGAACGCGGCACCCTCGCCGTCCGGCTTCCCAGCGGCGGCGCTCCGGTCCTCGAGCTCTCCCCCGCCGACACCGTCACTTTGGGCCGCCGCCAGAGCGACGTGTACGCTCAGCACCACGATGCGCGCCTCTACGCCCGCACCCTTCGGCTGACGCCAATGAGCGAAGCCGTCTGGAGCCTCACTCTGCCCCCCGAATCCACCCGTAGCTACTCGGGCAGTCTGCAATTGAGCCGGGCCGAGCCCGCATCGGCGGTGCAGCTCGTAAACCGCGTCCCCCTCCGCGACTACGTCGCGAGCGTCGTGGCCGCCGAGTACGGGCTCGGCGATCAGGCCGGGTCCCGCGCGATGGCAGTCGTGGCCCGCACGTACGGCCTCTTCTCGACCAAAAAAGGCGCCAACGGCGAGTACGATCACGTCGACGGTACAGCCTCGCAGGTGTACCGCGGGCTCGACCGGGTTACTGAGACGGCCCGTGCGGCGACACGGGCGACTCGGGGCGAAATTCTCACGTACAAGGGCCAGCCCATCCAGGCGGTGTACTTCTCCTCCAGCGGGGGCCACACGGCGAATAATGAAGATGTGTGGACGAATAGCGACCCCCTTCCGTACCTGCGGGGGAAAGAGGACCCCTACGACAAGCCTTCTCCCAAGCACCGCTGGACGACCCGAATCAACCGGCGAAGCCTCCTCCAGGCCCTTACGCTGCACCAGGGCACCTCCGTCGAGGGCTTCCTCCTCGGCGACCGCTCCCCGGACGGGCGCCTGCGAACCATCAAAATCCTCCGCTCCGATGACACCCAGACCGAGATCGAGGCGAGCACGTTTCGCTCCATCGTCAATGAGAACGTGAAAGGAGCCCCGCTCAAGAGCACCTGGTTCGACGCCCGACGCGATGGCTCGGAATACGTATTCGAGGGCCGCGGCCACGGCCACGGCGTCGGCCTCAACCAGTGGGGCGCCCACACCATGGCCCAGCGGGGCAAGAGCTATCGCGAGATCCTCTCATTTTACTACACCGGCGTCCAGATTCAGCACCTAGACGGCACCGGCTCCTTCCCCGCCATAGCCGACGACCCTCCCGCCGAAAAGGTCGATTCCACCTCGTCCCGCGTCGGATGGTGACAGGGAGTCTCTTTCAGTGGACGAGACGGAGCAAGCGGTCGCCCCGGGTCCGCGAGCCGCAGATTTTTCCGACGGACGCCCCTCCCCTCCCGTGTCTCACCGGGGGACATCGCTGAATTGTTCACTTCGCACTCTCCACCCCGCCCCTCCCATGATTTCCCCCGAGAGAAGCGTCGCCGCAACGACTCTTCTCTTCGCCCTGTTCATTGCAAGCATCGCTTCCCCGGCCCTGGGTCAATCGCCGCCCGACACGTCTGTTGCCATGGAAGTCGAGATGGCCCCCGTAGAGGTGACCGCCACCCCATTCCGCATCGCCACCGAGGCCGCCTCGTTTGCCGCCTCGGTGCGTACCCGCAGCGACGCGGCC
>JBDGQN010000206.1:0-4843 GCA_042219055.1 Salinibacter sp. | reverse complement strand
GATCTGCTGGGGCCGCGTGCCCGTCTCCACCAGGTAGGCCAGGCGGTAGATGAGCGTCCGCGTCTTGCCCGTGCCGGCCCCGGCGATGATCAGAAGCGGTCCGTCGCCCGCCGTCGCGGCCTCGTACTGCTGCTCGTTGAGGTCGTCTGCGTAGTCGATCGTGAGGTCCTCCGTCGACCCCGACGGCTCGTCCTGATCCGACGACAGAACGATGCGGCGTGTCATGGCGGAGGATGGAATCGTTCGTGCAACGCGAGCGTGGGACGGAGCGGGCCAATCGAGGGACCACGACGGGCCCGTCCGTTTCGCGAACATTGACCGGCGGACGCCGGTTGAGAGAACGTGGTTATGCGTCACCCCCAATCCGAGAGCGCCAATCGGTAAACCCTTGGGCCGGGACGAGTGATCCGGTCGAGCGCCGCAGTGAGTGTTTCGCGTTTTGCGTCAAGCGCTCCGGGGGGACGGAAGAGCGTTCTGTGGGTAGACATTGGGGGAGGGCGTTTCGTAGATTGCAGTTCTCCGTCGGACCGTCTAGCGAGTCCGCCGACAGCGCGTCTGGATGGAGATTCTTGAGAGTGAGATTATCTTGTAGTCTGCTATGGGCAAAGTCATCGCGATTGCGAACCAGAAAGGAGGCGTGGGCAAGACGACCACCGCGATCAATCTGGCGGCCTCCCTGGCGGCCACCGAGCACCCGACGCTTTTGCTGGACATCGATCCCCAGGCCAACTGCACCTCCGGCATCGGCATCGAAGCTGAGGAGGTGGGACCGTCCATCTACGAGGTGCTCATTGGGGAGGTGGACGCGTCGGAGGCGATCATGACGACAGAGATGCCCTTCCTCGACATGATGCCGAGCCACATCGACCTCGTGGGGGCCGAAATCGAAATCATCGATGAGACGCAGCGAGAGAAGCTGCTGAGTACGGCCCTCCCTCGCGTCCGGCGCAAGTACGACTTCGTCGTCATCGACTGCCCGCCCTCCCTGGGCCTGCTGACGCTCAACTCGCTCACGGCCGCCGACTCGGTCCTCATTCCGGTACAGGCCGAGTACTTTGCACTGGAGGGGCTGGGCCAGCTGCTCAATACGATCAAGATTGTCCGTCAGCACCTCAATCCCGACCTGGAGATCGAGGGGGTCCTGATGACGATGTTCGACACGCGCCTCCGCCTCTCGAACCAGGTGGCCGACGAGGTGCGCCGCTACTTCGGCGACCACGTCTTCGAGACAATCGTGAAGCGCAACGTGCGCCTCTCGGAGGCCCCGAGCTTTGGGAAGCCGGCCCTGCTGTACGAGGCCTCCAGTACCGGGGCCCAGAACTACATGGCACTGGCCCGCGAGATTCTCGGCAACAATCAAGACGCTCTCGACGCGTCGCCCAGCGAAAATGGAGTGGAGGAGGCCGACACGGTCGACACCCCGTCGCCAGGCGATCAGGAGACCCTGTCGGACGCGATTGGGGACCCCCCCTCTGAGTCCGAAGAGGAGTCCCCGACCCCGGCCGATGAGTTCTCGATGTAGCCACGTTTGCTCCGGTTCGTTCCGGTGACTTTCGTTTTCGCGCACCTTTCTCGTCGATTCCCGGTCTCGCATGGGTAAGAAATCAGCACTTGGCAAAGGCCTCAACGCGCTCCTGCCGGAAGAGCAGGACGAGCAGGCCCCGGAGGGGGACGGTGGGAGCGGGGAGACGGACCAACCGGAGGAGCAGAGCCAGCTTTATCAGTTCGAGGACGGCACCCGGCTGCTCGGGCGCGTGGCGGAGGTCGCCGTGGAGCGCATCCGCCCGAATCCGTACCAGCCGCGTCAGGAGTTCGAGGACGAGGCCCTCGACGAGCTGGCGGCCTCCATCGAGCAGGTGGGCATTATTCAGCCCATCACGGTGCGGGCCCTCGGGGACGGCGAGTTCGAGATCATTTCCGGCGAACGGCGCCTGCGAGCGGCCCGTCGGGCCGGCATGGAGCACCTGCCCGCCTTTATCCGCGAGGCCGACTCGGAGGAAATGCTGGAGATGGCCCTGGTCGAGAACGTCCAGCGTGAGGAGCTGAACCCCATCGAGATTGCACTCGGGTACCAGCGCCTCGTCGACGAGTGCGGGCTCACGCAGCAGGAGGTGGCCGAGCGGGTGAGCAAGAGCCGCGCCTCGGTCTCCAATTTCCTCCGCCTGCTCCGTCTGCCGCCCCGGGTCCAGGCGGCCCTGCGGGACAAAGAGGTGAGCATGGGACACGCCCGGGCGCTCATCACCGTGGAGGACGAGGAGGCCCAGTTGACGCTTCTCAAAGAGGCCATCGACGAGAATCTGTCTGTGCGGGAGGTGGAACGGCGCGCCCGAAACTGGCACGACGACGAAGGGGAGGACGAAGACGTCGACGCGTCGGGCGCGTCCCCCGAAGACAAGTCGGTTCCTGATCCAGTGCCCGATCAGAGTGACCTGCAGCTCGATGCGCTGCGCAATGAGCTCCGCTCCCGCTTTAGCACCCAGGTGCAGATTCAGCACAAGGCGGACGGCGGGGGCACCATTGAAATCTCCTACTACTCCGAGGAAGACCTCGAACGGCTCCTGGCGCTGATGATGGAGAAGTGAGCGTGTTTTCGGGGAGCGATCAGGGGTGGGGCGGAGCGGGAGTGCGGGTGTCGGGACAAGGCTGTCGGCTCGGCCGGGGTCGAGGAGGCTTTTCGGGAGATGGTACAATCGGATTGTTCGCTGCTCGACTGCCTGTGACGCTGATACGTCTCGGACTCGGTCTGGGGGTACTTGGCCTGCTTCTTCTGGGCGGGGGGGGAAGCGCCGTCGTCCACGCACAGCCCGACAGCGTCCGCGCAGCCATCCTGAAGGAGAAGGGATTTTCCCCGGATCACTCCCCTCGGAAGGCCCTCTGGCGAGCGGCGGCCCTGCCAGGCTGGGGACAGGTCTACAACCGGCAGTACTATAAGCTTCCGTTCGTCTACGGAGGGCTGGCCGGGGGCGGCTACGCCATCTACGAGATGAACCGCCGCTACCTGCTGTACCGCCACGCCAATCTCTACAAGATTGGACAGAACGAGAGCAGTGGGGAGAACGGAACGAATCCGTATCAACACTTCAAAGATGAATACGACACCGTCGTGGCGCAGCTGGGAGGCCAGCAGGTTGGCGGTAGCGTAAGTGGACGACAGCTTCGAACGTTGCGCGACAAGTATCGTCGCTGGCGAGACCTGTCGATTCTAGGAACGGGCCTCTTTTACGCCCTCACGTTGCTCGACGCCTACGTCAGTGCCCACCTCTTGACGTTTAATGTCGGAGATGTGGCCGTGCGCGTGCGCCCCACGGGAGGCGGACGTGTGGCGGCCGAGATGGAAGGACGGGCTGCCGGCTTGCCGCGGCGGGGGCGGCCTTCTCCGAAGGGCGCCGGACTTCGGGTGCAGGTCCGCTTTTAGCCG
The DNA here is from genome assembly GCA_042219055.1 of Salinibacter sp. Lineage (GTDB taxonomy): Bacteria > Bacteroidota > Rhodothermia > Rhodothermales > Salinibacteraceae > Salinibacter. Next base: position 1,425 of record JBDGQN010000206.1, on the reverse strand, counting down.
TCGTACCGCCTGTTTGGAATTGACGTGCACGGTCCCCTTCCGGCTCCCCGCAACAGAAGGGGGCGCGTGTAGTCCGCACTCCCACTGCGGCGCCCAGCGTACTTTCCCGAACGTGGTCTTCGGGAATTAGGGATGATCGGGCACGGCACGGGGAGAACATTACCCCTCCCAGAGGCCTCATTCCGACGTTCGTCTCCGGTCTGCGGGGTTCATGCAGCGGGCAGACCGGTGCAGAGAAAGTTGTAAAACTGTCCTAAAATTTTGGGAGAGGAGCAGTGGAAGCCCTTCGATACAGAAACTGAGCGAAACCCCTTCGCCGCGAGGCGTACGGGTCAAAGCCTTCTGTTCGGCTTCGGTTCAAGCGAAAAACGGCGATGCCTCGAAGGGGAGAGGAGTTCGTCACGTGTTACCTCTTCCGACTTCAGTGCGACACTATTCAAATGCGGCACCCGTACTTGATGGCGAAGTCCTGACTGTACGACGCTTTGTCTGTTCCTCGTTACGTACTGCGTTTCCGCACTTATGACGACACCAGACCATAACCGTCCTCACCGATCGTCCGAGTCCGATTCGGAGGTCTCCTCCCAAAACGAGCCGTCGCTCTTCGAGAAATGTCACCGCTTCTTCGATCCGTCGGGCGACTATGCCAAGTTGAAGAAAGCGGATCTGTATCCGTACTTCCGACCGATCGAGGAGAGTGAAGGCTCCCGGGCCGTCATGAACGGCGACGAGCTCGTGATGGCCGGATCGAACAATTATCTCGGCCTCACGGCGGATCCCCGTGTGAAGGAGGCGGCCCAGGAGGCGACGGCCAAGTACGGTACCGGCTGTACCGGGAGTCGCTTCCTCAACGGCACGCTCGACCTGCACCTGGAGCTGGAGGAACGGCTCGCCGACTTCATGGGAAAAGAGGAGGCGGTCCTGTTCTCCACGGGCTACATGACGAATGAGGGTGTGCTCGAAGCGGTGGCCGGTCGCGGGGACATCATCTTTTCCGACAAGGACAATCATGCCTGCATTGTGGCCGGTGCGCAGAAAAGTCTCGCCGAGACGAAGCGGTACCGCCACAATGACTTCGATCACCTGCGTACGATGTTGGAGCGGGCACAGGCCGAACGGCCGGACGCAGGCAAGCTCATCGCCACCGATGGGGTCTTCTCGATGAGCGGCAAGATCGCACGCGTCCCTGAGCTGCTCGAGCTGGCAAACGAGTTCAACGCGGCCCTCATGCTCGACGACGCCCACGCGATCGGCGTGGTGGGAGACGGCGGGCGCGGGTCCGCCTCCACGTTTGGGCTCAAGGACGACGTGCACCTCATCACGGGAACCTTCTCAAAGAGCTTCGCCTCCATCGGGGGGTTCTGCGCCGGGGATCGCGACGTGGTGGAGTACATCCGGCACGAGGCGTCCACCCACATGTTCAGT
>JBDGQN010000205.1:0-8637 GCA_042219055.1 Salinibacter sp. | reverse complement strand
CAACCTTCCAACGTGCCAACGTTCAACGCCCTACGCTGCTCATGTCCGGATACCGGTCTCCAGCAGCCACGCCCATCGGTGCAATCTCGTCGATGCGATCAAGCTCTTCGTCGGACAGGGCCACGTTCAGCGCGCCGATGTTCTCGTCGAGGTGGTCGGGATCCGTCGTGCCCGGAATCGGCACGATGTCGCCGCCCTGGTGCAGCACCCAGGCGAGGGCCAACTGCGCAGGCGTCACGCCTTTGTCGGCCGCTAGGCGCTTCACCTCCGCCACGAGGTCCAGGTTCTTCTGGAAGTTCTCGCCCTGAAAGCGCGGGTTGTGGCGGCGCCAGTCCCCCTCGGGCAGGTCCTCCGGCGACTGAAAGCGCCCCGTGAGAAAACCGCGCCCCAGCGGGCTGTACGGCACAAACCCGATGCCCAGGTCACGGCACGTCGGCAGAATTTCGTCCTCCGGATCGCGGCTCCAGAGTGAGTACTCCGTCTGCAGGGCCGTGATGGGGTGCTCCGCATTCGCCTGGCGAAGGGTATCGGCCGCTGCTTCCGAGAGGCCGAGGTACCGCACCTTTCCCGCCTCCACGAGCCGCCCCATCGCCCCGACGGTCTCCTCGATGGGCACGTCGGGGTCCACGCGGTGGAGGTAGTAGAGATCGATGTGGTCCGTGCCGAGGCGCTGGAGCGAGGCGTTGCAGGCCTTCTCTACGTAACTGGGCCGTCCGTTGATGCCGTGGTGCCCCCCCTCCTCGTCCCGAACGATGCCGAATTTGGTGGCGATGGTCACCTCGTGACGGTGCGGCTCCAGGACGCGGCCCACGAGCTTCTCGTTCGTGAATGGACCGTATATGTCGGCCGTGTCGAAGAAGGTGAGGCCGCGGTCGAGGGCCCGCTGAAGGGTTTTGATGGCTCGGTTCTCGTCGGGCGTACCGTAGAAGTCGGACATGCCCATGCAGCCGAGGCCCAGAGCGGAGACGGTGAGACCCTGATCGCCGAGGGTGCGCTGTTGCATTACTGCGTTTGTGCGTAGGGGTGTGAGAGAATGGGAGTGCGGAGTGGGTCCAGGCTACCCAAAACACACCGCCAGCTGCCGCGCAGGTTCGGTTCTGCGGTTGGTCTCTGCGGCGATCCGCAGGCGCTCAGCCAGCTCCGTAGCCGCGACGTCCACCGGTCGCGGCCCGGGCCCTGCTCGTCCGTGCGGGGGCGTGTGCAGCCCGAAGAAGACGAAAAGGCCCCAGGCGACGGTGTCACCCGGGGCCCGTGTCATAAGAGTCGGGGCCGATCTCGTGGATAAGAGACTTCCGACCGAAATCTCTTTCCTCGGCCGCGCTACTCGAGATCGAACCGGTCGAGGGTCATCACCTTCGTCCAGGCGTCCACGAAGTCCTGAACGAACTTCTCCTCCGCGTCCTCGGCGCCGTACACTTCCGAGAGGGCCCGAAGGCGGGAGTTGGATCCGAAGATCAGATCCACGCGGGTCGCTTTCCACTCGACCTCGCCGGTGTCTCGGTCCCGAATCTCAAAAAGCTCTTTCTTCTCCGAGACCGGCTCCCACTCGTAGTCCATCGAGAGCAGGTTCTGGAAGTAGTCGTTGGTCAGCGTCCCCGGACGATCGGTGAAGACACCGTGTCCGTCGGCCTGCTCGTGGGTGGCGTTCAGTGCGCGCATTCCGCCAACGAGCACCGTCATCTCTGCGGGCGTCAGATCCAGCAGATCAGCCTTGTCGATGAGGAACTCCTCCGGCGTCCAGTCCTGCCCCGGATCGTCGGCCATGTAGTTGCGGAAGCCATCTGCCTTCGGCTCCAGGTATTCGAACGCCTCCACGTCGGTCTGCTCCTGCGTGGCGTCGGTGCGCCCAGGGTGAAACGGCACGGTCACGTCGTAGCCGGCCTCCGCCGCGGCCTCTTCGATGGCGGCGGCCCCGCCCAGCACGATCAGGTCGGCCAGGGAGACCCGCGTGTCGTCGGACCACGAATCATTGAAGTCCTGCTGGATGCCTTCCAGGACGTTCAGCGCGCGGGACAGCTCGTACGGCTCGTTGGCCTCCCAGCTCCGGTGCGGCTTGAGGCGGATGCGGGCCCCGTTCGCCCCGCCGCGCTTGTCGCTGTCTCGGTAGGTCGAGGCTGACGCCCAGGCGGTTTTGACCAGCCGGGAAATGGACAGGTCGGTGTCGAGAATCGCGTCCTTGAGCTCGGCAATCTCCGCGTCGCCGATCACCTCGTGGTCGACGTCGGGCACGGGGTCCTGCCAGATCAGGTCCTCGTCGGGCACTTCCGGGCCGAGGTACCGCTCCTTCGGCCCCATGTCCCGATGAAGCAGCTTGAACCAGGCGCGTGCGAACGCGTCCTGGAACTCGTCCGGGTTGTCGCGGAAGTCTTCGATAATCTCGCGGTACTCCGGGTCCCGCTTCAGGGCCACGTCCGTCGTGAGCATCATGGGGTCTACCGTCTCCTCCGAATCATGGGCGTCCGGCACGACTCCCTTCAGCTCTTCGCTCTTCGGTTTCCACTGCCACGCCCCGCCGGGTCCTTCGTGGACCTCCCACTCGTAGTCGAGCAGGAAGTCGAGGTACCCCAGGTCCCACTGGGTGGGCGCGTCGGTCCAGGGTCCCTCTATGCCGCTGGTAATGGTATCGCCGCCCTTCCCAGAGCCATGCTCATTTTTCCAGCCGAGGCCCTGCTGCTCGATGGGGGCCGCTTCGGGCTCGGCCTGGAGGTGATCGTCGGTGTTGGCGCCGTGGACTTTTCCGAACGTGTGCCCGCCGGCGATGAGGGCAGCCGTCTCCCGATCGTTCATCGCCATCAGGCCGAAGGACTGTCGGATCCGCTGGGCCGACCACTCCGGGTCCGGGGTGTTCTCCGGGCCCTCGGGGTTTACGTAGATGAGGCCCATCACGGTCGCGCCGAGCGGACTCTCAAGCTCGTCGTCCTCGTTGAACCGGCCCCAGGTCTCCATCTCGTCTTCTGGGCCCCAGTCGACGGACCCGTCGGGCTTGTAGTCGTCCTCCCGGCCCCCGGCGAAGCCAAACGTCTCGAAGCCCATCGATTCCATGGCGACGTTGCCGGCCAGGACCATCAGGTCCGCCCAGGAGATCTTGCGCCCGTATTTCTGCTTCACCGGCCAGAGCAGGCGCCGGGCCTTGTCGAGGTTCGCGTTGTCGGGCCAGCTGTTGAGGGGGGCCAAGCGCTGTCGGCCGCCCGACGAGCCGCCACGCCCATCAGTGGTGCGGTACGTCCCCGCGGCGTGCCACGCCATTCGAATGAAGAGCGGCCCGTAGTGCCCGTAGTCGGCCGGCCACCAGTCTTTCGAGGTCGTCATCACCTCTTCGATGTCCGCCTTCAGAGCTTCATAATCGATTTGCTGGAAGGCCTCTGCGTAGTCGAAGTCCCCGTTCCAGGGACCGACGTCCTGCACGTTCTGGTCGAGAATCTCAACATCCAGACTGCTGGGCCACCATTCACGGTTCGCCTCGGGCGTGCTGGCACGCTGCTCCACCGAACCGTTGGCGCCATTGTGCATCACCGGACACCCATTGGTCCCGTCCATGCTCTCCGTAGTTTGTTCCTCTGACATAGGTAGAAATGAGGGCGTTGCTGGGAAGATAACACGTCGTTACTAAATGTATGCGCCCGGAGTTGATTATTCAAATCAATCACCTCTATATTCTTGATAGTTTCGACCTATCATAGAGCCGCTTTTTCGTCCAATGACGCTCGCGCAGCTTCAATATCTCGTGGCCCTCGACACGCACCGTCACTTCGGCGACGCGGCCACGGCGTGCGACGTGACCCAGCCCACCCTCAGCGGGCAACTGCAGCAGTTGGAGGATGAGTTAGGTGTGGAGCTCATCGATCGGAGTCACCAGCCCGTAGTGCCCACGGCCGCCGGGGAGCCCATCGTGAAGCAGGCCCGAGAGGTGCTCGCCGCCCGGGATCGGCTCACGACCATTGCGACCGAGATGCAGCACCACATTGCGGGCACCCTCCGCCTCGGCATGCTCCCCACGCTGTCGCCCTACCTTCTGCCCCTCCTCCTGCCGGCCCTGGAGACAGCGTACCCCGACCTCTCTCTCGTCTTGCGCGAGTGGCCGACGGAGAAGATCCTCGACGCCCTCCACACCGACACGCTCGACGCTGCCCTCATCGCTACGGACGAGGCCGGTCCCGACCTCCACGACCGCGTGCTGTTCACGGAGCCCTTCGTCGGCTACGTGGCCCCCACCCATCGCCTCGCCGACCGCGAAACCCTCGTGCCGTCCGACTTGGCCCTTGACGACCTGTGGCTGCTGAACGAGGGCCACTGCTTCCGCGACCAGGTGCTGCACGTGTGCGGCCGGTCCCTGTCCGCTTCCCAGTCCGCGGCCCAGTTCGAGAGCGGCTCCCTGGAGACGCTCGTCCGCCTCGTGCGCAACAGCGGCGGGATGACCCTTCTCCCCCGACTCGCCACGCATCACATGACCGACACCGAGCGCACGGAGTTCGTGATCCCGTTCGCCGAGCCAACGCCCACTCGCGACGTGCGGCTCGTCACCCGGCGCCGCCATAAACAGCGCCTTGCCGACGCACTCGTAGAAACGCTTCACGGCACCCTCCCGGACACCGTCACACCTCACTGAGCCTGAACCCAAAGACCGCCAGGGCCCTCAATTCCCCAACCTTCAACCTTCACACTTTCCCACCTTCACCCTTCTACTACCTCCGCGGTCTTCTCAACCGGCCCCACCGCCTCCGCCACCTCGTAGGTCGAGGGGTCTTCCATCCGCGGCTGAATGATCATTTCCCCGAGCAGCCCGGTCGTAAACATCTGCGAGCCAAACAGGATGAGTAGCAGCCCGAGCAGCAACAGGGGACGTGCCCCTCCGATGGGATCGCCGAAAACGAGCTTGTTGACCGACAACCAGAGGTTGATGGCGAAGCCAGCCACGAACGCCAGTGTCCCGATCGACCCAAAGAAGTGCATGGGCCGCACGGCGTAACGCGTGAGGAAGACGACCGTGATGAGGTCCAGAAAGCCCTGAATAAAGCGCTCCGTCCCGAACTTGGTGGTCCCGTACTTGCGGGGGTGGTGCTGTACCTCCTGCTCGGTGATCCGATCGTACCCCTCCCACTTGGCCAGCAGCGGGATGTAGCGGTGGAGCTCCCCGTACACACTGACGCTCTTCACGACCTCCCGCCGGTACACCTTGAGCCCGCAGTTGAAATCGTGGAGGGGAAGGCCGGAGAGCAGGCGGGTAATCCAGTTAAAGAACCGACTGGGGATCGTCTTGGTGAGCGGGTCTTTGCGATCTCGCTTCCAGCCACTTACGAGGTCGTAGTCCCCTTCCTCCAGAGTGTCGAGGAGGCGGGGAATCTCCTTCGGATCGTCCTGCAGATCCGCGTCGATGGTCGCCACGTAGCGCCCCTGCACCCGCTCGAAGCCGAGGGCCAGCGCCGCCGACTTGCCGTAGTTGCGCCGGAAGCGGAGCCCGACCACCCGTGGGTCTTCTTCGTGGAGCCGCTGCACGACGCTCCAGGTGTCGTCCTGCGACCCGTCGTCAATGATCCACACCCGGAACGACAGACCGGCCTCCTCACAGGCCACCCGGAGCCCGTCGGCGAGTTCAGGGAGAGACTCGGCCTCCTCGTACGCCGGCACCACAATCGAGACATCCGGACGCTCGGCGTCGGTCGCAGAATGTTGAACGCGGGGCTGCTCCACGGATGAACCTCGTCCTTATGGCTGGCGTCGGAATCCCATTCCCACGTGCTCGAAGTGGGCGTCTCCCGTCAGGACATCCCGGAGGTCCAACTCTTGCATCACGACCATCGACGTGAGGTCGGTGAAGGAGATGTCCGGCTTGTCACTATACCGCTGGCGAAGCTGGAGGGCCTGGTCGAAGTGATCCCGATCGATCCATACGAAATCCAGGAACTCATTGCGACGTGCCGACTCGATCTGCTGATACCCCTGCCAAGCATCTTCAAACGGAAGACGCTTGAACAGGAGCGTGAGCGTCTCGGTGAGCACATAATCGGTCGTATAGCTCGACCCCGAGTCCTGCAGGGCTTCTTGGAAATAGGCTTTTGTTTCTTCGTGCCTCGACTCCCGACGATCCCGAAGTGAAAGCCAGCCCCACGTGTCGACAAAAAGACTCATCATTCTCCATACAATTCTTCGTCGATGTCTTGAGCCAAGGACCCATGTTCGACGGCTCCGATGAAGTCCAGGAGCGGATTTTCCTCCGGATCACGCTCCTTCTTATTGGTCTTTTCTTCTTCCTTCGACCGAAGCGACTCGACGAAGTCCAGTACCTCGCGCTGCCGGTCCTCCGGCAGGGCGTCCAGGGCCTCCAGAATTTTTGCTTTCGTGTCGGGCATTGCTCCTTCAAGGTCGATGACGAGCAAGCACGGGCGCCTTTCACGCTTGAGGACGCCCCTCGTTCGCTCCCTCCCCCTGTGATCGGCGCCACGGCCCGTCGAGGTCCGCCTCGTAAATCAGCGACGGCTCGTCGGAGGCGTCGGCATCGATGACGAACGAAACGCGATCCGGCTGATCCGGATGCACGCTCAGGCCTTCCACTTTGCCCTCAAACGGGGTGCCGTCCTCGTCGAAGAGCTCCGCGAGACGCGCCCCCGTCTCGTCGATGACGCCGAGCACGGAGCCGACGACGTCGCCGGTCGTCTCGTCTTCGGCGGAGGCGGAGAACAGGACTGCGCCGTCGTAGCGCACGGCGTCGGAAAAGGTCAGCCGAACGTCGTGAAGCGTGCCGAGATCGTACTGCACCACGTTCGTGAGTTCGGGGGGCGGATGCTCGTCCGGGGCGTCGAGGTGGGCCGCGAGGGCCGACCACTGCAGGTCGCCCGTCGCGTCGACGGGGTCGAGCTGCTCGGTCGGCTCGGCGTTGCCACGCTGAAAAAGGCGGAGCCGATCGTCGCCGACGAAGATCGCGCCCTCAACGTTGAGGCCACTTCCAGAAAACGCATTCTGTTCACGGAGTGTCTCGTAGAAGACCGGCGCCTCGATCATTTCGGTATCGGGCTCCTCCTTCCCGCGCCAGTCGACCGTCACGATCCACTCTCGATTCTCGGCGGAGCCGGAGCCGAACGCCACGAGTAGACGCTCGTCGGTGCCGGGCACCACCGCGCAGGCCTCCAGGTCGAGCTTGTGGTGCCCGGTGCCTTCGTCGTAATCGAAGACGCGGAGTCCTTTCGGCCCGGCCGGGAGGGGATGGCTCTCCACCTCGTGGCTGTCCGGGTCGATGAGCGCCAGAAAGTTGGCGTCATCCTGCACGATGGCGTAGCGGTCCACCAGCAGGACGAGGCTCGACGCCGCCCGGACGTGCGGGGGACGATCCTCGACCTCGGGGTGGGGGGCGTCATCGTAGGTCAGCGGCGAGGAGCGAACGACGTGACACGCGAGAGACTCGTCATGCACCGCCCGAATTGTTTCCGACATAATACCGGCCAAAGACCAATGACTGTACTGATGCAATCCCCACGTCTTGGAGGCAGGCCCAGCTACGCGTCGATCGTTGCGTACTTGGCGTTGCGCTCGATGAACTCGCGCCGGGGCTCCACCGAGTCGCCCATGAGCGTGGAGAAGAGCCGGTCGGCCGCCGCCGCGTTGTCGACGGTCACCTGCTGAATCTTGCGGGTTTCCGGGTTCATCGTGGTGGTCCAGAGCTGCTCGGGATTCATCTCGCCGAGGCCCTTGTACCGCTGCATACTCGGGCTCTTGCCGTCAGCCCGGAGCTCCTGCATGCGTGTCTGCATCTCCTCGTCCGTCCAGCAGTAGATCTCCTGGCTCCCGTTCTGGATGCGGTAGAGGGGCGGGAGGGCGATGTATATGTAGCCCTTCTCAATGAGAGGCCGTAGCTGCCGGTAGAGGAAGGTGAGGAGGAGAGTGCGGATGTGCGCGCCGTCCACGTCGGCGTCCGTCATCATCACGATCTTGTGGTAGCGGAGGTCGCTGAGGTCGAACTCCTCCTCCGTCGAGGTGAGCCCGGTGCCGAGCGCCGTGACGATGTTCTGAATCTCGTCATTTTCGAGGATGCGGTCGAGGCGGGCCTTCTCGACGTTGAGGATCTTTCCGCGCAGAGGGAGGATGGCCTGGAAGTGTCGATCCCGCGCCTGCTTGGCCGACCCGCCCGCCGAATCGCCCTCCACGAGGTAGAGCTCCGCGTCTTCGGGGGTGCGCGTCGAGCAGTCCGCCAGCTTGCCCGGCAGGCCGCCCCGCGAAAAGGCGTCTTTGCGCTGGACGAGCTCGCGGGCCTTGCGGGCCGCCGCCCGCGCCTCGGCCGCCTGAATGACCTTCTGGATAATCCGTTCGGCCTGGTCGGGATGATCCTCCAGCCACCGGCCCAGCTTCGTGTTGATGAGCGACTCGACAATGCCCTGTACCTCCGAGTTGCCGAGCTTCGTCTTCGTCTGTCCCTCAAACTGCGGCTCGGCCACCTTCACCGAGAGCACCGCCGTGAGCCCCTCCCGGAAGTCGTCCCCCGACAGGTCGAACTTGAGCCCGCTGAGCATGTCGTTCTTCTGGGCGTAGCGCTTCAGCGTCCGCGTGAGGGCGCGGCGGAAGCCCGTCACGTGCGTGCCGCCCTCGTGCGTGTTAATGTTGTTGACGAAGGAGAGGACGTTCTTGTTGTACCCGTCGTTGTAGCGCATG
>JBDGQN010000204.1:0-8423 GCA_042219055.1 Salinibacter sp. | reverse complement strand
TCCCGGAGGTGCCGAAGGAACTGGGGCCGGAGATGAAGTCGACCGGCGAGGCGATTGCCCTCGTCGATTCCCTTTCCGACGAGCACTTCGAGCAGCCCTACGAGATGAAGGATCTGTACCTCTCCCGGTAGTCGTTCCGCCGAGACGTACGGGGGGCAGGTTCCAACCGGGGAAGCGTTTGGATCACCGGTCCGCCGGTTGGTTGCACCTTGGTTCATGGAAGATTAACTTTTTGGGAGCGCTTCCGATCTTTCATGAACTCATCGTACAGGTTTCCCAATCCGCCATGCCTTCTCCCACGCGGGCCCCCCGCAGGACCGAGTCTGATTCCGGAGAGCTCAACCCATTCCATCTCGCCCAGCGTCAGTTCAAGCAGGTTCTGCCCTATCTCTCGGACCTCGAGGATGGACTGGCCCAATTCCTTGTCCAGCCGAGCCGGGTCATCACGGTCGAGTTTCCCGTCCAGATGGAGGACAGGTCCGTACAAAACTTCGTGGGATACCGGGTGCTTCACAGCAAGGTGCGGGGGCCGGGCAAGGGAGGGCTTCGGTACCACCCGGACGTGACCGCCGACGAGGTGCGCGCTCTTGCCTCCTGGATGACGTGGAAGACGGCGGTGGTGGGCGTGCCCTTTGGCGGGGCGAAGGGCGGGGTGGCGTGTCGTCCCAGCAGGCTCTCGAAGGTCGAGCTCCGCCGCATTACGCGGCGCTACGTGTCGGATCTGGGCGACAACCTTGGACCGCACACCGACATTCCGGCCCCCGACGTAAACACCGACGCGGAGACGATGGCGTGGGTCTACGATACCTACGACATGATGCATCGGGGCACGAACAACCTGCCGGTCGTTACCGGCAAGCCCGTGGACATCGGCGGGTCGCGGGGGCGGCGGGAGGCGACGGCGCGCGGCCTATTGTATGCCACGCAGACGGCCCTCGATCGCGGCGTGGTGGAGGGGCTGGGGAATGTGTCGGAGGCCACCGTGGCCATTCAGGGCTACGGCAACGCTGGGGCCATCTCTGCTCGCCTGCTCGACGAGGCCGGGGCAACGATCGTCGCGGTGAGCGACTCGCAAGGAGGAATCTACGATCCGGATGGCCTCGATCCGGAGTCAGCTCGTGCCCACAAAGAGGACACGGGATCGGTTGTCGGCCTCGACGACGCGGAGACCATTTCGAACGAGGACCTCCTTGCGATGCCCTGTGACATCCTCATCCCTGCGGCGCTGGAGAACCAGCTCCACGCCGACAATGCGGCGGACGTCCGCGCCCGCTTCATCGTAGAGGCGGTCAATGGGCCCACCACCGCGGCGGCCGACCAGATCCTGTTTGATCGGGGCATTCCGGTGCTGCCCGACATCCTCGCGAATGCCGGAGGCGTCACCGTCAGCTACTTCGAATGGGTCCAGAACATCGAGAATGAGCAGTGGGCCCTCGAGCGGGTCCACGACAAGCTGTGGGACAAGATGGAGGCGGCTACCGAGGCGGTGATCGAAGAGCAGCGTGGCATCAACAGCGTCCTACACGAGGGGGGACGAGGCGGGGCCGGGAGAGAGGGAGCCGGATCGATCGAGCCGGTTGATCTCCGGACGGCAGCCCTGATCCGGGCCGTTCGCCGCGTGGCCGACGTGACGCGGCAGCGGGGCCTCTGGCCGTAGGCCGACGTTCCTCTTTCTGAGGACTCCGTTCCGGACCGATGCTCCCGGGGAGGAGCGATATGGCCGATCCGTTTCGGGTTGGACGAGGTCGCGTTGAGGACATCTTCCGCCTCCACGTCCCCCGCTGTGTTAGCTCGGCTGTACGTCGTCAGTTCCGCCGGGAGATGTCCCTCGGCCCTCGCTTCCCTCGGGATGGTTTCGCATCGTTTCCCTGAACGGGTGTTCAGGACGGAATGAGCATGCGTGCGGAGTCGAAGAAAAAAGAAAGTCACGCGTTCAGGGAACGGTTCGCCCTGACATCGCGGCGCGTCGTCCCGACGTTGATGCTCTGATAACTCGTGTTCTCGGACATATTGCCTGCACTGATTCGACGGCACCAATGTCTCTTTCACTCCGTTCCCTGTTCAGTATTCTCGTCGGCGTTCTGATCTTTCTGGGGGCGGACGCCCGCGCCCAAACCCCCGGCTACGACCAGCACGCCGCCTGGGACCCGTCCTTCATGGCCCACTCGGCCGATGCTTACCGAAGTGGCAGTGGAGCACCGGGTGAGGACTACTGGCAGAACCGGGCCGACTACACGATTGAGGCCACGCTCGACACGGCAGCCCACCAGGTGCGGGGTACCGTCGAGATCCGCTACGTCAACAACAGCCCGGACACCCTCCGCTTCGTCTGGCTGCAGCTCGATCAGAACCGGTTCCAGGCCCAGTCGCGGAGTCAGGAGACCACCCAGCCGACCCAGGTCCCCCGTGGCACGCCGGGCTTTCAGTTCTCGCGGGTGGCGGTGGAGCAGGGAGGGCAAACAACTGCGGCCGATACGCTCATCACGGACACCCGCATGCAGGTCCGCCTTCCGGAACCGCTGCCCCCGAACGGGGGCACACTGCGCCTCCATCTCGACTACCGCTTTACGATCCCGAAGAACGGGCGCACCGCCTGGGAGCGGACCCCGAGCGGACCCATCCACGAGGTCGCCCGCTGGTACCCGCGCATGGCAGTCTACGACGACGTGCGGGGCTGGAATACGCTTCCGTTTCTCGGACAGGGCGAGTTTTACTGCGAGTACGGCACCTTCGACTACCGGGTTACCGTGCCGGCCAACATGATCGTTGCCGGCTCCGGGACCCTGCAGAATCCGGACGAGGTGCTCACCGAGACGCAGCAGAAGCGTCTCGACGAGGCGCGCCAGAGCGACGAAACGGTCCCGATCATCGCGCCGGACGAGGTGGGCGACCCGTCGACTCGCCCCCAGCAAGACGGCATGCTGACCTGGCACTACCGCATGAAAAAGACGCGGGACGTGGCCTGGGCCGCCTCCCCGGGCTTCGTGTGGGACGCCTCGAAGGCCGATCTCCCCAATGGCGAGGACGTGCTGGCAATGTCCTACTATCCGCCGTCGGCCGCCACAGAGGACGGATGGTTGAAGTCGACCGAGTACACCGAGGCCACGATCGAGATGTTTTCGGAGTACCTGTCGCCGTACCCGTGGAACACGGTCGTCAACGTGGGTGGTCCGGTCGGCGGCATGGAGTATCCCGGACTGGCGTTCTGTCACCGCGGGGCCCGCGGGTACGACATGTTTTTTCTCACCGTCCACGAGCACGGGCACCAGTGGTTTCCGATGATTGTGGGCTCGGACGAGCGCCGGCACGCGTGGATGGATGAAGGCTTCGACACGTTCATCAACGTCCTGGCCCACCAGTGGTACAAGGACGGCAAATTCGCCCCGAAACGCGACGGCGAGTACGCGCCTGACGGAGGCAACCCCGCCCGGGAAATCGTCTCTGCGATGACGGCGCCGGACGTGGAGCCGATCGCGACGTATCCGGATGTCCTGAAGCCGAAGTGGCGCCACCCGATCCACTACTACAAGCCGGCCCTGGGACTGATGCTCCTCCGCGAATACATCCTCGGCCCGGAGCGGTTCGACTACGCGCTCCGACGCTACGTCGACCGCTGGGCCTTCAAACACCCGAAGCCCTACGACTTTTTCCGGACCATCAACGACGCCACAGGCGAGGACCTGCGCTGGTTCTGGAAGGGCTGGTTCGTCAAGAACTGGACCATCGACCAGGCCGTGACCGACGTCACGTACGTCGACGGCACGCCCTCAAAGGGGGCGCTCATCACGATCGAGAACCGCCGGAAACTCCCGATGCCCGTCGAACTCAAGGTCATTGAAAAGGACGGCTCGACCGGGCGCACCCGTTTGCCGGTCGAAGTCTGGCAGCGTGGTGGGGAGTGGACCTTTCGGTACGACTCCGACGCGCGCCTCGACTCGGTCATCGTCGATCCGGATCACCAGTTACCCGACGTGTCCCTGGAAAACAATGTCTGGGTGCAGAGTCCGGAGTAGTACAGTCGTGACTCGGCGGCGAACAGCGGAATTCCGAACGATGTTCATGACGCTGGATTGAACTTCGCTGGGTCAAGGTGGTACAGCGAATCGTTCCGGAAAGCAGTGAGTCTTGATTCCTATCTGCATCCTGGGGCTCGTACGACGGGAAAGGAGGACGCTCACTGCGATTCGGTTCGAACAGCGTCGGGCGCAGTCCCCTTTGCTCGGGGGTGTCATCTACCGATTTCTACAGTTTTGTGATTGCACGCGAAGGGTATACGATTATTGCCGTCGTGACGGCCCTTGCGCTCGGCCTCACCCTCGCGGCCCTCTCGCTGGAAGCCTGGGTGTGGCGGGGTCTACTGCTGGCCGTAGCGATCGGGGGACTCGCGTTTACGCTCTACTTTTTCCGGGATCCGGAGCGCACGCCCCCCCGAGACGCCCGCGAGAACGGCCTGCTCGCCCCGGCCGACGGCCGGGTCGTGGAGATTGTGGAGGAAGAGGAGCCGCTCTACCTCGACGGCCCGGCGCGGCGTATCTCCATCTTCCTCTCCCCGCTCGACGTGCACGTTAACCGCGTGCCCGCCCGCGGCATGATCGAGTACGCCCGGTACCGGCCCGGAGACTATCTCGTGGCCTGGCACCCAAAGGCCAGCGACAAGAACGAACGATCAGAGTTCGGCCTCCGGCATCCCAGCGGCACCAAACTCCTGTTCAAGCAGATTGCGGGGGCCGTGGCGCGCCGCATCGAGTACGATTTGGAAGAGGGAGACCCCGTGGACGCCGGGCAGCGGTTTGGAATCGTAAAATTCGGATCCCGGATGGATTGTCTCGTGCCCCCGTCGGTCGACCTTGAGGTGGAGGAGGGACAAACCGTTCGCGCCGGCACGACGGTCCTCGGTCAGGTGTCGACTGCAGGATCGTCGGGTTCTGCCAACGTTCCGGAAGAGAAGGGAACGACGGAGCCGGCAGCGTCTTCGTCTCGCCGTTCGTCTGCTTCCTGATTGTCGTCCAGTGATGCCGATGCTCGATCTCCTTGGCTCGGATCGTACGAATGGATCTACGCCGGCGGACGAAGGGTTCTCGCGTCCGGCGCGCGTCCGGCGTCGCCTCGATGCCTACCGTACAGCCCGCCGTGAGCAGCGGAGCGACCGGCCCCCGCCTCGGGTGGCCGTGCCCTCCTTCTTCACGCTCCTAAACATGCTGTGCGGGTTTTTGGCCCTCACACAGATTCTCGAGGGCGCCTTTGTGCTCGCCTGCTGGCTCATTGTGCTGGCCGGCTTTTTCGACCTGCTCGACGGCATCATGGCGCGGCTCACGGACACCGACAGTCCTTTCGGCGTCCAGCTCGACTCTCTCAGCGACATCGTGTCGTTCGGCGTCGCTCCCTCGTTTCTCGTCTACGGGTACGTGTTGGACGGCTTCGATCCGCTCGGCATGATTGTGGCAGCGCTCCCCGCGCTCTGCGGCGCCGTGCGGCTGGCCCGCTATAACGTGACGGCCGACGACGCCGACAAAGACAGCTTTGAGGGCCTGCCGATTCCCGGTCAGGCCATTGCCATCGTCGCGCTCATTCTAGCCGCCGAAACCTCGACCTGGGGCGGCCTCTTTGCCCTCGATAGTCTGCGGGTGGCCCTGCCCGCCGTCCTCGTGCTCTCGGGCTTGATGGTGTCGAGCATCCGGTTCGACGCCATCCCCACTCCCACCTTTCGCTACGTGCAGATCCACCCGAAAAAAACCGGGGCCTACGTGCTGGCCGGCCTGCTCATCGTTGGCCTGCAGGAGCGAGGGCTTCTGATCGTGTTTGCCGCCTATTTGCTCCACGGCGTTGGACGGTCGATCTACCACCTCATCAAGGCCCTCGCGACGCCCGCCCCGGATGAATACGTAGAGTCGTCTTGAGGGCTACGCCGGACGTTCCCGGCCCGTCCGCCTTCCGCTTCGATGTATCCAGTCTGCTCGGCTCATGTACAAAGCCACGATCTCGATCACCCTGCGCTCCTCCATTCTCGACCCCGAGGGCAAAACGGTTCAGCACGGACTCACGAATCTTGGCTACGACGAGGTGGCCCAGGTGCGTATGGGCAAACAGGCCGAAGTGTGGATTGAGGCCGAAGACGAAAAGGAGGCTCGTCGCATCGCCACGGAGGCCTGCGAGAAACTTCTGGCCAACCCCGTCACTGAGAATTTTGAGATCGACCTCGAAGCGGTCGCGCCCGAGGCCATCGAAGAAGGAGCGGCCTAGGACGCGGCTGTTTCCGCTCCGACTCGTCGCCTCTTCGACGACCGCACTCTACGCATTCGAGACGATCTGCACAGAGTTCACCCATTCGCAATGACCGAGATTCCGTCCTACAGCACGTTTGGGGCTCCCGCTGAGCCCGACGTCGAGCCGGTACCGCCGGAGACCGAGGAACTTGAGAAGGAGGACGATGGCGGGAGCACCGATGATCCGTGGTTTGTCGTTCTGTTCAACGACGAGGTGCATACCTTTGAAGAGGTCATTGGCCAGCTGATGAAGGCCACGGGGTGTAGCCGGGGCGAGGCCGAGGACATGGCCTGGACCGTACACAACGAGGGCAAGGCCACGGTCTACGAAGGAACCTTTGAGGAGTGCTTCGAAGTGCAGAGCGTGCTCAAGGAGATTCAACTCGTCACGGAGATTCAGGGGTGAGGGGCCGCCGGCGGATTGTCGGAGACCACGCCGGAGCGGACTTGTGCGCTCTGCTCACCGCGCCGCGACTGCGTAGATGTCGCGCTCCGACGTCGTGAACCGGAGCGCGTTTCACATGGTGGTTCACGGTTGCGTCGGGAGAGAGCGTGCGGTCAAGTCAAGAAACCGGGGTTTGCCACACGTGGAGGAGGGTCGCGGGGGTCGGATGGGTAAATCGGGTCATTCCGTTTAGGGTTTGCACGCGGACCGAGTCCGGACCCGGGACCACCACCGATCGCTCGTCGAGCCATCCCCAAACGGGCCCCTTGGTGCGGCTGAGGCGTCTTGTCTGACCCTTTACCCGTACGGCGGCGTAAGCGCCGCTCGACGTCCGGACGGTAAATGCAAGACGGTTGCCTGAGGGGGACCAGCGCGGATGGATCTGATCTACTGTGGTCTCTTTGGGGTCCGTGAGGAAGCTTGGACGGTCGCCGTCGTAAACGACGACTTGACGGTTCCCCGACCCTGACGTCGGGCCGGACTGCACGTCGAAGGCCAGTTCGGATCCATCCGGGGCCCAGCGGAGGTGGCGGACGTGTCGGTTGTCCCCGAAGAGGGGTTCAGCGTTTTTGCCTCGAGGACCACTCAGCACCAGTGAAGAGTCGGGCACATAGTCGTTGGCGTCCCGGTCGTATCTCAGCTCTCGGTGGATGTAGGCCATCTGTTCGGCGTCTGGGGCGTAGTGAATGAGGTGCATGCGACGGGCGTCGACCGAAGCTTGCGTGGCACAGCCGCGGGCTTCGACCACGTACAGCTTGTCAGCGGTGCGGGTGGCAAGTTTGCCACTGGGCAACCAGTGCAATACCTCCCGGACCGTGCTACAGCCTACGTCTCGGCTCGTCCCTTTGGGGGTGACGATTCGGAGGCCTCCGGGACCACGGCCCTCGTCCGCAGTGGGGCGATAGTAGCCGAAGGCGAGCCGGTCCCGATCGGGATGCCAGGCCAGGGAGTAGGTGACCGTGCCCGCGATGGCGTGTACGCGCCGCAGGTTCTGGCTCGTAAGGTTCAACAGGGCGAGGTGGGACGAGTCGGCTGTGGCGTAGGTGAACGCCAGGTAGCGCCCCGTTGGGGAGACCGCACGGGGGGCCTTCGCCGTGGCGCCGGCCACGAGGGTGCGGGAGGTTTCGCGACGGGCGTCGTGGAGCACCAGTCCGGCGTCGGCGGTCGTGTACAGCATCGACACGGCGGGGCCGGAGGAAGATGACGCTTGGTCCGTCGTCGACGAGGACGGCTGAGAGGAGGAACAGCCCGTGCTCAGAAGCAGGAGGCTGCCTGCGAAGAGGACGGCGAGAGCGCGGGGGGCAGTGAAGCTACGAATCATGATACGGCAAGGCATGAAAGGAGTCTGACCGACACGGAAAAACGTAGGTATCTGCTCTGTGAAGGTCAGTCTAAGCCTTGTTTGGGGGACAGAGGCGCGAAGGAGCACGGGGGACCCGTCGTCCCCGAACGATGGAGAACATGTGGACAGAGACCGCATAAGAGAGAGACGTCATCATAAATCCGAGTCCTTTTCCCCTCGTGGAGAGGGAATCGGAGGAACGCTGAAAGCGAACACTAGAAGATTCCAACAGAATTATGGAGACAGGAACCGTTAAGTGGTTTAGTCCGGCCGAAGGATATGGATTCGTTGAACCTGACAATGGAGAGGACGATGTCTTTCTCCATCACAGTGAGGTGCCCGACGAAGACCTGGAAGAAGGCGATCGGCTCGA
>JBDGQN010000203.1:0-11811 GCA_042219055.1 Salinibacter sp. | reverse complement strand
ATCGGCGCCGCCTCGGGCGGGGTGTGGAAGACCTCGGACGGCGGGGCCAACTGGAGGCCGGTCTTCGACCAAAAGCGCGCCCAGTCCATCGGGGCACTGGCCGTCTCGCGCTCGGCCCCGAACGAGGTGTGGGCCGGCACTGGCGAGCCCTACTACATTCGCCTCTCCACCAGCCACGGGAACGGCATCTACAAGTCCCCCGACGGCGGAGAGACCTGGAAACACATGGGACTGAGCCGGACGGGACGCATCGCCGCCATCGAGGTGCATCCGCGCAATCCGGACGTGGTGTACGCCTGCGCCGTGGGGCACGGCTTTTCTCCGCAGCCGGAGCGCGGGGTGTACCGCACCCGAAACGGCGGGGAAAGCTGGGAGCGCGTGCTGGCCGTAAACGACAGCACCGGCTGCTCGGACCTGGCCCTCGACCCCAAGGATCCGTCGACCCTGTACGCGGGCATGTGGCAGGTCGACATCGACACCTGGGGGCTGCACAGCGGCGGGCCCCACTCCGGCGTCTACGTCACCCGCGACGGCGGGGAGCACTGGACCGAACTGGCCGGGGGCGGCCTTCCGGCGGCCAAGGACTCGGTGGGCAAAATCTCGGTGGCCGTCGCCCCGTCAGACCCGGACCGCGTCTACGCCCTCCTCCAGCGCCACGACCCCACACTCTACCGCTCCAGCGACGGCGGAAAGCACTGGCGGCTTATGAACCGTGATCACGGGATGGCGGAACGCGGGCCCTACTACACCCGGATGCGCGTCTCCTCCGACGACAAAAACGTCGTCTACTTCGCCTCTGTGAACTTCCGGATGACGCGGGACGGAGGCAAGACGATCGTCGAGGGACCGGGCGTGCCCGGCGGGGACTTCCACGACCTCTGGGTAGACCCGACCAATGCCGACCGCGTGCTGTTTGCTCATGACGGGGGCGCGACGGTCACCGAAAACGGGCTGGAGAGCTTCGACTACGTGACCCTGCCCATCGCGCAGGTCTATCAGGTCCGCGTGGACGACCGGGTGCCGTACTGGGTGTACACCAACCGGCAGGACGGCCCCTCGTACCGGGGCCCGAGCCGAAGCCTGGAGGGCGGGTACGCGCTCGGCCTGTGGCACACCGTGGGCGGCTGCGAGAGCGGCATGGCCACGCCGGATACGGTCTCCGACCGGTGGGTGTGGTCCGGCTGCTACGACAGTGGGCTCCAGCGCTACGACCTCAAGACGGGACACGCCCGCGACGTGCGGGTGTGGCCCGAGGCGGGCTACGGCGTGCCGCCCCGGCAGAAGAAGTACCGCTGGAACTGGAACTTCCCCATCGAGATCTCCCCCCACAACCACGAGCGGGTCTACGTCGGAAGCCAGCACGTGCACGTCACCGAGAACGGGGGCCAGAGCTGGCGAGAACTGAGCCCGGACCTGAGCCGCGACATCGAGGCCCATCAGGGCGACGCCGGGCAGCTCTCGACGGACAACCTGAATACGTTCTCGGCCAGCACCCTCTCTTCCATTCAGGAATCCTCGCTCGAGCAGGGCCTAATCTGGGCCGGGACCTACGACGGGCTGGTGTGGATCAGCCGGAACGGAGGGGAGGACTGGACGAACGTGACGGAGAACATCCCGGATCTGCCGCCGGGGGGCCGGGTGAGCAACATCGATCCGTCCCGGCACGACGCCGGTACGGCCTACGTGGCCGTCAACCGGATGGAGAGTGGCGACTTTGCGCCGTACATCTACCGCACCACCGACTACGGACAAAGCTGGACCCGCATCGACGGCGGGATCGAGCGGTCGGTGTTCAGCCCGGTCCACATGGTGAAGGAAGACCCCGAACAGCCGGGACTGCTCTTCGCCGGGACCGAGAACGGGGTGTGGTTCTCGCTCGACGACGGGGCGCACTGGCAGCGGCTCCAGCGGCTCGGCGAGCCGGGCACCGACGGCGACCTGCCCGCCGCGCCGGTCTACGGCCTCGCCGTGCAAACCCACGCCGACGACCTGGTGGTGGGCACCTACGGCCGCGGCGTCTGGATCCTCGATGACATGTCGCCCCTCCGGCAGCTGAGTGCAGCGCAAAACGCCGACCGGCCCTATCTCTTCGAGCCGGGCTTTGCCTACCGCTTCCGCACGCAGGGGAGCCACGCCGGCACGCCCTCGGAGATCCCGGCCGAGAACCCGCCCTACGGCATCAGCCTGGACTACTGGCTGCCCGACTCGACCGAGAAGCCCGTGACGATTACTGTGCTATCGGCGGAGGGAGACACCGTTCGCACGCTCTCCGGAAGCGGCACGGAAGGACTGAACCGCACCTGGTGGAACCTGCGCCACGAGCCGGCCCTGGAGCCGACCCTGCGCACGCCCCCGCCGGGCCGAGCGTGGGTGCCCCTCGGCGAGGACGGGACCCGTCCCGTGGACGCCTGGGACCTGGACCTCACCCGCGAGGGGCCGCTGGCCGTGCCCGGCCCCTACACGGCGGTCCTCGAGGTGGGGGACACGACGACGCGGCGCACGCTGAGGGTCCGAAAGGACCCGCACACGATAAACCCGGTCGCGGAGCTGCGTGCCCAGACCGAGTTTGCTCTCCGGATCCGAAATACGATCAGCTCAGTGTCTCGCATGATCAACCGGCTGGAGTGGCTGAAGAAAGACCTCTCCCAGCTCCAGACGATGCTGGCGGCCGAGTCGGGGCGCACCGGCCCGACGGTGGCAGCGCTCGACAGCGCGACGACGGCTGAGCTCCGCGCCGGGGCCGCCGACCTGGTCGACCGGGCCGTGGCGGTCGAGCACCAGCTGTTCGACGTGCACCTCACGGGCGCCCGGGAAGACGCCTTCCGCAACCCCAACAAGCTGTACAGCCGCCTCAGCGCCCTCCTCTACGAGGTGTCGCAGGCCAGCGACGACTATCCGCCGACGGACCAGCAGCGGGAGGTTTTCGACGTGCTGCGGGAGCGACTGAAGAAGGCCCGGGCCGACTACCGCAGGCTGCTCGAAGAGACCGTCCCGGCCTACCGCTCTCGGCTCCGGAAGGCCGACATTCCGTTCTCGTTGTCGGCGGGACAGGCTAACTAACCCCAAGTTGCGGAGCACAACTGTTGCCTCCCAAAAATCGCGGGTTACAACCGATAAATTCCCGATTCCGATTGGGTCCCCTCTTAACTAGGAGGGGGCGTGTATGAGAGTTGAAACGTCTTCGGTATCTGTCCAGAGAGTAGCGGTATTGGGAGATAGGGAAGGGTCAGCTTTCCAAGATCTCATCCTGCCACCCCCACCATTCATTCACAGTTTTACTCCTGCGTTTCTATGAGCCTCCTCTCGATGACCCGGTCTCGCACGTCCCTTCTCGGTACGCTTGCGCTGCTCCTGCTGATCGGAACGTCCCTTCCGGCACAGGCCCAGCAGGCGGACGGTTCAAAACTCAAACGCACGCTCCCGCCCGACACGGCCATCACCCACACCAGCCAGGTGACGGTGAAGGGCGAAGAGGTGCCCTACGAGGTGACGACCGGGACCCAGCCGGTCTACGGCGAAAACGACTCGGCCGTCGCCTCTCTGCACTACACCTACTACAAGCGGACGGACGTCGAGGACCGCACGCGACGCCCCCTCCTCATTTCCTTCAACGGCGGCCCCGGCTCCGGCTCGCTCTGGATGCACCTGGGCTACACCAGCCCCAAGCACCTCAAGATTAGCAAAAACGGCTTCCCCGTGCAGCCCTACGGCGTGGAGCCGAATCATCAGTCCATCATCGACGTGGCCGACATCGTCTACGTCAATCCCGTTAACACGGGCTTCTCGCGCATCGTCGGCGAGGACGTGAACCGCGACCAGTTCTTCGGCGTCAACGCCGACGTGGAGTACCTGGCGGACTGGATCGACACGTTCGTCTCGCGGCACGACCGGTGGCGCTCGCCCAAGTTTCTGATCGGGGAAAGCTACGGCACCACCCGCGTGGCGGGCCTGGCCGGGGAGCTTCAGAACAGCCACTGGATGTACCTGAACGGGGTCATCCTCGTCTCCCCCACCGGCCTCGGCCTCGAGCCCGCCGGCCCCTCGCCCCGCTCCGAGGCGCTCAAACTTCCTTACTATGCGGCCACCGCCTGGTACCACGACCAGCTGCCGAGCGACCTCCAGAATCGCGGCCTCCAGGACCTCCTCGCCGAGGTCGAAAACTACACGGTGGAGCAGTACATTCCGGCCGTCACGCGCGGCGGTTTCATCGACAGCACCCGCCGGCAGGACGTGGCGCAGCAGGTGGCCCGCTACTCGGGCCTCTCCACACAGTTCGTCCTCAACCACAACCTCGCCGTGCCCGCCGACGCGTTCTGGAAGGAGCTCCTGCAGGAGCAGGGCTACACCATCGGGCGCCTCGACTCCCGCTACAAGGGCGTGGACACGAAAAACGCGGGCGATGAATACGACTACCCGCCCGAACTTACGTCCTGGAACCACGCCTTCGCCCCGGCCATCAACCACTACCTCCGCAACGATCTCGGCTTCGAGACGGACCTCAAGTACAACCTCTTCGGGCCGGTGGATCCGTGGGAGGAGAAGAACAACGACACCGGGGAGCAGCTCCGGCAGGCAATGGCGCAGAACCCCTACCTGCACGTGATGGTGCAGTCCGGCTACTACGACGGCGCCACGGACTACTTCTCGGCCAAGTACGTGATGTGGCAGCTTGGCACGCGGGACACGTTGCGCGACCGGCTCCGCTTCGAGGGCTACCGCAGCGGGCACATGATGTATCTACGGGACGAGGATCGCGCCGCGGCCAACGACCACCTCCGCTCGTTCATCGAGGAGGCGATCCCGAAGGCAGGCATGCCCGCCCAGTACGGTCGGAAGCGATAAGCGAGCAAACTCCGCCGGGGCACGATACGAGAGCGAATTCCGCTCGTGAAAATGATCGTATTAGACCGCTCTGTAAAGTTAGTATCGCCTCGTGAGCGGGTTGACACTGCCGAATATCGGCAGTTTTGACATGGCGAAGAGGTCAGCAGCTGTGAAAAACGCGATCCACAGGCGAATGAGGATCTGTGCGATTGACTCTTTCTCTCATACGTGAGCTATATAACAACTACTTCGGTGTTCAGGTACAGGTCAGCATGAAGATTCCCGCAGAGATGGTGATCGAATTCCAACCTATACTGAATTCCTGAGCCCGGTCTCAAAGCGTGTCCAGCCGTTCGATGTCCGAGGGTGACCACGCGTAGAAGTGGCGGTCGGTCGTCCGCAGGGTGTCCACGCAGTCGTTGTAGTATTCGCGTGCCTTCTGGACGTCCGGGGCGTTCGGGTCCGGGTGCGCCTCGATCCAGGCCCGCAACTCGCGGAGCGCCTCCGGGGAGTAGGCGTCGATGCCTCCCTCCGCCTCCAGAAGGGCCAGCTTCTTCTCCTCCTGCCGGAGCGTATAGACGAGGGCCCAGATCGAAACGCCGAAGAAGGCCACCACGCAAAACAGCATCGTGGCCCACACGTCGAGGGAGAGTCCGAGCATCGCTTATTGGGCGTCTTCGTTCGAAAGAATGGCGCGACGGCCTTCCAGGTACGACATGAGCGCGTAGCCGAACACCGGAATGCCCACGAAGACGGCCACGCCCCCGATCATCTGCGGCGTCCCGTAGTTGGCCCAGGCGTAGTTGGCGACGATCAGAAGCATCACGAGGGGGATGAGGTACTGCACCACCGGGTTCCAGCCCGTCCCCACGCGGAGGCCGGCGTTGCGGTTGATCTCCAGCACGCGGAGCTTTTCGGGCCCCAGGTCGCGGAATCCGCGCGGCCCCATCGACCACCCGATGGCCCCGATGATGGCGAGGGTGGCAAGGGGGAGCCCGAAGTTGCCGAAGACGAAGTCGAGAAAGCCGAGGACGCCCGGCCAGTAGGCACTCGGAATGCCGAGCAGCCAGATGGCGCCGCACACCCCGAGCACCGTCTGCTCGCGGGAAAACGACGTTTCCTCGGTCAGCGTGGTTACGCCGACCTCCGTAATCAGGATGGCGGAGGTGAAGGCGGCAAAGAAGAAACCGACGAAGAAGAGGAGGGCCCACAGCGCGCCCCCCGCCATCTGGGGGAAGACCTGAGGCAACGCCACGAAGGTCAGGTTGCTCCCCGACGCCGGGTCGATGTCGAACGCAAAGACGATGGGGAAAATGGCGAAGGCCGCGAGGATCCCGACGCTCGAGTTGCCGATCACCGTAAAGAGGCCGCCCCCGATCGGGATGTCGTCGTAGTCGGGCAGGTAGCTGCCCACAGTCAGCGCGATCCCCCACCCGAGCCCAGTGGAAAAGAGCACCTGTCCGAGGGCGGTGATCCAGGTCTGGCCCAGGGCCAGCTTGCTCCAGTCGACCCCGAACGTGAAGGCCAGCCCCTGGGCGGCGCCTGGCAGGGTGAGGCCCCGAATCATGATGGCGACGAGGGCGAGGATGAGGCCCGGCACGGCGTAGACGACGAGCCGCTCGATGCCGCGCCGGATGCCGAGGTAGAGCACCCCCGCCACCAGGGCCATGACGGCCGTATGCGTCCCGATCGTGAGCGCCGCGCTGGCCCGAAAGCTCTCCCAGAAGGCCGACGGCGCAAAGCCCCCGGCGGTGAACGTGCCGAGGACGGAGTGCACAGCGTAGTAGAGGGTCCACCCCACGACCGGGGAGTAGTACGACATCAGGGCGACGTTCACGACCAGCACGACCACCCCGAGCCCCACCGTGCCCCGCGACCGAGCGACCTTCCGGAACGCCCCGATGACCCCCTGTCCCGCGTAGCGGCCAAAGGCCACCTCGGCGATCAGGCCGGGGATGGCCAGCACGAGCAAAAGCGCAAAGTAGGCGAGGATGAAGGCCCCGCCTCCATTCTCGCCGGTGACGTACGGGAACCGCCAGATGTTGCCGGCCCCCACCATTGCCCCAAGCATCGCCATCAGAAACCCGAACCGCGAGCCCCACTGGGCCCGCGACAGCTCTATGTCTTGATCGGACATCGACGCCTCGTCGCTGTGGGAAGAACGCGAGCGCCCGCAAGGTAGGGACGATGAATCGAAAATTCGAACGGACCCGCGAGATTGTTTTCCGTCCTCCAGTTCCCTGTCGACTCAGTCCGGCCCGCGACCACAGCACGGAGGAGGGCGACCGTTCCTCAACGCACCGAAGAAGAGAGCCCGACCTCGTCGCCGGCGCCCCTCAGTTCAGCGGAACGGGCATGCTTTGGCCGTACGTACTCGCCCCCCCGTGTACTTCCGCGAGGCACATCCGACTTCTCACCGGCGACGGGCTGTGGCCCATTGAGACGGGACCGACCGGCGGGCCGAACGCGATGGAATCGCCGGCGCTTAGAAGGAAAGCTCGACCCCCACGCGGAACGACCGGCCCGGCCGGGGGAGGCCCAGGCCGATGAATTTGACCTCGTCGGTGAGGTTTTCGCCCCGGACGTAGAGCTCACCGTCGAACGCGCTCATCATTCCGGAGAGGTCGTAGGCCAGGCGGGCGTCGAGAATGAGGGCCGAGGGCAGGGTGCCGAACGCCCGGCCCGTGACGCGGTCGAGGCGGGCGTACACGTTGCCCGTGTACCGGGCCTGGCCCATCAGGGACAGCCCGCCGGGCAACTCGTAGGTCACGATGCCGGTCCCGATCCAGCCGGGCTTTTCGTCCAGTTTCTGGATCTCCCCCTCGTTGAACGTGCGCGGGCGGGACCACGTCAGGCTCCCGTCCAGCCGGAGGGCGTCGGTGGGCTGCCAGGCGAGGGTCGACTCGATCCCGTAGATGCGGGCCCCGTCCAGGTTGATGCGCTTGACCTTCTGTCCTTCGGGGGTCTGGACGTTGGTCTTGCCAATCGTGTTCTTCACCCGGGTGTAGAAGGGGGTGATGCCGAGCGACCAGTTCGGGGCCCGGTGCTCCAGGCCCACCTCGCCGATCCAGGCGGACACGGGCCTGAGATTGGGGTTGGGCGTGAACTTGCCGAGGGCGCCGCTGAAGAGCTCCCGCATCGTCGGGAACCGGGTCTTGCGGCCGAGCGCCCCGCGGACGGTCCAGCCGCCCCCCGCGTCGACGCGCACTCCGGTGTTGAGGCCCCACGTGTAGATGGGATCGCGCTCCGGAAACGGCCCGGTCTCCGGCGTGGCCGTCCCGTCGAAGCTGATCCCGGTCGTAACCTGCACGCGGGAATGGATCGGGGCCTGGTACTCGACCCCCGTGCTGAAGATGTGCTGCCGGAAGGTCGAAACCGAGGAGGGGGACGCCTGGCCGCCCGGAACGATGCGTTTCTCGTGCCGACTCGTCAGGCCGTTGACGGCCAGCGTAAGCGTCCCCAGCGGAAGCTTCTGGGTTCCGATCAGGCGGAGGCCCGCCGTCAGGTCGCGGCCCTCCTGCGTCTGGTTGAGCGTGCGGTAGTCGATGCTCTCGTAGTCGGCAATGTCGCGGGCGAAGCGGCTGCCCCAGGCGGCGCCCCGGACGGAGGTATTCGTCCCGAGTGGGACCTGGCCGCTCACGATCGCGGTCGTCTTTTGCCAGAGCGGATACCGCCAAAACCGAACGTCCCCGTTGGCCGGGTTCTTGTTGCCCTCCGGCGCTACGCCCTGCTCGGCGTCGACGTGGAGGAGGGACAGGCCCAGCTGCCCGCCGTTTTCGAGGCGGTAGCTAGCCCGCCCGAACCCGCTGAGCAGCGTTCGGTCCGTGTTGACGCGGCGATCATCGAGGGGCTGGTTGTACTCCAGGTTCGCTCCTTCGGGCAGGGGGAGGTTGCCCCGCGAGGTGTACTGCAGGGCCGCCGTGTAGTCCCACCGCCGGGTTCGGCCCAGGTGGGTCACCGAGGCGCGGCGCTGGGCGGCCGTCCCCAGGGCGCCCCGCAGCTCGGTGCGCCGGCCCCGCGCGTCGAGGGTCCGCGACTGGAAGTTGACGGCCCCGCCCATGACGTTTGCCCCGTAGCGGACGGAGGGCACGCCCTTGGTCACGGTGATCTCCTCGACCACGCTGGCGGGAATCAGGCTGATGTTGACCCGGTTGTCCCAGGGGATGTTGAGGAGGGCCCCGTCAAAAAACTGGGCGACCTGCCGGTCGGCGGCGTTGCGGAAGTAGAGGATCGTCTGCCCGCGGGAGTTGGTCTGGACGTGGGTGGCCGGCACGAGCTCGGCCAGCTCCGACACGTCGGCCGCGTCCTGCGTTTCGATGGCCGCCGCGCCGACGCGCTGGACCGTCGATACGGCCTCGCGGTCGCCCACTTGCTGCCCGCTGACGACGATCTCGTTCAGCGAGTACTCGCGGGGCGCGAGGGCGACGGTGAGCCGGGCGGTTTCTCCCGCCGAGACGTCGACCGTGCGGCGAACCTTCCGGTAGCCCAGGGCCGAGATCTCGAGCACGTGCTCGCCGGGCGCTACGGAAAGGCGAAACCGCCCGTCGGCGTCGGTGCTCGTGCCGGTGGGCGAGCCCTCGCGGCGGAGGAGCACGTTGGCCCGGCGGATGGGGGCCTGCGTCTTCTCGTTGATCACGCGGCCGCGGATCCGGCTCTGGGCCGCGGCGTGGAGGGGAAGAAAAGCGGCGATGAGACACAGCACTGCCACGCAGTGCCAAAACGAGCGATGGGTCATCGGAAAAGTGGGGGTTGTTCAACAAGCCGTCAGTGGATCGAGGCCGCTCCGCAGTGGCGTCGGACGGGAGCGGCCGGGAACGAGAAGCGACGGCTACCCCCACGGCGGGGGATGCGGGACTGCCAGGTAGGGGGGCTGGTGGTCCCCGAACGGCTGAGGCAGATAGGACTGGACGCGCACCATAGGACTGGGGGGAGCGGCAAGCACAGCGGGGACCGGTCCGTACGGCGGGTGCGCGAGGGGCCGCACGGAAACCGGGGCCGCGGTGTCCCGGAGCGCCGGGCCGTTTACGGCCTCGGCGAGGGCGTCTACGTACCGCTCTTCCGCCCGGTCGTGGAGGCCCCAGACGTGCCAGACCGTGCCCCGCCACTCGGCATGGACGATGTCGTAGAGGCGCCCCCGGTACCGAAACTCGCGCTTGCTGATTCGAGTGAACGGGCCGCCGGGCGACCGGAGTTCGGACCGCGGGATGGTCAGGTGCTCGGCCGACGCCCGGCGTCCGCCGGCCTCCTTCGCGGCGCTGAGCCGGCGGTTCATCTGCTGCCGGGCGTGGTGGCGCCCCAGCAGCGCGCCGATCATGCCCACCTGTCCCCCGAGCAGGGCCAACATAAGAAAAGCAGTGAGCGCGCGTCGCATCGATGCGGAATCGCCTGCGTAAGGCCGGTCTCCACGGAAAGAGAAGAGGGCGACCGCGAAATATCAACCGGAACTCGTCGAAGCGGCGTCCCCGAGGGTCACGGGCAGGTAGATAAGACGAACGGCAGCGGAAGAGAGGGGCGACCTCATCTCCGACGTCATAGTCCCCGAATTTGCCCTTTTCCTTCCGAGGTGTTTACCTGTCCCATAAGCGCACTTATGTGACAGGTGGTAGTGAGGACGCGGGCCCGAAACCCGTAGAAATTGGTGCGCCCGGCAGGGCTCCCCTCCGCGCGACCGACCGTTCCGAAGGCGTCCCCAAACGCGGCTTTCCCAATCATGGCTGACTCCGGAAACATGGCTGATTCTGAGACCCGCTCCCCAAGCGAGAACGCTTCCGCTGAGGAAACCTCCGAAACGCTCCCCGCAAGATCTGGCAAGCCGGCCGCCCCCGAAACCCAGTCTGAGAGCCCCGAAGACGTTCCTGTAGAGGACTCTTCCGGAGAGGACCCTGTCGAAGAAGCTGTCGCTGATGGAGCGTTCGTTGAAGAAGCGTTCGCCGACGGAGCGTTTGCTGAAGATATCGCCGGCGCAGAGGACTTCTCCCAAAAAGCCTTGTCGGAGCGGACGCGGAAGGCGTATCAGCGCGCCTGGTCTGATTTTACCGACTACTGCGAAGGAATCGGGAAAGAGCCGCTTCCGGCCCGCCCGGCCGTCGTCGCCGCCTATTTAAATAATCGCGCTCGCGCGAGGCCCACTACTCGGGGAGCGCCGAAGGAACGCTCCGGCGAGGGGCTGGCCGTCTCGACCTTAGAGCAGCGCTTGGCGGCAATTAAATACGTCCACAAGTCGGAGGGCCACGCCTCCCCGACCACGCACCCGCAGGTCTCGAAGGTGATGCAGGGCATCCGAAACGACACCGAGCGCCAGGAGGCCCTTCCGAAGACGGAAGCCGCCCCGCTCGTGTCGAGTGATCTCAAGCAAGCCTTAGAGGTCCTGCCTGGAGGCGGCGCGGCGCCGCCCCGATCGGAAACGGCCGACTACGCCCAGTGGCTGCGGGGCCTGCGCGATAGGGCCTTGCTACTTTTGGGCTTCGCGACGGCCCTTCGGCCGAGGGAACTGATTTCCGTCGAAAAGCAGCACGTGGCTCGTGGGGTCCAAGGCCCCAAAGAAGGCCTCATCGTCCACATTCCCCGCTCGAAGGCCGACCAGGAGGCTAAGGGGCAAACGGTCACCGCCCTCAAAAACAAGTCGAATCCGACCTACTGCCCGGTGCGGGCGCTTTCTAGGTGGCGAAAAGCTGCCCAGGTTGAGGAGGGCCCGCTCTTCCGCGGGGTCCGGCGGGACGGCACGGTCTTGCAGGACGGACTCACCTACCGGACCCTAAACCGAGTGGTCAAGAAGGCCTGCCGGGAGGCGGGCCTGGAGCCGGAGGGGTTTTCCTCCGCGAAGAAAAGGCGCTACTCGGCCCACTCCCTTCGGGCGGGCCACGTCACCGACGCCTCCTCCCACGGGGCCCCGGACAATGTCCTCATGATGCAAACGAGGCACGCGGACCCGAAAACCCTCCGCCGGTACGACCGTCCCGCCCAGCAGCTCGAAGAATCGAGCTCCGG
>JBDGQN010000202.1:13397-17037 GCA_042219055.1 Salinibacter sp. | reverse complement strand
CATGTCCGCAACATCGACCCCCATTGAGCTATAGGGCTGGTGCTTGAGGTATCGACCAATCCGATTTGTGAACGTGCCGTCCCCATTGTTCACGTAGAGCAGGTCGTTCGTCACAAAGTCGTTGGCCACGTAGACGTCCGGCCACCCGTCCTTATTTACGTCGGCAATACTCACCCCGAGCCCGTATCCCTCGATCTGAATGCCCGCCTCCTGCGACACGTCCGTAAAGGTGCCGTCCCCGTTGTTCCGGTAGAGGTGATCGGTGCTTTTCGCCTCGCCGTCAGTGCGCTTCGGATAGCGTTGTTCAGGACGTACAGGTCGAGATCTCCGTCCCGATTGTAGTCGAAAAACGCCGCGTGAGTGGTGTAGCCCGTGTTGGCGATTCCGTACGCGCGGGCCTTCTCCTCAAACGAGGGAATGCTGTCGGCCCCGAGGCCTTGATTGACGAACAGTTTGTTGGCGCGAGACTGTCCCGCAGCCTTCGGTCCCCCCACCGACACATACACGTCCAGCCGTCCATCCTGATTGACGTCGACCACCGACACTCCGGTCGACCACGCCTCCGCGGCCCCCACCTGGGCCGCCTTCGTGACATTTCGAAAGCGAAAGTCGCCCTGGTTCAGATACAGCCGGTTTCGGACCTGATTGCCGGCAAAATAGAGGTCCGGACGCTGATCCCCGTTGAGGTCCCCCACGGCCACGCCGCCTCCGTTGTAGAGGTAGAGGAAGTCGAGGGGATTCATCAGGGTGTCGTCCTGCACGATGGGGTTCGAAAACCGAACACCGGTGCGGTCCGGGGAGAGTCGTTCAAAGAGTCGAGGCTGTTCCGGGCCGCATCCCCCCAAGATGAGGATCAGAATCCCAAAGATGCAGGGTGCGCAGGGCCGCAAAGTCATGGAGAAAGACAGGTTGCACCGAACTCAAATCACGGTCCCCCGGAGGGGCAGGCAAATCCCCCGCCACGATGGCCTCACTACATGGGCTGTTACTGAATCGCAACGGGACCGAAATGTCGCGCATCCATACGCGTTCCCAAAGCGTCACAGGAGCCGTCGGGACGGGGTTCGGTACAGAGCGCTTCTCCACCCCGCACCCGCAGCACGGAGATCCGCTGAGGAGTGAACCAGCGTATGCGCCTTTCGTAATGCGGGGCAAACAACACCGGTTTGGGAACCGTCCGTTCGCAGATAAAAAGGGGTGGGCCTTACTGCCGGATCGGTGACCTGTATCCAAATAGAACCGACCCGACCATGCATGTTCTGCGCGTAAACGCTGCCAGTCTCGTCGTGCTGCTCGTCCTCGGCGGCCTGGGGGGAGCGGTACGAGCCCAAGACGGGGAAACGCCCCGGCTGCCCAACGGCGAGCCGTTTGACCGGTGGCAGGACAGCACGCACTACGACACGGTCTACCACGTCGACCGGATGCACCCGGCGGCGTCGGACGACAATCCGGGGACGCGTGAGCAGCCGTTCAAAACCATCGACCGGGCCGCGCGGGTCGTCGCGCCGGGCGAGAAGGTGCTCGTGCACGGCGGGGTGTACCGCGAGCGGATCACGCCGCGCACCGGCGGCGAGTCGTCCCGGCAGATGATCCTGTACCAGGCGGCGCCGGGCGAGCGGGTGGTCGTGAAAGGGTCACGGACGTTCGACCCCGAATGGGAACGGTCCATCGACTCCCACGGCGAGCCGTACTCGAAGAAGCTGTGGCAGGCCCCGCTTCCCGACCGGTGGTTTCAGTCTCGCCCCAACCTGTTTCGCACGCCCAACGCCACCGACCGGCAGCTCGAGATTATGCGCTGGGCCACGCGCTGGCAAGGGCGAGTGCCCTACACGCTGCCCCGCGGTCTCATCTTCCAGGATGGCCGGCGTCTGACCCAGCTCGCAAACTACGAGGATCTGGTGCACTTGCCCGGCTCGTATTGGGTAGACCAGGAAGAGAATGAACTGCACGTTCACCCCTTCGGCTCGTACGAGCCCGACACCAGTACATTCGAGGCAACCGTGCAGCAGCATCTGTTCGCGCCCGACGACCGAGGATTGGACTACATCAAAGTGGAGGGCTTCGTTTTCGAACACGCCGGAAATGGATTCCCTCGGGTGGGGACGGGCGCGGTGTTCGTAAACGGCGGGCACCACTGGATCATCGAAGACAACGTCGTGCGCCAGGTGAACTCGGTGGGCATCGAGGCGGGGGCCCGCTTCAACGAGCGAACCGTCGCCACCGACGCGGAAAACCGGCAAGTCGCCAATCATCCCGGTGGGTTCGTTATCCGCGGAAACACCGTCGCCCACGCCGGAACCGGCGGCATTCAGGGCCACACGGTACGCAAGTCCCTGGTCACCCAAAACCACATCCACCACGTCGGCTGGCAGGACGTGGAGCAGTACTGGGAATGCGCGGCCATCAAGCTGCTCCTCAACGAGAACACGATCGTCAGCCGCAACCACATTCATGACATCGAATCCGCTGCGGGCATCTGGCTCGACTGGGACAACCACAATTCGCGGGCCACGCGCAATGTACTGTACGACATCGCCCCCAACCACAACGGGGGCATCTTTCTCGAAGCCTCGCGGGCCCCGAACCTGATCGACAACAACATCGTCTGGGACGCCGATACGGATGCTCTGGCGGTGCGCGACACGGACAACGCCCGCGTGATGCACAACCTGGTGGGCCACTCGCGCGTGCCGGTCATTGTGCAGGTGATTACCGATCGCACGTTGGACGGACGGCCGATGACCGCCAAGCATCAGATCATCAAGAACAACCTGTTTTATCACAACGAGCAGCGCCCGGTAATCGAGGATAAGCAGAACACGCTGGACCACAACGTCTTCGTCGATTCGGGAGACGAGCCTGCCCTGAAGCAGTGGTTGAAACAGTGGGGCGAGCACAACGCCCTCGACTCGGCGACGGTCCGCTTCTCTCCCCGCACACTGCAGCTGCATCTCGACGCCGCGGCGAACCTGCCTGCCGTGCCGCGCCCAGATTCCGTCTTCGGCGACTTCTTCGCGAGGTCGCGGAGCGATAAAACGACCCTGCCCGGTCCGTTTCAGACCTACGGCGCGGCCTCGCGCACCTTTCGCCTCGACCACGTCCTCCCCGCCCCGAAGGCGAATGCGGAGCCGGCTCGTTGAGACATCGGGAGCCGTGCACTTTCGCCGCATGAATCATTCCCCTGATCCCGGGTATAGGGTTTCTGGTTCGATATGTGTAACGCTCTTCTTACGAGCCTTGCCGTTTCCTATGTGTTTTCATCGTTTCGGTGCAGCACGCATCTTTCAGGGGGGATCCAGCGCGCGTTCGCCCTACGCGAGCAGACTTTCGTACCGGGGAGCATGGAGGGGAACCTTGCTCATCGCAGTTCTCCTCGTTGTGGGATGTACGTCCAGCCCAGAAGGTCGGGGCACGTGGCACTACGAGGACGGGATGCGTTGGGCCACTCTCGCCGGTGCTCAGGGCGACGGACCGGGGTTCCGGCAGCTCGACTCCTCCCGGACGGGCCTCCGGTTCGCCAACACAGTGACGAAGCGCATGATTGTCCAGAACCGCAATATGCTGCACGGCTCCGGGGTGGCCGTCGGCGACGTAAACGGCGACGATTGGCCGGATTTGTTCCTTCCCCAGCTCGGGGGAC
>JBDGQN010000202.1:1892-13387 GCA_042219055.1 Salinibacter sp. | reverse complement strand
CTTTATCTGAATCAGGGGCAGTGGCGCTTCGACGCCGTGCCCGATGCCGGCGGGGCAGCCATGCCGAATCGACACTCGATGGGCACGTCCCTGGCCGACCTCGACGGGGACGGCGATCTGGATCTGATTGTGACCACGATGGGCGGCCCCAACCGTGTCTTCCACAACGATGGCACCGGGCACTTCGAGCCCGTGACGAACGCCGGGCTGCACGCGGGACAGGGATCTACGACCATGGCCCTTGCGGACGTGAACGGCGATGGGGCCCTCGATCTGTACGTGGGCAACTACAAGCGGATTGCCCTTCGCGATTCGCTGCCTCCCAGCAAAATGCAATTTAGCAATCTTGCCCGGCAGGTGGGACCCAACGAGTATGAAGTGAAGCCCCGATTTGAGGGGGAGTTTGAGGTTGAAACGATCGATGGGAAGCCCCTTCTCGAAGAGGAGGCGGAGAAGGATCGGTTGTACTTGAATGACGGAGACGGGACGTTTACCCACCAATCCTGGACGGAGGTCTTCCGAGGGCCGGAGGGAACGCCTTCCGAGACCGTTCCCAAGCACTGGACGCTCACGGTTCGGTTGGAGGACCTGAATGGGGACGGACACGCTGATCTCTACGCGTGCAACGACTTCGAAAGCCCGGATCTGCTGTACTGGGGCACGGCCGGAACTCAGTTCGTGAAGGCGGAAGAGACCGTCCTCCGTACGACGAGCCACGCCACCATGTCGATTGCAGTCTCGGACATTGATCGAGACGGGCACACGGACTTCTTCCTCTCCGACATGCTCGGGCGGGGATACGAGCGCCGGAAGTTGCAGAACCCGTCTCAGATGCCCCTTCCCCACCTCGTGGGGAAGGCGACGAAGCGAGCCCAGGAAATGCAAAATACCCTCCAGCTCAATCGAGGCGACACGACGTTCGCCGAAATCTCGGCGCTGGCCGGGGTGGAGGCCACCGGATGGACGTGGTCGTCCCGGTTTTTGGACGTAAACCTCGATGGCTACGAGGACCTCCTGGCCTCCACGGGACACGCCTACGACGTGCAGAACGCCGATGCCCAGCGCCGCACGGCGCGGCTCGAAGCGAAGATGCGAAGCCCCGAACGGAAGCTCCGGCTCATTTTCAGGTACCCGAAGCTCAACCTGCCGACGATGGCGTTTCGGAATCGGGGCGACGGGAGCTTTGAAGCAATGCCGAAGGGGTGGGGACTCGGGGCCACGGACGACGTGGGGCACGGCCTGGCGACGGGCGATTTTGATCGGGACGGCGACCTCGACGTGATCGTTAACCGCCTGAACCAATCTCTCGGGGTATACCGCAACAAGGCGACCCAGTCGCGTGTCGCCCTCCGTCTCATTGGGCAGGCCCCGAACAGGGGGGCGGTGGGGGCCTCGGTTCGCCTCCTGCCCCCGGACACGGTTGACACGGACGTACCGGCCCAGACCAAGCGCGTGATTGCGGGGGGCGAATACCTCTCCGACAGCGAGGCGATGCTTTCGTTTGCGATGGGAACGGCCGAGCGGTCCCAAGTGGAGGTCACGTGGCCCGACGGGGAGACCTCACGGACGACTGTGCACTCCGGTCGAATCTACGAGATTCCAGCCCCCGGCGCGCGCGTCGACTGGGCCTCGACGGACTCCACAGCGTCGGACGCCGCGTCCGTTGCGGCAGCGTCGAGTTCTCAGGCCGCGGCCCCGACCGCGGACCGCCCCGCACGCACCTCCGCTTCGGCACCGCCGGACACGCGCTCGTCTGAGCCGTCCGACTGGTTCGAGAATGTCAGCGATCGCATCGCCCACACGCACACAGAAACAAAATACGCCGACTTCCAGCACCAGCCACTCCTGCAGCGTCGCTTGAGCCAGCAGGGACCGGGCGCCGCGTGGGCCGACCTCGATGGGGACGGGGACGACGATCTCCTTATTGGCACCGGGCGCGGCGGACAGATCGCCTACTACCGGAACGACGGAGGACGCTTTACGCGGGTCCGCGGCGGCGCGTTGGGCCGGACGTACGAGCACGACGTAACGGGTCTCGTCGCCGCCCCGCACGCCGATGGGGCCACCGTGTTCGTCGGCCATTCGAACTACGAAACCTCCGCGCAGGAGCCCGAGCGACCGTCGTCAATTCTCGTGTACGAGTCCAGTGCCTCCGGACTCGAACGCACCGACTCGCTTGCGTTTGGGGCGTCCGCCGTCGGGCCGCTGGCCCTGGCCGACGTAGACGGCGACGGCGACCTCGATCTGTTTGCCGGGGGGCGCCACGTCCCGGGCGAATATCCGGAAGATGCAACGTCCGTGCTCTACGTGAACGGCGACGGATCGTACGAGAGCCGTTCCCTCGGGAAGGTGGGCCTGGTCTCGGCCGCAACGTTTGCCGACATGGACACCGACGGGGATCCGGACCTCGTGCTGGCGACCGAATGGGGGCCGCTCCGGTACTTCGAGAACCGGAACGGCCGCTTCGTCGACCGAACCAAAGAACAAGGGCTCGCGACCGCTTCTGGGTTCTGGCGGGGCGTCGGGGTGGGGGATCTGAACGAGGACGGACGGCTCGACCTCGTGGCGACCAACTGGGGATGGAACAGCAAATACGGTCGTCCTGCCGGTCGCCTGGACGCCATCGACACGCCTCGCCTCGACCAGCCGCTGCGGACCTACTACACCGATTTCGACCGCAACGGGACCGTGGAGTTTCTCGAAACAAAATACTACGAGGAGCGCGACGAATATCTTCCCTACCAAAGCCTCCCCTCCATCGCACAGGCCCTTCCCTATGTCCAAAATCGAATTTCCTCGTACGAGGAATTCTCGACGGCCTCACTCAAAGACGTTGTGGGGAAGACCTGGCTCAATAGGGCCGAGACGAAGGACGTGAACACCCTCTCGCACATGGTCTTCCTGAACACGGAGACCGGTTTCGAGGGGCACGCGCTTCCCCTCTGGGCCCAGCTCACTGCCGGCTTCTCGCCCAGCATTGCCGACCTGGACGGTGACGGGCATCTCGATGTCCTGCTGAGTCAGAACTTCTTTGCCACCGAGAGCGAGACGCCTCGTCAGGATGCAGGCCGCGCCCTTCTTCTTCGAGGAGACGGAACCGGCGCGTTCACCCCAGTCAAAGGCCACCGCTCGGGGCTGATTGCGTACGGCGAACAGCGGGCTGCTCCCCTGGCGGACGTCGATCGGGACGGGCGCGTCGACGTGCTCGTGACCCAGAATGGCGCCCAGACGAAGCTCTTTCGCAACGTAGGAGCCATGCCGGGGCTCCGGGTCCGGCTCGATGGGCCGGCGGGCAATCCGCGGGGCATTGGCGCGACGGTGCGTCTGCGCTACGAGAACGGAGATCAGGGCCCTGCCCTCCCGATCACGGCCGGCGCCGGGTACTGGGCGCAGCACTCGCTCACCCCCGTGCTCGGACACGGTCCCCGATCCGTCGCAGCCGTCGAGGTCCGCTGGCCGGACGGCACGACCAGCACTCATCCCGTGGACGGCACCCCTGGGGTCGTATCCCCTTCCTTCGAGCAATAAATGCTCCCACTCGCCCTCTTCCCCGAAAGTCCGCCCACGAGTGCGCGACTATTTTCCTGAACGGACAGGTCGGTCTTTATTCCGTGCTGTAAGCGGTTCCATAAACGCGACCGCTCCATTCTTTCCCCCTGACGGAGACAGGTGGCTGATGCCATCTACGAGAAGTAAACCGTCGGAATTGGTATGACTCGCATATTCAGCTCGGTTTGCCAGGTACACTGTGCTGCTGAAGTGAATGACGGGCCGCAGACGACGGACTGCCGCCCATGACGTTTCGATGGTCTGCAGCTCGAAAAGCAACAGGCAGTCGCAATTCGGCTGATGGTCTTCGGTGCCCTGGGTGGAATCGCGAAACCGTACTCTGACGACGGCACGTTCGCTGCTGCTTAACACTAAATTAAATCTCGTGACCGTCCTGTTCGTGTTGACATTTCTGTGAGATTCTACTTTCTTCACGCAATGTGGAATAGCCTTTCAATATTGAAAGGTGGTTCCCAAGTAACCAGCTCCTCCCCCGAAAGAGCTGACGGGAGGCCTCCCCACCAGCCCCATAGCGTTGCGGTCTCACGATCCTTTCGCAGTCTCGACTGGCGGGAATGGGAAAAGGGCGGACGGGGAAGATTTTGCTGTGGGACACGGAAGCGGTTTTTCACGCTCGTACTTTTTAAATGACTCATTGCGTGACATGTGGATGATCGATATGAACGATCTATATCTGCGTATTTCTGCTTTCCTCCTGGGACTCGTCCTGATGCTGATGGGATCCGGGGAGGTGCTCGCTCAGCAGACGGGGACCGTTCAAGGAACCGTCACGGACGGGGAAAATGGACAGCCTCTCCCGGGCGTAAATGTCGTCATTGAGGGAACCCAGCAGGGCACGGCCACGCGACCAAACGGTCGCTACGAGATCTCTGACGTCGATCCCGGGACCTACACGATCCGGGCGTCCTTCGTGGGCTACCAGGAAGGCGTGCGGCAGGGCGTTGACGTGCAGGCCGGCGAAACTGTAACGGTTGACTTCTCCCTGTCCCCGTCGGCAGAGGCGCTCGAAGAGGTCGTCGTCGTCGGCTACGGCGAACAGCAGCAACAGGAGGTCACCGGGTCAATCTCGCAGGTCTCTTCCCAGGACCTTCAGGACGTTCAGTCTCCGAGCATTGAGGAGGCCCTTCAGGGGCTGGCGGCGGGCGTGCAGGTGACCAGCAACGGGCCGCCCGGAGAAGGAGCGCGCGTCCGGATTCGGGGGCTGAGCACGGTGAACAACAACGATCCCCTCTTCATCGTCGACGGTGTGGAAGTCAATGGACTGGAATCCATTAATCCTTCCAGTATCAAATCCATTGAGGTGCTCAAAGACGCTTCCGCGTCCGCAATCTACGGGTCGCGGGCCGCCGGCGGTGTCGTTCTCATCACGACGAAGAAAGGGAAGCCCGGGGACTTGCGGGTGAACTTCAGTTCGTCGTACGGGATTCAGAACACCCATCAGAGGCTGGATCTCTTGAATACCCAGCAGTACGTAAATTATGCGAAAGACTTGAAGCAGGACCCCCCTCCTCGTTTCCAACAGCAGGATTTTGACGCGAACCAGAACACGGACTGGCAGGATCAGATCCTCCAGAGGGGCTTCCTCACGAATCAGAATCTCTCCGTTTCGGGGGGCTCAGAGACCGCGACGTATCGCGTTGGCCTCAATTATACGAGCGAGAAGGGAACGATTCGCGAAACAGGCTTTGAGCGCTACTCACTTCGGGCGAACACCAGCTTCGACATTGGTCGGTTTACCTTCAGTGAAAATCTCTCGCTGTCTCACAAGCAGCGGGACGTGATCCAAAGCCGGGGGCTCCTCCAGCTCGCAATGTGGTTCCCCCCTTACGTCGACGTCCGAAATCCGGACCACGATGGTGGATTCGAAGGTCTAGACAACGCCGACGGAGGACCTGACATTGGAAATCCGGTTCGGATCGCGGAGCTGGGGCGCAGGACCGAAAATGAGACGAAGGTCGTCGGAAATTTGACGGCGGAGTTTCAGATCATAGACGGGATCAATCTGAAGAGCGTCTTGGGCGTCGACTACTCCGAGCGGACCAGAGAGCACTTCACGCCCTCGTTCTTTGAAGGCGACTTCCACGCGCAGGATTACGCCAGCATCAATGAACGGCGGTTTACCTACTTTCAGCCCGTTTCCACGACGACCCTGAACATAGATCGGGCGATAGGAGCACACAACTTCAGTGGCACCTTTGGGGCCGAGGTCCAGAACACGAGCCTCAAGACGGTCGGGGCGAGCGGGAGAAACCCCATCACCGACAAGGCGCCGGTCGTCGGTTCTGCACAGTCGAGCATCGAGGTGGAAGGCATGGAAGGAGAGGATGTCCTCATTTCCTACTTCGGCCGCGCGCAGTACAACTACGACGATCGATACCTGATCGAGGGTGCCCTTCGCCGGGACGGATTTTCCCGTTTCGGGCCGAATTACCGGTGGGGATTCTTCCCGTCGGCATCGGTGGGCTGGAATGTCCACGAAGAGGCATTCTTGGAGGATGTCTCGGCCATCAGTCGGCTAAAACTCCGCGGGAGCTGGGGGGAAACCGGCAATAATACGGCCCTCGACCGGTACGAGTGGCAAGCAAATGTCGAAACCGGATTCCGCTACAATCTCGACGGTAGATCCGTCTCTGCGGCCGGCGTCCCGGCACTGGCGAATCCAGATCTGCGGTGGGAGACGACCGAGATGATGAACGTAGGTGTGGATCTCGGTTTCCTTGAGAATGCCATCACGCTCTCGGCCGGATACTACCAGAATACCACCAACGAGATTCTCCTTCCGGTCCCGCTTCCCAGCTCCTTCGGGTTTCTGGAAGGGACCCGTGTAAACACCGGAGAGGTGACGAGTACCGGGTTTGAATTTACGGCCGGATACCAGAGTCAGAGCTCCGGCGACTTCCAGTGGTCGGTCAACGCCAACTTCTCGACGTCGAGCAATGAAGTCGAATCACTGGGGCTCGGCTCTCCGATTCAAGGAAATTCCTTCGCGCTCGGCGGCGGCGGTGTCGCCCCCAATCGCGTTGTCGAAGGACAGCCGCTCTGGCACTACTACGGCTGGAAGGTGGACCGTCTGTACCAGGAAGACGACTTTGCCTCAGACGGCACTCTGAAGGATAACCTTCCAAGCGTAGGGGGGACTGACTGCCCGGACCCCGAGAACTGTACGTCCCCCGGAGATATCAAATTCAAGGACACCGACGGAGACGGGGACATTGACGCTGAGGACCGCGTCGATCTCGGATCTCCCCATCCCGACTTCGCCTATGGCCTTACGGCGAGCGCACAATGGAAAAACTTCGATCTAGCGCTCTCCCTGGAAGGCAAGGGAGGGTACAAGATCGTTCAGAAGTACGCGCTCCGGACGCAGGGCATGGCGCGGCTCTGGAACGCGGAAACCACCGTTCTGGATCGGTGGACGCCCCAAAATACGAATACGGACGTTCCGCGGGCCGTCTTGGGAGACCCGAACAATAACAACCGATTTTCGGACCGCTATCTCGACGACGGAGATTATCTCCGCATCCAGCGGGTTACGCTCGGCTATCAGATTCCCGTCGAGAGCCTCGGGTTGTCCCAGATGACGACCGTTCGTCGGGCACGCATCTACGTGCAGTCCGCAAATTTGGCGACTTTCACGGGATACGAAGGGCTTGACCCGACGGTCTCGGGCGTGAGTCCATCGACCCCGGAGCAACAAGCGGATCGGGGTTTTGCAACGGACACTGGGACGTACGCTACGCCTCGTCGCTTTACGGTAGGATTGCAGCTCAACTTCTAAGGAATACGGTCTCCTCGAGTGAGGAGCTGGGTCCCGGTCCGGCGCAGGCGCGATCGCCTTGGCGTCGGGCCGGGACCCGCGCTCCGTTTCCGTTCCTGCCTCTGAACTGTTCGGCTTCCCTCCTTATATTTGTCGCGATAAGACCATGAAACGAGTTGCTTCCCTATTTCTCTGCTCACTGCTTGCCGTCGCGGTCGTCTCGTGTGACACGAACCTGAACAAGCAAAACCCAAACGACCTCACGAAGAAGCAATTTTTCCAAAATACAACACAGGCTCGGACCGGACTCTTTGGGGTCTACGACGCGCTTCAGCAACGCAATCTGTGGGGGCGTATACAGCCCTTCGCGCTCGACTTGCTCTCCGAGGAGGCAAAGGGAACGGCGAGTCTGATAGGGCCCAAAACGGCCGTCGGCACGAGAACGTTCGGTCCCACAAACGGGACTGTTAATCAGCTGTGGAACACGCTGTACCTGGGAGTTAAGCGGGCCAACACCGTGCTTGAGCGCGTGCCCCCTAACGCCGACAATATTTCCGGGTCGGATCGCATCGTCGCCGAGGCCCGGTTTCTTCGGGCACTGTTCTATTATCAGCTCGTGTCCCTCTGGGGCGATGTTCCGCTGATCGAAGAGGTGAAAGAGGATCCGGGGGGCGAACCTACGGCTTCGGTCGACGAGATTTATACCCTCATCGAAGAAGACCTTGAGGCTGCCGCGCAGAACCTCCCGAACAAGTCCAGTATTTCGGGCAACATGAAAGGACGGGCCCCGAAAGGAGCGGCCTACGCGCTCGAAGGACGGGCCCACCTGATGCAGAAAGACTGGAACAAGGCCCGCGAGGCTTTTCAGAAAGTAATCGATTCGGGAGAGTACCAGCTGTTCGACGACTACTTCGCCAACTTCAGGAAGGCGTCCGAGAACGGGAAAGAGTCCATCTTCGAGGTTCAGTTTACCAGTAAATCGGCGGGTAGCGTATGGAGCACACCCAACACAGTTGACTACTCGCTTCAGCGGCAGGAATACGGCTTCCTCGACTGGAACAACGTCGTGGCCTCCGAGAAGCTCAGAAACGAGTACGAGTCCAACGACCCGCGGAAGGACATGAGCTTCTATCAGACGTGCGACACCTTCAACAAAGGGCAAAGCGTCGTCCTCCCAGGGAACGACCAGCACCCGGATAGTACTGCATATGCGTGTGGTGTCAGCGACTCGGAGGCGGCAAATATGTCGGGGAAGGGGAAGTCACATCCTTCCTGGCGGAAGTACACGAACTATTATGAGACCAACAAACATCCCTGCTGCGCTTCTGGAATCAACGCGAACGTCTTCCGGTACGCAGAGGTCTTCATCGGGCTGGCCGAGGCGCAGGTCGAGCTGGGGAACCGTACCACCAGTGGGAACGGGAGCATGAGCGCCGCGGCTGCCCTGAATAAAGTTCGTTCGCGGCCTAGCGTGGACATGCCGGACATTTCCACGGTCTTCACCATGAGCGGGAAGCAGGGAGCCCTCGATGCGGTCTACCACGAGTACGCGTCCGAACTGGCCGGGGAGCAGGTCTTAATATATGCATTGCTACGGCGTATGGACCGCTACAGGGACTGGGCCGGGGACGAGTCGGGCAGGGTGAATCGGTACTTCCCGATTCCTCAAAGCGAGATTGATGCCAACCCCAAAATCGATCCATCTGATCAGAACGACGGATATTAGGGGAGGCAAACCCCGTAGATGAGTAATGTCTCGTTGTGGTTCGTTGCGTTGGGCCCGAAGCCGGGACCTCGTGGTGCCCGGTTGGGCCCAACCG
This sequence comes from Salinibacter sp., assembly GCA_042219055.1. Classification (GTDB taxonomy): domain Bacteria; phylum Bacteroidota; class Rhodothermia; order Rhodothermales; family Salinibacteraceae; genus Salinibacter. The sequence continues at coordinate 4,240 of JBDGQN010000202.1, read as the reverse complement.
ACACGCAGAACGCAGACGGCAGGTCACGGCCCTCACAGGGTCGTGGTCTGCCGTTTTGTTCGTTTACACTGTTTCCCAGCAGATGCCTTTTTCCTCCCGGGTCGAACGCTTCTCATACGCTTTCCGTCCCATGATGGCGGGATGTCTTCCATGACAATCAAAGTCGATTCCGTTGTGCTGGGGACCGGAAGACGGGAGATGTTGCTCCAAGCACAGCACTGAACGTAAGGAGGAAGCCTCATGCCCCCTGAACGGTGAGCGACACGTTCCTCACACGTCTTCCGCCTAAGCCATGTGAACGCATCTACTTCCTCCAAAAGGATTCTTCAGTGTCACTGCTCCCCTCCCCCCCACAACATTGGTAGGGTGAGACGATGAGGAGCTGACAATCGTCAGGTGCTGTGGTGCGCCACAAACTTCACCCAAAACTCTTATATAAATATATGGACATGTGCAGGGGTAGAATCACATACTTGTCCCTTCGAGCTTCTATGCTTGGAACGCTTCTGCTTGGCCTGCTCGTCGTGGGGTGCAGCTCCCCAGGGAACGAGTCTGTCGATCGGTGGTCCGACGAGTACGCCCAGCAGATGCGGCTCTGGTTCGAACAGCCCGCTACAGAATGGGTGGAGGCGGTGCCGGTGGGCAACGGCCGGCTGGGGGCAATGGTATTTGGTCGAACCAATACGGAGCGCATCCAGATCAACGAGGAGTCGGTCTGGGCCGGTCACCGAATGAACGACAACAACCCGGAGGCTCGGGCCAATCTAGACAAGATCCGTCGACTCATCTTTGAAGGAGAAAACGAAAAAGCATTCGAGGAGGCCACCGATCACCTCCTCGCCACCCCTCCCCAGCTGCGCTCCTATCAAACGCTGATGGACCTCACGCTCGACCTGCCCGACGGCGACACGACGGCGTATGAGCGGAGCCTTGATCTGGAAACGGGGATTGCCACGACGACCTATACCCTCGATGGCACGCAGTACACGCGCGAGGTCTTTGCGTCGGCCCCCGACGACGTGATCGTCGTGCACCTGAAGGCGGAGACGCCGGGACAAATCACGACCGACGTGTCCCTCTCCCGTCCCAAGGACGCCAGCGTGACCGCGGTGTCGGACACGGCCCTTCTCCTGAACGGACACGTGCGCTACGAGGCCTCGGAGAACGAAGGTCCGGGCGGCACCGGCGTGGAGTTCGCCGGGCGTCTCCGTGCTCGGGCCCAGAACGGGACCGTGCGGGCCGACGGCAGTGCCTTGCACGTGGCGAACGCCGACGCGCTCACCCTCCTCGTCACCGGCGCCACCGACCACAATCACCGCCAGCTTCGGGCCGACACCACGCAGGATCCGGTGGCCAGGACGACCCACCTCCTCGATGCCGTCCGTTCGATCCCCTACGCCGATCTTCGGCATCGTCACGTTGAGGATCACGCGCCGCGGATGGGCCGCGTCGAACTGAATCTGAGCGATGCCCCGACCGACACCCTCGCCACGGATCGTCGCCTCCAACGAGTCAAAGACGGGACCGTTGACCGACACCTGACGGAGCTGTATTTCCAGTACGGGCGCTACCTGCTGCTGGGAAGCTCCCGCGCCCCCGGCGTGCTCCCGGCCAACCTCCAGGGCCTCTGGAACGGACGCATCCAGGCCCCCTGGGATAGCGACTACCACATGAACATCAACCTCCAGATGAACTACTGGCCGGCCGAGGTTGCGAATCTGCCGGAGACGATCCCGCCGCTCACGAACTTCGTCGACGCTCTGCGCGATCCGGGCCGCACTACCGCCCGCGAGACGTATGGCGCCGATGGGTGGGGCATTCACCACAACACTGACATCTTTGGGCGAGTCGGTCTCCACGACGGCATCCAGTGGGGCACCTTTCCGCTGGCCGGCGCCTGGATGACCCTTCCGATTTGGCGCCACTACCGCTACAACCCCGACCGCGAGTACCTCCGGGAGACGGTTTATCCCTTCATGAAAGGTTCGGCCCGCTTCGTGCTCGACTTCCTCGTCGAAGGGCCGAACGGGCACCTGGTAACTGTGCCTTCCTATTCCCCCGAAAATGCGTTCATCGATCCCGAGACGGGCAAGGAGATGCAACTGACCTACGCCTCGACCATGGACGTCCAGATTATCCGGGAGTTCTTCCGGAACACGATCCGCGCCACCAACATCCTGGAGACTGACGCCGCGTTTCGCGACTCCCTGCGGACCGCACTCGATCGCCTTCCGCCCGTCCGGGTCGGCGACAACGGCACCATCATGGAGTGGATTAAGGACTACGAGGAGGCAGATCCGGGCCACCGCCACATCTCCCACTGCTTCGGGCTCCACCCCGGCGACGGG
>JBDGQN010000202.1:0-1882 GCA_042219055.1 Salinibacter sp. | reverse complement strand
TTTGGACTTCATCCAGGCACGACCATAACCCCCGACACACCCGAGCTATTTGAGGCCGCAAAGAAAACCATCGACCGACGACTGGCGCACGGCGGAGGGCACACGGGCTGGAGCCGCGCCTGGATCGTGAACTTTTTTGCCCGGCTACACGACGCCGAGCGGGCCCACGAAAATCTCCTCGCCCTGTACCGCCAGTCTACGCTCTCCAATCTCTTCGACGTGCATCCTCCCTACAGTTTTTACGAGAACCCCCTCTTCCAGATCGACGGCAATTTCGGCGGCACCGCCGGCATCGCCGAGATGCTCCTCCAGAGCCACACCGGGACGCTTCGCCTGCTGCCCGCCCTACCGAGCGCCTGGTCCTCGGGCAGCGTCAAGGGCCTTCGGGCAGCGGGCGGCTTCACCGTGGACCTGTCCTGGACGGAGGGGACGCTCACGGAAGCGCGCATCACCTCGACGGGCGGCCGTCGCCTCCAACTCCACGCCCCGCGTCCGATGACGGTGACGGCGGACGGAGACCCGGTGTCTGTGGACAGACAGGACGACAAAATTTCTTTCGGGACCCAGACCGGGACAACTTATTTGGTAAAACCGGAGTCATAGCCGTTATAATGGTCGTGGCGACCTTCCTCGTCCCGCCGTTCACGGGCGCTGTCCGCGTTGAGGGAACGGGGCGAACGGGAGCGGGGGTACGCCTTACTGTCGTATTTTTCCGGTAGAACGTGCTCAGGCCACCATGCACCTCCGCGAACGAGCAACGTCTTTGCGCTCACTCCTTCCGTCGGCCGCCCCGGTTCTTCTGGGGGCCGTCCTGTTGTTGGTCGGAGGGTGTGAAGGGCCCACCTCTGAATCAGACTCGGCCCGCCCCAACGTTCTGTTTATTTTGGCCGACGATCTCGGGTACATGGACGTTGGGGCCTACAATCCCGGGACGTTCTACGAGACGCCCAATCTCGACTCCCTGGCGGAGGCAGGGCTGAGGTTCACCGACGCCTACGCGGCCAATCCGGTCTGCTCGCCGACGCGCGCAAGCATCATGACGGGCCGGTACCCGAGTCGTGACAACCACACCGACTGGTTCTGTGGAGACCGCACCGAGCGCTTCCGCCACGCCTCGTACGATTGCTCGCTGGATCCCAGCCAGGAAACCCTAGGGGAGGCCTTTCAGGACGCGGGCTACGACACCTTCTTCGCAGGGAAGTGGCATCTGGGGCCCGAGCCGAAGCACTGGCCGAAGGCGCAGGGCTTCGACGTGAACAAGGGCGGGTTTTCCTGCGGCTCCCCGGGCTGCGCCGGCGGCGGATACTTTTCGCCCTACGGCAACCCTCGACTGAAGGACGGACCGGAGGGTGAGTACCTGCCGTTCCGGCTCGCGGAGGAGACGGAGGCATTCATCGAGGCGGATCGGGAGAACCCGTTTTTTGCGTTTCTCTCGTTCTACGAAGTGCACATTCCCAAGGAAGCCCCCGACTCCCTGATTGAAACGTACCGCCGCAAGCGGGCGCAACGGGGGCTCGGAGCCGTCGACGAGTTTGAGGGCATCGAGCAGGTGTGGCCCAACGAAAAGACCCGCCGCGAGCGGGTCGTGCAGGGAGACCCGGTGTACGCGGCGATGGTTGAGGCGATGGACATTGCAATCGGACGGGTTCTGTCGGCCCTTCGTGAGAACGGCCTCGCGGACAATACCGTGGTGGTGTTCACGTCCGACAACGGCGGCCTTTCCACCGCCGAAGGGCACAGTACGTCCAATCGTCCGCTTCGCGGCGGAAAGGGCTGGCTCTACGAGGGCGGCATTCGTGAACCGTTGATTATCCGGTGGCCGGGGGTGACAGAAGGAAGGCGCACTTCTGACGTGCCCGTGATCAGCACCGACTTCTATCCG
>JBDGQN010000201.1:8068-11650 GCA_042219055.1 Salinibacter sp. | reverse complement strand
GCACCACGGCGATCACCACCTTGGGCATGAACCGGATGAGGCGCTGCACCTCCAGAATGTGGAGGCGCCCCGGCCGCGATTCATCGGCCTCGCCCTCTTCATCCTCGTACTGATATCCGTCCTCGCCGCGAATGCGCTGGTCGCCGCCCGAGGAGAAGGCCCACTTGCCGTGCTCCTCGGAGGGGCCGTTGCCTGTGAGGAGCACACAGCCCACGTCCGAACTCTGGCGGGCATGGTCGAGGGCCTGGTAGAGCTCGTCCACGGTCGGGGGACGGAAGGCGTTTAGCACTTCGGGCCGGTCGAAGGCAATGCGCACCGTCCCGTGGTCGGCGGCGCGGTGATAGGTCACGTCGTCGAAGTCGAAGCCGTCGACGGGCGTCCAGGCGTCGGGATCGAAGAGCTCGGAAACCATCGCGAGTTTGGAATGGGGAGTTCGGAGTGGGGAATGTGGAATTGGAGAGGAGAGATCCAAACGGGAACTGGCCGAAGCCCGAGGTCGCCGCCTGCTGCTCACCTCGTCGCTCGGATTGCGGAGCGCGGCGAGCCGGATGGGCGCGTACCTGTTGCTGTGCCCTTAAACCAGCGGCGCAGAACGTCCTCGGCGGGCTTGTCTTGCGGGGTGAAGCCGGTGCGCCGCTCGACCTCGGACGGTGGATGCCACTTCCAGATGATGCCGCCCTTCAGCCACGATGCACGGCCCACAGTGGAGAAAAAGGCCTTGTAGCAGCGGGCCTGGAGGGCGTAGTTGGGCGTCGCCTCCCCATCGTCCTCCGGCCACGTCCACGGCTTCTCCGCCGCACCGGGGGCGCTCCGGTACCCTACCTCGGTGAAAAGAACCGGCCGGTCGGTACGCTCGTGCACGCGAGCCAAGCCGGCCCGGTGGGATTTCCAGCCGTCCCTGAGCGTCTGTAGGGACGGGTTCTCGTTGTCGGTAAGCGGAAAGTACGCCTGTACGCCCACGTAATCGAGGGACTTCCAGAACTGGACCTGCTTGTACGCCTTGTGCCAGTTGGCCGCGTAGGTAAGCTTGCCGTCGTAGACGGAGCGAACGTCGGACGCAAGCTCGCGCCAGAAGTCGGGCCGCTCGGTGGCCGCCCGGGTGAGTTCGGTCCCCAGCACGAGTACGTCGGCGTCCACCGTTGCCGCGAGGCGGGCGTACGTCATGAGGAAGCGGCGGTACTCGGCTTCCCAGTCGCGCCAGCGTGCCGCGGACGCGAAGCCGATCTCGCTGCGATTCTGCGCCTCGTCGTACCCGCCCACCCAGAGGTGCGGCTTGAGGATGACGTCCATTCCCAGTGCGTGGGCCTGCTGGGCAAGGGTGCGGATGCCGGTGTGCGACTCGCTGTACCACCCGTCGCTGGTGTCGATCCGAATCTCCGTGCTCGACGCATTCTCCTGCCACCCGAAGGACACCAGCGTCAGGTGGGTGACGCCGAGGTCGCGGAGGCGCACGAGCAGGCTGGAGTCGGGCCGGTTGCGGGCGTCGAGCGTCACCGAGCGCACGTCGAAGATCGGGGCGGAAACGGCAAGCGTGTCGGGGTTCTCAGACGCCGAATCGTCTCGCTCTGAGCCGACGCCCCCTACGCCCACGGCTACGATTGCCCCAAGCGCGAGCAGGGCTGTAAAGCCGAGGAACAGAGGACGACGCATGGTCGGAGGGAATCTCTAACGAGAACGGCGGCCGCCTATGATCTGAATTGCGTATTTCGTATTGCGTATTTCGTGGTGTGGAATGCTTACGCAATACGCACTACGCAATACGCACCTGACGCCTACTGCGCCCGAACAACATCGGCAATCTCGTCGAGCGACGCCTCGTCCACCCGCACGCGCAGCACCGTCCGGTCAGCCTCCCGGAGCGCCTGGTAGTCGCCCGTCGCCTGCGCGGCGATGAGCTCCCTGAACGTGTAGTCGGTTTCCGGGACGGGGACCTCCTTGGACGGCGTGTCCACAAGCTGGAGGAAGAGGCCGTTGGGCGGGCCGCCCTTGTGCAGCTGCCCCGTCGAGTGCAAAAAGCGCGGGCCGTAGCCGAGCGTGGTGGCGAGGCCCGTCTCGTCGCGAAGGATGGCCACAAGGTCGCGAAGTTGTGTCGGGGTGGCGTCGGTCGGGGCCAGGTAGGCCTGCACGCCGATGTAGCTCGTCTCGTCGGCTTCGCCCAGCCAGTCAGCGAGGGCTCGTTCGAGGGCGCTCGAATCGTCGGCGTCGACGGTGCGCGTCTCGCCTGCGGCCCCGCCGTCGGATTGCATGGCCTCGCGGGCCAGCCGCTTGGCCGCCTCCACGTTCGGCTGGTTGAAGGGATGGATGCCGAGGACCGCCCCCGCGGCGGCCACGCCCATCTCCCACCGGTACATCTCGCGGGCCAGGTCGTAGCGGTCGGTCAGCCGAATCCGGATCACCGGATGCCCGGCCTCCGCCAGCGCATCGAGCCGCTCAGCCGTCTCTGCGTCCTGCTCCGAAGGTTTTCGGAGCGTGAAGTAGACAAAGACACGATCGTCGCCGTAGCTTCCGGGTCCTGACAGGAACTCGTCCGCGACGGGGACGATGCCGGTGTCGTCCTTTCCGGTGCTCTCGGCGATGAGTTGTTCGAGCCACGCCGGGAAGCTGCTCAGTGTCGGCGACGTCACAAATGTCACTTTATCTCGTCCGGCCTCGGCCAACTCGCCCAGTGCCGCCCCGAGGGTGAGCCCCTCGTTATCGGGCGCTTCGACATCGGGGCCCGACGCGGTCTGCACCTCGGCGGCGGCGTCCAGCAGGCGATGCAGGTCAAGACCCATCAGGGCCGCCGGCACCAGCCCGAACGGGGTCAGCGCCGAGTAGCGCCCGCCCACGTCGCTGGGGGCGCGGAAGACAGCGCGGAAGTTTCGCTCCTCGCCGATCTCCTCCAGGTTCGAGCCTGGATCGGTGTTGGCCACGAAGTGGTCGCCCGGGGTGTCGGTGACGCCCGCAACCCGCTCCCAGAAGTAGCGGAAGAAGGAGAGCGTCTCGGTCGTCGTCCCCGACTTGCTGGCCACCACGAAGAGGGTGCGCTCCAGGTCCAGGTCGTCGGCGAGGGCCGTTACGGCCTCCGGATGCGTACTGTCGAGCACCTGGAGCTCCGGATACCCCTTCTTCGACTCGAACACCTTGCCGAATACGTCGGGGGAAAGGCTGGAGCCGCCCATCCCGAGTACCACGACATCGTCAAACCCCCCGTGCACGTCTTCCGCGAAGGCCTCGATGTCGTCGGCCTGGTCCCGCATCGTCTCCGGGAGGTCGAGCCACCCGAGACGGTTGGTAATTTCGGGGGTGTCCTCGTCGGCCCAGAGCGTGGGGTCGCGGCGCCACAGACGTTCGGCAAACTCTTCTGTTGTCCAGGTCCGAAGGCGTTTCTCTGCGCGATCCTCGTGCCCCCCGAGGCGGTACGTGACCGAAGTGGGCATCCCCCCGAGGACCTCCGCGCGCTTCTCCTCAAGCGTGTCCATCAGGTCGTCGAAGGGATTGGCAAACTTCTCGACCCCTCGGGTCTGCAGCGTCTCGGTTACGTCGTCGAGGTCGATGCCCACCTCGCCGAGCCGCCGCAGCACTTCCTCGGCGCGGTCGAGG
>JBDGQN010000201.1:0-8050 GCA_042219055.1 Salinibacter sp. | reverse complement strand
CGGAACGCGTCGAGCGTCGCGGGCGGGATCGTGTTCACGGTCTCCTCCCCAATCAGCGACTCGACGTAGAGGACGTCCGAGCGGGTGGGATCTTTGGTACTGGTCGAGGCCCAGAGCGGACGCTGCACAAAGGCGCCCTCCTCCCGCAGATCGGCAAACGCCTCCCCGTGGAAGATCTCGCGGAAGCGCTGGTAGGCCATCTTCGCGTTGGCGATCGCCACGTCGCTCCCGTCGAAGTCGACGTCCTCGGTCAGCCCTCGCTCGTCGAGCCGGTGGTCCACCTCCCGCGCCACACGGCTCACGAAGAAGGAGGCCACCGAGACGATGCCCGCTGGGTCGTCGGCTCGTCGGAGCCCCTCGAGGTAGGCCTGGGCCACCTTCTCGTAGTGATCCAGCGAAAACATGAGGGTGACGTTCACATTGATCCCCTCGCTCAGAAGCTGGGAGATGGCCGGGATGCCTTCGTCGGTAGCCGGCACCTTGATCATGAGGTTGGGCCGGTCGACGGCGGCCCAGAGGCGGCGGGCCTCCTCGACGGTGCCCTCGGTGTCGTGGGCGAGGTGGGGAGAGACCTCCAGGCTCACGACACCGTCGTATCCCGTCTCGTCGTAGACCGGGCGCAGGGCATCGGCGGCGCGGCGGATGTCCTCCACCGCGAGGCGCTCGTAGATCTGCCCGGCGTCCATCGACGGGTCTTCTTCCAGGAAGGTGGCGATGGCCTCGTCGTATTCGTCACTCCCGCCGATGGCCTTCTGGAAGATGGCGGGGTTGGTCATGAGGCTGCGGCGGATGTAGTCGAGCCAGAGGGACTGGCCTTCGTCGCGGAGGGCGCGGGTGGGCGCAGAGACAGCTTGAGGGTCGGGCACAGGTGTCAGTTGAGTGGTGAGCAAGGAGGTGAGAATGGCAAGACCGATCGGCAGGGGTCGGCCGCACACGGTGTTCGGACGCCGCGTCCGTGACGTCATCTGGGGAGCTAGAGTCGAGACGCACGTTGGACGCTCTCCTCGGGTCCGGTGAGGAGACGAGGCGCCCCCAATCGAACAGATCCGAGCGACTGGTCTGAGTGGCCTACGAGGGCAACGGTATTTAATTCTCTCCACCGAACGAAAGGTCCCCAAAGCTACGGACCGATTTCCCCCTCCTCCATTGGCGTGTGTCGAGATCCGTCGCCTGCGATCAGAGCGTCGCCTTTCTCCCCCAGTCCGGCGCGCCCGTCAAATGGATCCTCCGAAGCGGCAACAGGCGTCCCCCTAAAGGAACCCGCTCAACAATCCACCGCTGTGGACTCCGCGGCGAACTGCACGGCGATCCGGGTGCCTTCTCCCTTCTCGGTATCGACCGAAATCTGCCCGCCCATAGCGTTGGTCAGCTCTTTCACGATCGAGAGCCCCAGCCCCGTCCCCTCAAACTCGCGGTCCATCCCCTCCGATTCCTGCCGGAATGCCTCAAAGACCGCCGGGAGCGCCTCGTCGTCGATCCCAATGCCGGTGTCTTCCACTTCAAGCACAGCCGTCTCCTCGTTGGCCCGCACGCGAACGACGACCGACCCGCCGTCGGGCGTAAACTTGATCGCGTTATCGATCAGGTTCTCCGCGATGCGATGCACGGCCGCCTCATTGGCGAAGGCCACAACCGAGTCGGAGGGGCGCTCCAGCTCCATCGCGAGGGCAGCCTCCTCCGCAGTGTGCCGGTGCATCTGCGCCACCTCTTCCGTGACGGCAGCCAGGTCGACGGGCTCACACTCCAGTTCGCGAGTCCCAGCCTCCAGCTCGGAAAGATCAAGCACCGAATCGAGGGTACTGGTGAGGCGATCCCCTCCGTGCTGAATCTTTTCGGCGAAGACTTCCGGCTGACCGTCCAGGCTGTCCGCCAGCATTTCTGCGTAGCCGGTAATGGCCGTGAGAGGGGTACGGAGCTCGTGGCTCATGTTGGCCAGCATGGCCGTCTTGAGCCGGTCGGCCTCCTCGGCCGCCTCCTTGGCCTCACGAAGTTGTTCCTCGTACTCCTTCTGCTTGGTAACGTCGTCTAGCAAAATGAGCCGCCCCAGCTGGGCCCCGCGGGTGCCGAATCGGTTTTCGGTCACCCGGTAGTAGCGCGGGCGGGACCCCTCGTCTCGTTCAGAATCTCGTTCGAAGAGGGGCGGCTCGCGGTCCAAAGCCTCCGCCACCTCCGGCAGCACAGCAGAGAAGGACTGCCCCACCCCACCTTCCGCCAGCGCCGGAAAGACAGCGGCGGCCGGGTCGTTGTAGTCGCGTATCCGACCGTCCCGGCTCACTGCAATTGCGGGATCATCGCGCCCCCCGGTGAGCTGCACAGTCCGAAACTCGGTGACGTAGACGAAGAGCACGCCCACGGCGAAGACGGCCACGCCGAGCGGCTCGTGGGTGAGGTCGAGAAACGAGGGATTGGCGTACCCGACCAGGTTGAACACGACCGGCAGGGCCGTGAGGGCCGTGAGGCCGAAGAGCGGTTTCGTATCGTTACCGGTCTGGGTGTAAAGTTCCACCAGCATAAAATACCCCGCCATGGCCAGCGCGTAGGACAGCCCCATGATGACCTAGTACAGGAGGTGATGGCGGACGGTGAGGTGGGGGAATGGCGTCGCCGTGTGGCTGAACGTATAGTAGAGGTGGTGGAGAGGATTCGTGAGCTTTATCAACGCCACCATCCCATACGTGACGAGAGCAAATTGCCAGATGGTGCGGTTTCGGTGCAACGAGCGACCGGTGTAGGCGGAGCAGAAGTACAGCCAGGACCAGACGGTCGCAAATCCGACGAGAAGGCCCAACACGTAGAAGATGTGTTTCGCCACGGACTCAGCCGTGAGAAGATATCCCACGTGGGTCGCCGCCCAGCCGCCACTGGTCAGCAGAAGAGCGACGAGCCCGTGCCGCGTGTCCATGTCCGAAATCTGCCGGGCCCGAACCGCTCCGATCGAACACGCCACCGCCGCCGCTCCGAACACGAGGAGGTAGCCCAGAAAATAGGCGTTTCCGAACAGAGCAGACTCGACGAACATGAAGTGGGTGCATTCAGTGAGTGAGGCAGCGCCGAAGACCCGGGGAGGTACAATGCAAGAATCCAACCAGTCTGCACGGAATCACGTCCCGGCTTTTTCCGGGAACGGCTGAGCGACTGTCCTCAACGTTCTACGTCCACGCTCCGGATCTCGAATCGCGCCCCGCCCTCGCGCCCGTTCGTCAGGTCCAGGGACCATCCGTGCGAGTTCGCAATGGTCTGAACGATATTCAACCCCAGCCCCGTGCCTTCCTTCTCCGATGAGTACCCGGCCTCAAGCACCTTGTCCCGTCGCTCCGGGGGAATGCCCGGCCCGTCGTCCTCCACGTAGAACCCATCGTCCAGACCGCCCACCCAAAGGGTCACGTCGTCGGCCCCGTGCTCGACGGCGTTGCGGAAGAGATTCTCGAGAAGCTGCCGGAGACGACCCTCCCCGGCCTTCACGATCGGGGCGCTTTCGATCTGGAGAGTTGCTTCAGACGTGTCGACGTGCTCCCAGCATTCCTCGGCCACGCGAGCGAGGTCGCAGTGCTCCAAGTCCTGGGAGTCGAGGTCCTGCCCGCCTCGGGTGAGGGCCAGCACATCGTCGATAATCTCGTCCATCCGGTCGAGGGCGCGCCCGACGGCCGCCAGGTGACTCCAGTCCTCTTTGTCTCGGGCGAGTTCGAGACGGCCCTTCGCCACGTTGAGCGGGTTGCGAAGATCATGGGTCACGAGGCTTGCAAAGCTGTCGAGCCGCTCGTTTTGGCGTTCGAGCTGTTCCGTAGCGTGGCGCTGCTCCAGCTCGTAGCTGATCCATCGGGTCATCAGCTCCACGAATGTCCGCTCCCGCTCCGTGAACGACTTGTCCCGGACCTCACCGGCCGCAAAACAGAGCGTGCCATACAATTCTCCGTCCACAAGAATTTGCACCCCGATGTACGCCCCAAGACTGAACATCTTGTAGGCCGGGTCCTCCCCCAGATCTTCCGCGGGGGCGTCCTGAATGACCAGCGGGTTCTCTTTCTGAATCGTTTTTCGGCAGTAGGTCTGATCGAGCGGACAGGTCTCTCCAGCCTGAATCAGTTCGTGCTGCCCCGACGCCCGAACAATGCACCGGGTCCCGTCCGAGATACGAGCCAAAAACCCGTACGGGAGATCGAGGTAGTCGCACCCGAGATCCACCAGCCGTTGAACCTTTTCCTCGAAGTCGATCTCCTGATCGGCCGTGATCCGATACATTGCCCGCAGGGCCTCCTGCTCTCGCCTCAGCGTCTGCTCGCGCTTTTTCTGCTCGGTGACGTCGGTGTAGATTGCATACCCCTCCGGCTGCTCTCCCTCGTCGAAGAGCACCGAATCGAGTCGGAAGTGCCGGGATCCTTCCTGCGTCTCACGAACCACCTCGGCCTGCACACTCCCCTCTTCGACAGTCCGTTGTGTGAGCACTTCCGCCTGTCGGGCCTGATCGTCCGGCGTGATGAGGGCATCCAGGTTCTGCCCCGTAATCTCACCCTCCGACAGGCCGAAGACCCGCTCGAAGGCCGCATTGACACCCCGCACTACGGCATGGCCTTCCTGTACCTCGTAGTGCACCACGGGACTCGGCAGGCCCGAATACAGGGCTTCCAGTCGGTCCCGCTCACGGCGGAGCGCACGCTCACGGTCCGATCGGCCGGTAGGCGCCTCCGACCGGCGGTCCCGGGGCAGTTCTTTGTTCGGGTTGGAGCCCTGCTGGTTGGGGGACGTCATTACGGTGGAAAAAACGAACGAGGACAAAACCGGGGATTCCGCTACCTGCCATGCGTCGAATCCGTCGGGCACATGCACGACTGTGTCCGGACCAGCTTATGGCGGTAAAATTTTGATACGCCTCGCCCGCCGCATCGATCCAAGCTCTCTGCTCAACTGCGCCGCGGTGGCGGACAACTCAATTACGCCGCGGCGGCAGACCCCTCAGTGCCGTTCTCATGCTCCTGGATGCGCGTCAGCGACGCCTCCAGTGCGTCGCGGTGGATGACCTCGCCGCTGTTGGGAGCAACCTGCCCAAACTCCAGCACGCCGGTGGGGCACGTCTCCACGCAGGCCGAGCACCGCACGCACTCCGGATCGTCCATCGGCTCTCCCTTCTGCGCGTAGTGGCACACGCTCGTGCACTCGTTGCAGGAGATGCACTTCTTCTTGTCGGCCAGGATGCGGAAGCGGCTGAAGCGGGCGTAGATGTGCATGATGGCCGCCAGCGGGCAGAAGAAGCGGCACCAGAACCGCCCGCTGAGCCAGAAGTAGACCCCGAAGCCCACCATGCCGGCCAGCAGAATGTCCACCACCCAGCTGTAGCCGAACCCGAGCCCCCCGCCGTAGAGCCCCGCCCGGTACGCCTCCGCGGCCCAGCTGCCGGGCCAGATCCAGCCCCCGATGCGCAGGATGAGCAGCGCAAACGCCAGCCCCATGATGACCTGTCCGGCGAGGTTCAGCTTGTTCCACCCCGGGCCGTGGGGCATCTTCTCGCGGTGCTCGTCGCCCAGTGTCTCGGCCAGGGCCCCGCAGGTGCAGATCCAGCCGCAGTACGCCCCCTTGCCCCAGAAGTAAATCATGCCCGGGATGAGGATAAACGTCTGCACGAAGCAGATGGCGAGCCACCACCAGAGCGGATCGGCGGTGAAGACATTCCAGATAAAGAGGGGCCAGGCCAGGATGAAGCCGTATGCCCGCCAGTACTGGCGCCCGTGCACCGCGTACTCGCTGGTGGGGAAAAGGGCGTCGAGCAGACCGACCGGCAGCAGACCGTTGGCGCCGAGGTAGGGGAGCACAATCTCCGGCAAAATGAAGAGCGGCAACACCTGGATGCCCATTAAGGTGAGCGTCTGCACCTTAATGTAGGGCGTTTTCCGCCGCCGAATGCGCCGGATCCCGAAAATGACCACCAATGCCGAGTAGGCAAACGTGTAGTAGAACCCCGGCTTCTGCATCGAGGTGAGCAGGATGTCGAACAGCCCCGTCCCGCTCGTGTCCGGCGACCAGCCGAACGGAAAGAATCCTGTGTCCTGCGCCCATTGTCCCACCCAGCCGCCGTCCTTCCAGCTGTAGACGGCCACCATGAAGAAAAAGAACGCCGCAAACGCCGTGATGCGGTCCCACCGCAGGTCCTTGAGCCAAGACAGGCCCGACAGTGCTTTTTCAAGCGAGTCCGGCACCTCGCCCCAGTCGTTGCGCAGCTCGATGCCGGAGCGGCGGAAGAAGTCAAGGGGGGCCTCCCGCCCGATCGTCGCGAAGACGTGACGGGCCTCGACGGTCTCCGTCTCGTTCTCCTCGTTGGAGAGCACCACCTCGTCGTCCCGAATCTCCTCCACGTCGGTCGGCATCTTGAGGGTCAGCGAGCCGTCCCCCTCGGCGTACGTCGCGAGCTCGTAGAGGCGGTCGACGTTTTCCTCCTTGGGCCGCACGAACTCGTCGCGCCGGTAGGAGAGCGTGACGTCGGCCCCCTCCTCGACCAGCGCGATGGCCGCCTCTGCCGCCGAGTCACCGCCGCCGATGACGAGGGCCTGCTCGTCGCAGCAGCGGGTGGGGTCGAGGAGGCGGTGCTGCACGTGGTCCTTGTCCTCGCCGGGCACGTCGAGACTCCGGAAGTTGCCGCTCCGCCCGATGGCCACGATCACGCGCTGTCCCCGAATGCGAGTGCCGTCCGCCGTCACGACCGCGTGCCCGTCGCCCTCCTGCTCGACGTGCTCGGCCTCTGCGTGTCGCACCGGAATGTCGCGGGTCTGCGCCTCCAGTTCATCGACGAGCGCCTCCTTCACCTGCGCCGTCACCTCGATGTCGCTCTCCGGCGTCATCTCCTCCGGGTAGGTATAAATCGGCTTTCCGGCCTGGAAGTCCTTGATGGTGGCAAACCGGCGCTGCGACTCCAGGACGCAGTAGGAGAGCCCATTCGTCTCCGCCTTGCGGGCCGCGGCCATGCCGCTGGCCCCCGCGCCGATGATCACCACATCGTAGGGGCCGTCTTCGTCCTCGGGCTCCACCGGATCGATGCCCTGCGTGACGATGTCCTGCACAGCCCGCGCGCCGCCGTCGACCGAGAACTTGAGCAGCGGCACGCCCGCCAGGTCCCCCACGACGTACACGCCGTCGACGTTGGTGCGGAAGTGGTCGTCGACCTTGGGCAGTTTTTCGGGCGTGCCGGCGGGCCACTGCAGGTGGAGCCAGTCGGCGTAGCGGGCGAGGGCATTGAGCATGGAACGCGGGGGGAGCAGTGAACGAAGCGGGGATGGTGGTCGGCCCAGCGAAGAGAGGCAGTGAGCACTCCCATGCGGGGGTTGAAGTACGTCCTCCATTGTTACAGGGCGCCCCCGACAGAGTGCCATCAATGGACTCGGCGCGCAGAGTACTGGTCATGGCGGGGACGGGCGGGTTGTGGGGGAGCGGGAGACGGAGAAATCGCAACGCCTCGTCTCGTTGCAGTATCCGGGCCCTCCCGTCAGGGACAGCGACGACGGGGTCCGCGTGTAACGCTCCCCGTCCGAATGCCTCCAAGTGCTTGAACGCGACGCCCCACCCTCGGAATTCGTGCGCCTTCCGCTCTCCATTTTCCCAGAAAATCCCCGACGTCCCATGACTCGGTCCCTCCTCTTCGTGCTGACGCTGGGCCTGGTCGGCGGCGGGCTGATCGCCAACGTCCCCACGAGCCGGGCCCAGTCGTCCCTGCCGTCGGACGCGCCCCGCGCCCTCCAGCAGTTCGACACCGATGTTTCGACACACAGCATCGCCCTCTCGGAGCTGAAGGCCGGGGCCCCGAAGGACGGAATCCCATCCATCGACGACCCGTCGTTCGTCTCCGTCGGGGCGGCGAGCGACTGGATCGCACCGGAGGAGCCGGTGATTCTTCTCGAACACGGCGGCACGGCCCGGGCCTACCCGCTCCAGATTCTGACGCACCACGAGATCGTGAACGACCGGATCGCGGGCACCCCGGTGGCCGTCACGTTCTGCCCCCTCTGCTACAGTGCCCTCGTCTTCAAGCGGACGCTCAACGGGAAGCCGGTCGAGTTCGGGGTGTCCG
>JBDGQN010000200.1:0-20468 GCA_042219055.1 Salinibacter sp. | reverse complement strand
GGGTCGCGAGGATGCGGAAAAGGGTCGTCTTGCCGCTGCCGTTGGGCCCGAGCAGGCCGTAGAGTGTCCCCGCCTCGACCCGCAGCGTGACGTCGCGCAGGGCACAGTGGTCCCCGTAGCGGTGCGTCACCTCCTGAATGTCAACGGCGGGCGTGGTCATTTGCATCTCATTGGTTAATCGTGGAGCGGTGCGGCGGACGACGCAATACGCATCAGACGAACCAGTCCACCAGCAGAAGCGCCACGAGGGCCGGGATGTAGAGGACCGATGCCTTCAAAACGCGCCGTGCTTTCTGCCCCGTCCGCTCCCCGTTGAACACGATCGTCGTCCACAAGAACCACAGTCCAAGCGGCACCGCGCCGACGCCGTAGATCCAGCCCGCGGCCCCGGTGAGGACGGGAAGCACGCTTACGGGGACGAGCAGGGCCGCAAAGCCGATCATCTGAGCCGCCGTCGAATCGCCGTCCGGCTCCACCACCGGCAGCATGGCGTAGTCGCCGCGTTCGTAGTCCTTGCGGTACATCCACGCAAGAGACAGAAAGTGGGGCATCTGCCAGGCCGCGAGGATGCCAAACATCGCCCAGCCGCCCGTGCCGAGGTGACCTGTGGCGGCGGTGTATCCGCCGAGCGCCGGCAGGGCCCCGGGCACCGTGCCGATCAGCGTATTCCACTTGGTTTCGCGTTTGAGGGGCGTGTAGACGAAGAGGTAGAGCACGGCCGTCAGCGCCGCGAGGACGGCCGTGAGGGCGTTGACGAGCGGGCACAGAACCCCGACCGCCGCACAGACCAGGAGCACGCCCACGTCCCGCGCCCGATCCGGATCTACGCGCCCGTCGGGCAACGGGCGATCCGCCGTGCGTTTCATCTGCGCGTCGTAGCGGCGCTCGAAGACGTGGTTGAGCATGCCCACGCCTCCGGCACAGAGGGCCGTCCCGAGCATGGCCCAGAACAACGTCCCCCCGTCGAGTCCGGCGGGAGAGCCGACGAGAAATCCCGCGAACGCCGAGAGGGTGACGACGGACGAGATCTCGGGCTTGGCCAGCAGGAGGTAGTCCTGGAGCACCGCCCCCGCCGAACGCGATGAGGCCTGCGCGTCGGCGGTAGTGCGGGTGGCCGTCACGGCCACGGGCGAATCCGACGACCCGTCGGGCGGGGACTCCATGAGCAGGACACACCAGGCGAGAAGAACAGCGGAAAGGGACCGCAGGCAACAGTTACGCTTCCGTTCCGGCGAGCATCGGTTCCGAGACGTCCGTTGAGGACCGGCTAGTCGTCTCTTGGGGGGGCGAGGAGACTTGTTTCCGCGACACGAGTAGGGCCATCACGATTGACGTGCCAAACAGCAACGCCCCCACCACCAGGTGGGACACAGTGAGCACCACGTACGCCACGACACTTCCTTGGCCCGATGGTTCGTACAGCGTGAGGAGCAGTGACGCAAGCCCGAGCGCAAACTGGAGGCCCATCGCCCCCGTCAGCACCCAGGCCGTGCGGCGGACCGTCGGCCGGTCGTCAAAGTGCTTCTCCGCCAGCACGAGCACCCCGAAGACGACTCCGACCACTGCGAATGCTCCCGTTGCATGCAATGCTGTGTACCCCCCGGACATGCCCGCTCCTGGGTGCCGCAGCAGCGCCCCGAGCACGATCTGCAGGTAAATCACGACGGCGGCCGCGTAGGACCATCCCCGCAGGCGAGCGGCCCCCCCGGTATCCGGCAGCACGCCGTCGCGATGCCGCCACGTGTCGGTCACGAAGAGTGTCATCGCCACGAGCACCGCAAAGAAGAGCTGCGCGACGCAGGCGTGAATCATGGCGAGG
Organism: Salinibacter sp.; assembly: GCA_042219055.1. GTDB lineage: Bacteria > Bacteroidota > Rhodothermia > Rhodothermales > Salinibacteraceae > Salinibacter. The sequence goes on along the minus strand of JBDGQN010000200.1, from coordinate 18,649 downwards.
TTGAGCGAGACCCAGAGGACGCGAAGGCCGCCAAGGATGCCCTGGGCCACCACGAGCACAACGGCGCCGAGCCCCAACTTGCGCATCCAGGCGCGCGGGTCAGCCCACCATGTCCACGCGCCCAACGTGACGGTGAGCATCCCTACCAGGCTGGCGATGAGGCGATGGCCGTGCTCCGCCAGGTAGGCCGGCACCTGCCACCATCCGTCCACGGGATTGAGCAGGTTGTAGGAGCCAAGCGAGGTGGGCCAGTCCGGAAACGCCATGCCCGCGCCGATGCTGGTAACCACTCCGCCCCAGGACAACAAGAGGACCGTGGTGAGAACCGTGGCCACCGAAAATCGGCGGCGCCAGGTCCAGTCGGCGTGGCGGGGACGAGCGGGGGACACGACGGTAAAGGTTCTTTGAAAAACAGGGATCTAGCCCGTTGCAGAGACGTCCCTCCGAGACGTCTCTACAGGGACGGTCCATTCTTAACATAGGGGTGATTCTCCCACGGGAGGGGGCGCGCCCGGTTCCGTAAAGAGGGCGCAAACGGAACTATTGTTGGGAGCTTTCCTACGCCTTGCAAGGTGTTGCATGCCCTCGGCTGCACGTCGTTCTCCACACTCGATATCGTTACGGAATCCTCTTCCGTCATGGCTTCAGACGACACCCTCATCGCGTCCATCTCCGGCATCCGCGGCATTGTCGGGAACGGCCTCGATCCCTCCACGCTCACCCGATACGCGGGGGCTTTCGGCACGTGGTGCCACCAGCGCGCCGAGGCCGAGGGGCGCCCTTCACGCATTGTCATCGGTCGCGACGCCCGGCCGTCCGGGGAGGCCTACGCACAGGTCGTCATCGGTACACTGCGCGGGATGGGGTGCGACGTGGTCGACCTGGGCCTTGCGCCGACCCCGACCGTCGAGATGGCCGTGCTCCGGGAAGACGCCGCGGGCGGCATCGTCATGAGCGCCTCCCACAACCCGGAGGAATGGAATGCCCTCAAGCTGCTTAACGAGCGGGGCGAGTTCTTGACCCCGGCCCAGGGGGAAACGGTCATCGAAATGGCGGACGCCGCGGAGGCAAGCCCCGTGACGTACGAGACCTTGGGCAGCCTCCGACACCAGAATGCCCTCCCCAACCACATCGACGAGATTCTGGCCCTCGACCTTATCCATCCCGAGCAGATTGCCGCGCAGAACCTGTCGGTGGTCGTCGACGGCATCAATTCCGTGGGCGGCGTGGCCCTTCCGCGCCTCCTCCACCGCCTGGGCGTGGCCGAGGAGCACGTGCACTGCCTCCACTGCGAGCCGACCGGCACCTTTGCGCACCCCGCCGAGCCGCGCCCGGATCACCTCACCGAACTGACGACCGCCGTGCCCGAACACGACGCGGACCTGGGCCTCGCCGTGGACCCGGACGCCGACCGCCTCGCTCTCGTCGACGAGCAGGGTCGGTTCGTTCTCGAAGAGCTCACCCAGGTCCTCGCGGCAGACTTCCTCTGGCGGCACCGCGAAGGTCCGTTCGTCACCAACCTCTCCTCCTCCCGGGCCATTGACGACGTAGCTGCCCGGCATGGTCAGTCGGTCCACCGCTCGGCTGTCGGTGAGATCAACGTCGTGGAACGGATGAAAGAGGTCGACGCAATTCTGGGCGGGGAAGGCAACGGCGGCGTCATCCTCCCCGACTTGCACTATGGCCGCGACGCCCTCGCCGGTACGGCCCTCCTCCTCCAGCACCTCGCCGATACGGGCCGCACCCTGGGCACCCTCCACGACAACCTGCCCCACTACGCCATGGCGAAGGAGAACCTCCCGCTCCCCGACGTGGCCCCCGACCGGCTCCTCTCAACGCTGGCCGAGCACTACGACGGCGAGGAGCAGTCCACCCTCGACGGCCTCAAGATCAATTTCGATGCGTCCTGGGTCCACATGCGCCCCTCCAACACCGAGCCCATTCTCCGGGTTTACACGGAGGCCGAGACCGAGGACAAGGCGCAGGCCCTCGCGGGCCGCTTCCGTGGAGAGCTACAGGACCTGATCGACACCCTTGAATCAGACTGACCCGTCCCCGAACGGCCCAGGACATCGGGCACAATCACTGCGGGACCGGTGTAGGGCAATGATCCGCATGGGCCCAATCCGCGTTCCGTGCATCATCGTCCGTTCTACACTGCAGTCTCCCCATGTCCGACCCGGCTTCTTCGCAACGCGATCTCGACTGGTATCAGTCTCAATGGGAGGAGTTGATGGATGTGCTTTCGATCACCGATCCGGAGGCGGTCGTGGGGGAGGTCCGGGACTTGAGAGAGCACGTGGAGAAACTGACGCAGCAGCATGAGCTGCTGGCGGAACTGGACGATCCCGAACGGGTCCTCCACATGCTGGAGAACATGACCGACCAGCTTGAGGAGTTGTACGCCGAGCGCGAGCAACGGGCCCGAGCCGCCTCCGACGAATAGTGATCGGGCTCTCCCACTTGCCCCGACTGCCGCCGCTCCCTCCATGCCCACCGAGGTGTCCCCTCCCCGACCGGACCGACCGACGTGCCCCGTCCCCACGGCCCAGCCAGAGATCGTGGAGGCGCTCCAGGACGCCCTCGAAGACTGCCCGGAGCCCGGCGCCGTCCCCGATCCGAATCCGTGGCACCCGCTGCTGTACGACGGACTCCGCGACGAGGGGCTGCCGGCGGTGATCGAGAACGACGCCATTACGCCGGCCGGCTCTCTCTGGACCGGTGCACGGCTGTGGACGGGAGCGTTTCGCGACGCATCGCTCCGGCCCGGCGATCGGCTGGTGATGGCCTTCCCGCCCTCTACCGTCTTCGTGCAGGTCCTCGTGGCGGCGCTCTGGGAGGGCGTCACCGTCGCCCTGACCCGGCCCGACGACGACGTCGAGAAACTGTGCGACGCCCTCGACGCGCGCGGCGCCGTTGCCCCCAACCCGGGTTCGCACACCTGGACCCCGAACGGCTACGCGGGCCCGAGCACTGCCCCCGACGCGCTTCGTCCCGCCGACACCGAGCGTACGCCCGCCGTGCGCTTCCTGCTGCGCACCTCGGGCACCACACAACTCGCCCGGTGGATTGCCCTCTCCGACCGCAACGTGCTGTCGGTCGTGGCGAGCCACCTTCCGCACCTCACGCTCCACCGCGCCCGCGTCCTGTCGGTGCTGCCCTGGTCGCACGCCTTCGGGCTGGTGCTGGACCTCCTCCCGGCGCTCCTGGCCGGGGCCGAGCTGATTCGGGACCCCGAGGGCGGACGGGATCCGTCGTCGCTGATCCAGCTGGGCGACGAATGGGGGGCGACGCACCTCTCGGCGGTGCCCCTGACGGTGGAGCGCCTGCTGGAGCAGGAGGGCGGTCCCGCGCTGTTGGATCAGTTGCACGGCGGCATCGTGGGGGGGGCGCCGGTCTCCGGCCCCCTCGCCGACCGATTGTCGGAGACGCGCCTGCGGGTGGGATACGGCCAAACGGAGGCGGCACCCGGCATCACGCTCGGCCCACCGGGCCGCTGGGCGGCAAACTACCTGGGCCGTCCCCTCGGCTGCACCGTGACGGTGGCGGACGACGGGGAGCTGCTGTTCGAGGGCCCCAACGCCTGCGTCGGCGTCTGGCGGCGGCACGAAGGACTGGATCGGCTCAACCCGGACCGGACGGTCCACACCGGCGACCTCGTGCGGCGAGAGGGGGACGACTTCTTCTTCGAAGGCCGCACGGACACCGCCTTCAAGCTGTCCAACGGGCGTCTCGTGCGGGCAGGGGCGTGGGAAGGACGGCTTACGAGTGAGTACCCCTTCCTCCACGACGCGCTCCTCTACACCCCGGACAGCACAGACCTGGCCCTCGCCCTCTGCACCGACCGCCCGCCGGACGAGTGCCCCTCCCTGAAGGCCCTCCGGAACGCTCTCGGCCCGCTCGGCCCTCGTCTCGCGGAGGTTACCAGCATTTCCCCCGACGACTGGATCCAGCGGCCGAAGGGCACGGTAGATCGGGACGCGATGACTCGTCGGCTCCGTGACGGGGCTGCTCCTGACTGAGTCCGCGCATTGCCTCATCGGTCGACGCACGGAAACGCGTCACTCCCTTCTGCATCCACCTCGCTCGTCATGCCGACCCCTAAGGAACCCGGTCCCGACCAGGAATCGGTCTGGGACTACCCCCGTCCGCCAGCCCTCGAACCGGAGGACCGTCGCATCCGCGTCATCTTTAACGACACGACGATTGCGAACACGACCGACGCCCTCCGCGTCCTCGAAACGAGCCACCCGCCCGTCTACTATCTGCCGCCTTCAGACGTGGGGACCGAGTACCTGGAGCGCGAGTCGCGCACGACGATGTGTGAGTTCAAGGGCCGCGCCGTGTACTACACCGTTACGGTGGGAGACCGTTCGTCGCGAAGTGCAGCCTGGGGCTACCCAAATCCCACCGACCGTTTCGCCGACCTTCAAGACTACGTTACCTTCTACGCCAGCAAGGTAGACGCTTGTTACCTCGGCGACGAGGAGGCCCGTGCCCAGGAAGGCGACTTCTACGGCGGCTGGATCACCGACGATGTGGTCGGCCCCTTCAAGGGGGGGCCGGGCACAATGGGATGGTAGCTCTAGTCCTCAGACCTGACGCAGGGCGTGGTCGAGGTCCTCCCGAAGATCCGCGAACGACTCCACGCCCACGCTGAGGCGAATCAAGGAGTCGGTGAGGCCGATCTTTTCTCGCTCCTCGGCCGGGATGGACGCGTGGGTCATGGACGCCGGGTGTTCGATGAGGCTCTCAACGCCGCCCAGACTTTCGGCAAGGGTAAAGACCTCGACGGCATCCAGAACGGCGAGCGCCTTGTCCATCTCGTCGTCGACGAGCTCGAACGAGATCATGCCGCCGTAGTCCGACATCTGTTTCTGCGCGAGGGCGTGGCCGGGATGGGACGGAAGACCGGGGTATCGCACGCGGCCTACCTTTTCGTGTGTATTCAGCATTTGAGCGAGCCGCCGGGCATTGGAGCAGTGCTGCTCCATGCGCAGATGGAGCGTCTTGGTCCCGCGGAGCGTCAGGAAGCAGTCCATGGGGCCCGGCGCGGCCCCGGTGCTCTTGATCTGAAAGCGCAGCTTTTCGGCCCACTCGTCCGAACTGGTGCATACGGCCCCGAGGATGAGGTCGGAGTGGCCGCCCAGATACTTCGTGGCCGAGTGGAGCACGAGATCCGCGCCGAGGGAGAGAGGCTGCTGGAGGTACGGAGTGGCGAAGGTGTTGTCTACCGCCACTGTCACGTCGTGGGCGTGGGCCCGTTCGCAGAGGGCCTCCACGTCGACCACACGCATGAGGGGGTTCGTCGGCGTCTCAATCCAGAGAAGCGCCGTGGCGTCGGTGAAGGCGTCCGCCACGGCGTCCGGCTCGCTCATGTCCACGAACGAGGTGCTGATGTCGAGGGGCTCGAAAACCTCTCGCAGCAACCGGTAGGTCCCTCCGTACAGGTCGTCCGTCGCCACGATGTGGTCGCCGGGCCGCAGGCTCTTCACGATGGCGTCGATGCCGGCCACGCCCGAGCTAAAGGCGATGCCGTGCTCGGCCCCCTCTAGGTCCGCAAGGTTGCCTTCGAGGGCCGTGCGGGTGGGATTGGACACCCGCGAATACTCGTGCCCCTTGTGCTTTCCGGGGGCCTCCTGGGCGTACGTCGAGGTCTGATAGATGGGGGTCATTACCGCACCGCTAGACGGATCGGGCTGCTGGCCGGCGTGAACCGCCCGCGTGCCAAATCCGTGCGTGCCCTCGGCGGGGGAATCGTCTGAGGAAGAGGAGGAATCTGGCATGACGAGAAAGAAAGGATCGAGGAGTCCGTGTCGAGTGTCGGTTTGACGACAGCCCTGGCAGAATGGAATTCAGACGCCGCGGAAGGGGCCTATCCCGAAAGTAGTTCCGGAAGAGCAGCCGTCCCAACATACCAAGCCCCGAGCCTCCAGTCGGAGGCCCGGGGCAATGAGACGAAGGCCTAAAACCCGAAACCAGGCGCCTCCGGACGCGTCAGCGCAGCTTAGCTGCCTCCCCCGTCGCCCTTCATACTCTGCTGCGCACACTTCTTGACGCTCTGGGCCTTCTTCATCTGCTCAGTCTGCACGTACGCCTGCAAGAGCGCAGAGCACGCACGCTGACGGTACTGACTGTCTCGTCGCGCTCGTTCAAGGGGCGGAATGGCCTTCTTGAAAAGCGTTCGCTTTTTCTTAGCCAGCACCTTGATCTTTTGGCTTAACTTGTTAACAATCTTTCTCTCCTTCTTGGTAGGCGCCCGGCCCTCTTTTTCCGCAATTTCGCCGAAGGAGCGGACCGAATCCCTGAGGACCAAAAGACTATCATGTACGGCTTTCCCTCTATTCGAGTAGGCCACGCCGAGGTTATATTGCTTCTTCGGATCCTTGGGGTCAAGCTCCACCGCCTTCTTCAACTGCTCGATGGCCTCGTCGTACCGGCCGACCTTCGACAGCAACGAGCCGTAATTATACCGGTATGTGGCGTTATTCGGTTTTTTCTTGATCCGTTTTCGGTAGGCCCGAATCGCCCGCTTGGTGTCACCCGTCCGGTTGAGGGCGTTGATGCGGAGGTTTCGCAAATCGGCAAGGGGGGTTACCTCCGAGAGATTTGCCGACACCTTCACGGTATCCGACGGCGACTGAGTCTGGCCGGAGGCTGCCTCCGTTCCTTGTTTGTAGAGACTTACTCGCAGACGCCCCTTCGTCTGCAGATTGCCGCCTTTTTTCTTGGTAAAGCGCCCCGAAACCTTTCCTTGACTGGTCGACAGTTTGATTCGATCGGGAATCGCCCCCTCGACGCTCCGCGACGAGCCACCGACCTCGATGGTGCTGGCGTACTTGACATCCTTCGTCCCCTGAATGCGGAAATGGGTGGGCCGACTCGACAGGTCATCAATGGCCCTTTCGGTGAGGTTGATGGTCTTCTCCAGCTGTTTCTCTCGGAGGTATAGCTGCGCCAGAATCGTGTACACGTTTTTTGTAGGCCGCTTAGCCTTCTTGATATACTCCTCCAGAAGAGGAATCACCTTCTTCATTTCTTTCTGATTCTCAGCTGCTCGAATACGGGAAAAGGCCTCCATCCGTATTGGAGCAGTTGAGTCTGGACGGACCGCTCCTGCAGCACTAAAGAGAGCAGCCGCCCTCAAGTAGTCCTCTTTCGAACCCGACTTGGCGGCCTGATTGAACACCTTCGCTCCCTTGCTGATTTTCTGACGATACGTGAGCAAGCGCTGGGCCTTTATCGAACTACGCTTCCCCGGGTCGATTTCGATCGCTTTCTGTTCCGCCTTGTACGCCCGCTCGTGAAGTTTACTGTACTTCTTCAGGGGCATCGTGCTGTCGGCCATCTGGCGTAAGATCCGGGCCTTCATCATATAGGCCTTCGCGTTTGTGTTAGCTGTGTCCCGGGCAATAGCCGTATCTATGTTTGCCAGGGCCCGCTTGTAGTTCTGCTTCTTCATGGCAGTTTCGGCCTCACTCATGTTCGGATTTCCGGCCGAGCAGCCCGAAAGCGCCAAAAGCCCGAGACTACCCAAAAAAAGTGCAAAGAACGCTGATCGCCTTGGTTTTGACATGGTCAAAAGAGCAGGATTACGCTAAGATCGTGGAAATCAGGACGAACGTTCTCAAGAAGGTTCTCCTACCGCAATAGGTATGTTCGTTTCAGCCTTAGGGGACGCCAGAGGATGTATGGGAAAACATCCGTGGGCTTTCTGCAAGAAGGCTTCACTCTCACCGCATCCTACGAGAGCGTTTTCGAACATCTATCTTTTCCCCAAAAAGAGTGCACGTACAGTCAAAGCGGCGCGTGCTGGGTGGGGTGCGATTATCTGGAAAATTACTGAAGCGCTCGCCGATCCGATCAAGCGTACGCCCCAGACTCACTTTTAGTATGGTACAAGGCACAGAGGGGCAACGCAAGACGAGCCCGTAAGCCCTTCGTGAACTTCCCCGTTTGTACTACTCGTTTTTCTGCGTCGCCCCCTCCCTCCCATATCGCACCAAACACCTGGTCCCCTCCGGAATTCACCACCTGCGGCAGCTGCATCCGCTGATGTACACGGCGGGAGTAGTAGGACATGCCTTCGTTCTCGTCCGTCAAATACGCCTTCATCTCAGCAACCGTAAGCCGTCAATCGTCATTGCGGTCGGCCTGAATGCGGAGTTGCTCTGTCTCCGAGACTCCAGGGCCCCCATCCCAAACGGAACTGACTTGGGGTACGAGAGGAAACGGTGCGCCTCAGACTGGACCCGGGCTCGCACCTCACGAGCGGACCCGTCTCCTCGGTTCTGCACGACAATCTGAACCGTCGCGGTTTCTCCCCCGTCGAGGCGTCGGTCTCGGACAGCTGGTTCGGATTTACCCCGCTCTGCTCCGTCTCGGGGCCCGATTTCTCTGCACTGTCTACACCGAGGGACGCGTCCGTCTGGGCCGCACATTTCTTGACCTGCTGGGCCTTCTCGGTCTGCTCGGTCTGGACATAGGCCTGAAAGAGGGCCGAGCACGCCTTCTGGTGATATGTTCCGTTTCGAGCGCTCAGTTGACGCGCCCGTTCTAGGGGAGGAATGGCCTTTTTGAAGAGCTCCAGGCGCTGTTGATCGAGCTTCTTTACCCGCCTCCGCTCCTCCTCCGTCGGAGTGCGGTCTTTCTGCGATAGGGCGTCTCGTAGCGCCGCGAGACTGTCCCGAAGCGCCAAGCCGTTGTTGAGGTAGGCCACGCCGAGGTTGTACTGCTTCTTCGGATCCTTGGAGTCAAGCTCCACTGCCTTCTTCAACTGCTCGATGGCCTCGTCGTACCGGCCGGCCTTCAACAGCAACGAGCCGTAATTATACCGGTAGATCGCGTCATTCGGGGCTTCCCGAGTCCGTTCCCGGTAGGCCTGCATCGCCCGCTTGGTCTCACCAGCCCGGTTGAGTGCATTGAGACGGTAGTTTTGCAGCTCGGCGAGGGGGGTCACGTCCGAAAGGTTCGCCGACACCTTCACGGAATCCGAGGACGAGGTGGTCTGGCCGGAGGCCACCTCCGTTCCTTTTGCGTAGAGGCTCACCCGCAGACGGCTCTGCGTCTGCCGCTTCCCACTTTCGTCCTTGGTGAAGCTCCCCGCGATTCTTCCTCGACGGGTCGACAGCTGAATCCGATCGGGAACCGTCCCCTCGACGCTTCGCGACGCCCTCCCCACCTCAATGGTGCCGGCGTACTTGACGCCCTTCGTCCCCTGAATGCGAAAGTGGAGAGGCCGACTCGATAGATCCTCAATGGCCGCTTCGGCGAGGTCGATGACCTTCTCCAACTGATCGTCTTGACGGTACAACTGCGCCAGGATGGTGTACGCATTTTTCGTCGGCTCTTCCTCCTTTTCAATGTACCGCTCCAAGATTGGGATGACCTCACTCATCTGCTCTGCGGCCGCCTCCCCTTCTGCGAATCGGGCCGCCCGAAGCCGGGCAAAAGCTTCATTCAGGATCGGATCGGTCGAGTCCGGCTGGATGGTACCTGCGGCCCCGAAGTAAGCCGCGGCGCGCCGGAACTGGTCTCCCGACTCGGTTCTTCGGGCTTTGTCGAAGGCTTCGACTCCCTGCTGAAACTCCTGGATGTACGCCAGCTCGCGCTGATTCCTTATTTTCTCGTACACGCTTGGATCAAACTTAATTGCCTTCTCTTCTGCCTCATGAGCCCGCCTGTGGAGTTCCTCGTACTTCTCAGCCGGAGTCGTCGTGTCGGCCATCTGTCGCAGAATCCGCGCCTTCATCATGTAAGCCTTCGCATTGGTCGAATCCTGCGCAAGTGCCCTCTTTACGTGAGCCAAGGCCCGCTCGTAGTTTTTTCGGTCCATGGCGCTTTTGGCCGCCCCCATGTTCGGATTCCCGGCCAAGCACCCCGTAAGCGTCAACAGTCCAAGGATGCCCAAAACAAGTGCGGAGAGCGTTGATTCTCGCGTCGTCATGATGGAAACTCTTCAATCAACGGGTTCAATCAACGGGGGCGCATGGACAGGCGCCGTTTAGCATTCACCTGTCAGGCGGCTGGTTTTGTGCTCCGGTCCCGGAAGCGGTGTCACAGGAATGACCATGGCAGTGAATACGTTTCCGTTTTTCATTCCTGATTTCTCGCTCTGTACAACTCATAGACGGCTCCGTTGTAACTGCTCCTCCGCTTTGCTTTCTTGGGGATTGGCCTGGCGGCCGTCCCCTGGACGACGTCGTCCCTCATCTGTGTCCCGCTTGTTTTATGGAAATGGAATCGCCCGATCCCTCCGACTCGCTCGTCACGCCAAGCCTGCGGACGCTCCTCCACGAGATCGTGGACTACGCCGGACTCTTCCCCCCGGCGGACTTGTCGCTCCACCGCGCCCTCCAGAATTACGCGGAATACCGCCGGGACGAGGAGGCGTGGATGCTGTCCCGCTTCGTAATTCCGGTGCGCCGCCTGCCCGACCTGACGACCTACCGGGGCCTCTTTAAGGACGGCGATCCGTTTCTCTTCTCGGTGCTCGGCACCGGGGGGGCCACGACGGAGACGTTCCTCGACGCCTTCGAGCGAGACCTGGAGGTCATCGAGACCTTCGAGGAGGATCACGGTGGCGACGGACACGTCGACGTCATGGAAGTTCCCCTCCCCGAGGCCCTCGTGGGCAGCTCCCGAGCGGATGAGGCGTCGTTCCTGGAGGCCCTCGACCGCACGCTTGTGACGGCCGGAACAGCGAAGCTCGACCTCTTTCTGGAGGTCCCCATGCGGAGCGACGCGGTGGAGAAACTTCCGACCCTCTGTGCCGCCGTGGCCGAGCACAACAGCCGGCAGGCCGTGCCCGCCCGCACCCGCATCGGCCTGAAGGTACGCTGCGGCGGCGCGGAGCCGACTGACGTTCCCGCCGTCGCCGACGTCGCGGCCCTCATCGTGGCGGCCCGCGACGCCGGCATTCCGTTCAAAGCCACGGCGGGCCTCCACCATCCCGTCCGACATTACGACGATGGGATGGACACGGAAATGCACGGCTTCCTCAACATTTTCGCCGCCGCGGTTTTCGCCGCCGAGCACACCCTCGATGCCTCCGACGTGGAAGCCATCCTTCGCGAGGAGACGGCGAACAACTTCCGGTTTCTGAAAGACACCTTCGCCTGGCGTGACCTTACTGTTTCCCTCGAGGGCGTCAAGCACATCCGGGACACGTTCGCCCTCTCCTTCGGCAGTTGCAGCTTCGAAGAACCCATCGACCACCTCCGCGACCTCGAACTCCTCTAACCCCCCACTAACTCACGAACTCACCAACTCACCAACCCACCAACCCACCAACTCACCAACCCACCAACTCACCAACCCACCAACTCACCAACCCACCAACTCACCAAATTCCCAATCGCATGCCCGATCCCTCCCTCTCCTCCTTCCTTGAGGTCGACGCCGACCACCCATTCCCCATCCAGAATCTTCCGTACGGCGTCTTCACGCCCCCGAACACGTCCGTCCCCCGTGTGGGCGTGGCCATCGGCGACCATGTGCTCGACCTGGCCGTACTCAACGACGAGGGCGTCTTCGACACTCCTGAGATCCACGAGACCCGTCCTTTTGCCCAGCCGACCCTGAACGCCTTCATGGCCCTCGGCGCCTCCGCCTGGTCGGCCGTGCGGACGCAGATCCAGACGCTCCTCCGCGACGACACCCCCGAACTCCGCGACGACCCGTCGCTCCGCGAGCAGGTGCTCCATTCCCAGTCGGACGTTACGCTCCACCTGCCGGTCGACGTCGGCGACTACACCGACTTCTATTCCTCAAAGCAGCACGCCACCAATGTGGGCACCATGTTTCGGGGCGCCGAGAACGCCCTGAAGGACAACTGGCTGCACCTCCCCGTGGGCTACCACGGCCGCGCCAGCTCCGTCATCCTGAGCGGCCAGGACGTGCGCCGCCCCTGCGGCCAGACCCGTCCGAACGACGACGAACCGCCCGTCTTCGGCCCCACCCAACTGCTCGACTTTGAGCTCGAAACCGGCTTCTTCGTTGGCCCCGGCAACGACCTCGGCACGCCCATCTCCATCGACGAGGCGGACGACCACATCTTCGGCATGGCCCTGGTCAACGACTGGAGCGCTCGCGACATCCAGGGCTGGGAGTACGAACCCCTCGGCCCGTTCCTGGGCAAGAGCTTTGCCACCACCGTCTCGCCGTGGATCGTCCCCATGGCGGCCCTGGAGCCCTTCCGCGTACCGGGCCCCGAGCAGGCCCCCGAGCCGCTCGACTACCTGCAGGGCGAGGGCGATGCGGCCTACGACATTACCCTGGAGGTCGACCTCCAATCCCCCGCCATGGAGGAGCCGCACACCATCTGCCGCAGCAACACCAAGCACCTCTACTGGACGATGCGGCAGCAACTGGCCCACCACACCATCAACGGCTGCAATGCCCAGCCCGGCGACCTTCTGGCCTCCGGCACCATCAGCGGCCCCACCGAGGCCAGCTACGGCAGCATGCTGGAGCTGTCGTGGCGCGGGGAGAAGCCGGTGCCCCTGCCCGGCGACGAAACCCGCGCGTTCCTCGAAGACGGCGACCGCGTGATCCTGCGGGGCTACGCGGAAGGCGACGGGTACCGGATCGGGTTCGGCACTGCCGAGGGGACGATCCTCCCGGCCTCCTGCTGACCTCCTCCCCATCAGACGTGTTGGCACAGCGGGCCGGGCCCCGCTTGTCGCCCTGACAGGGGCCCCGGCTTCTGTGTTGCCACAATTTCGGGACGCTTCCCGAGGCGTGTCACCTCGTCCGATTGCTCCGTCGAACTGACAGGAGATATTGGGAGTGATTCTGGATGGTATCGATATTGATTCTTTGGGGAAGTGAGTATGCAGGACGGGGGTCCTTCCCACAGGGAACGCTCCCGGTTTCTCACAAGCCTCTAGCACGAACCTTCTCCATCCAGTCATGACTCGCTTGACCCGCACCCGAGACCGAAACCTGAACGACCTTCAGAGCGAAATCGACCGCGTCTTCGACCGCTTCTTCCCCTCCCGCGGGGAGAACCAGGAAAGTTCCTCGCAGCAGGCCGTGTGGCGTCCCCGCATGGACCTGGTCGAGACGGGGGACAACTACCGCCTCCACCTCGACCTGCCGGGCATGAGCCCGGACGACATTACGATCAGCTACCAGGACGACGAGTTGGTCGTGAGCGGCGAGCGGACGACCGAACGCGCCGACGCGGATGAGGAGTTCGTCCGCGTGGAGCGCTCTTTCGGGCAGTTCCGTCGCGCCTTTACCCTGCCCCGCACGGTGGATGCCGAAAACATCGAGGCCAGCTACGACAACGGCGTGCTGACGGTCACCGTGCCGAAGGCCGAGTCGGTGAAGCCGCGCCAGATCGACATTCAGTAAGAGGCTATTTGAAAATACCTGACTGGGTACAATTTTCCCGGTACGGATCCCTGAGTTTGGAGAATTTGGTCGCTCAATCTCCGGTTCGAGGTCGCTCTTCTCCGCTAAAGTAGGGAATGACTGCTTCGAACGATAATTTTCAAATAGCCTCTAGGCGTGTGTGCATTGAACGTTATAACGTTTAACGTTCCACCCTTTTCAAGGTCTTGCGGAATTCTGATTGGTACCAGCGTAGCTGGCCCTACGCCGGGGACGCAAGTGGTCCCCGGCTATGTCTTCTTCGGTCCCTTCGGGACGTGTTTGTCGTACGTCTCCGAAGGAGACCGACGAAAAGATAGCCTGGGACCGGGAGCGAAGCGGACGTTCCAAGCGTCAGGAGGCCGAAATAGGGGACATTTGAGCACACCTTGAAAGGGGTGCGTTTAACGTTCCAACGTTCTAACGCACCGGGCAGCAACTGGCCTGGCGGACCGTTTGCCTCGAACAAGATTGAGTTCCACCTGTGCCCATTGACGCCAAGACGCAGGTCGTCACCCTTCTCGGCCACCCGGTCGAGCACTCCCTCTCCCCCCGGATCCACAACGCCGCGTTCCGGGCGCAGGGCGTGAACGCCGTGTACGTGGCCACGCCGGTCCCGCCGGACGAGGTCGAGCCCGCCGTGGACGGACTCCGGGCACTGGGATGTCTCGGGGCCAACGTGACCGTTCCGCACAAAGAGCCCGTCCAACCCTTCCTCGACGACGTGACGGAGCGGGCCGCGGCGGTCGGGGCGGTCAACACCATCGTCCGCGAGGAGCGGGCGGCGGGACCGGATCGTCTTCGCGGGGACAACACGGACGTGGAGGGCTTTCTCACGCCGCTGGACGATCGGGTCGGGGACCCTCTCGATGGGGCGCCGATGGTCGTCTTTGGCGCCGGCGGGGCCGCCCGCGCCGTCGTGTACGGCCTGCTTGCCCAGTACCGCCCCGAGAGGCTGACGATCGTGGCCCGTCGGCCCAAACAGGCGGAGCTTCTGGCGAAGGATTTCGCTGAGCAGGACGCGACGGATGCCCTCACCGTGTCGACCTTCGAAGAGGCCGCGCTCGCCGTCCAAAGGAGCCGACTCCTCGTCAACGCGACCCCTCTGGGCATGGCTCCCAATCATCGCCAGCAAACCCCCTGGGCCAACGCCGAGGACTTCGGCCCCAATCACGCGGTGTACGATCTCGTCTACACGCCAGAGGAGACCCGGCTCCTCAAAGACGCGGCCGCACAGGGGGCGACGACCATCGGGGGCCTCGACATGCTCGTGGAGCAGGCCGCCACCGCCTACCAGCAGTGGACCGGCCGCGAAATGCCGCGGGATGCGGTGTACGAGGCCCTCCGTTCGGAGAAGCACTAACCATTCGTTTATTGAATCAGGCTATCCGTGACTGAACGGAGTCTCCGTTTTGCCCGAATGCCTCCAGAGTGGTTCACAAGCCCACTTTCGAGGGAAAGAACTCCCCACTTCCGGGCGGAGCTCTCTGGAGTTTGTTTTTTCTTGTTAGGATTAATCGGCCATTGAGATCGGTCAATCCGCAAGATTCGTCCCCGCGCCTCCGCGCGGTTTTCTCTGATGATCTCGTAATGTGATGATCTCGTAATGGCCAGTGCAACCCACCACTGCCCGCTTCGTTTGCAAAAAGATCCTGCAGGGAGACCATCGCTGCCCCACCGCCTCCTTCCTGCCTTTCCGTTGAGCCGTTCCTCTTCCCATGGACGAGTATCGCACCCGCGTCCGAATCTACGCCGGGGTCGTGCTCGCGATTTTTGTGCTTCTCGGCCTCCGGCTCGTACAGCTTCAGGGCCTCGGCGACGCCACCGACGACGGCATTCCCCCAGGCAGTGCCGTCCGCAAGCAGGCCGTCGAGCCGACGCGAGGAGCCATGTACGACCGTGACGGGACCCTCCTGGTCGACAACCGACCCACCTACACGATCCGTCTCACGCCCCGCTACTTCGACCGCGCGAAGGCCCCGCTCCTGGCCGACCTGCTCGGCGTGGCCGACTCCACCGTGCGTCGCAAGCTGCAGGCCGCCCGCAAGCGCAACGCCTTTCGTCCCACGCCGTCCTTCCGGGAGGTGCCATTCGAAACATTTAGCCGCGTGCAGGAGCACCTCTACGAACTCCCCGGCGTGTCCTATGACGTAGAGATGCGGCGGCGGTATCACACCGCGGCCGAGGCTGCCCACGTTCTGGGATACGTCCACGAGATCGGTCCGCAGACCCTCGCCCGCCGGCAGTCGCAGGGCTACCGCTCGGGCGACCGCATCGGCAAAACAGGCCTCGAAAAAGCTTACGAGTCCGTCCTCCGGGGCGAACGGGGCCACGAGTTCGTCCTGGTGAACGTGCACGGCACAGAGGTTATGCGCTACCGCGACGGGGCGAAGGACAAACCGGCCGTCAGTGGCTACGATCTGCACCTCACCCTCGACCACCAACTGCAGGCGTTCGCCGAATCGCTCTTCGTCAACAAGCGGGGTGCCGCCGTGGCCCTCGACCCCGACACCGGCGAAATCCTCTCGCTCGTGAGCACGCCGGACTTCGACCCTTCACTCTTCGCGCAGTCGGTCAGGTCCTCAGTGTGGGACAGTCTTCGGTCGGCCCCGCACGATCCGCTGTTCAATCGGGCGACGCAGAGCGGCTACCCCCCGGGCTCTACCTGGAAGCCCTTCATGGCCCTCGTCGCCCTCGAAACAGGCATACTCTCTGCAAACGAGCGGCTCGACTGCCCCTCGACCTACCGCATCGGACAGGGAATCTTCAAAAACCACAACATGATGGACGAGGGCATGATTACGGTGAAAAAAGCCATCGAGGTCTCGTGCAACACCTTCTTCTACCAGGTGATGGACAAGATGAGCCTGGAGACCTGGCACGACTGGGCGCTCAAATTTGGGTTCGGCCAGGAAGTCCCCCTCAACGGCTTTCGGCAATCCCCGGGCCTCATCCCGGACTCGTCGTACTTCGACCGCACGTACGGCCGGTGGACACAGGGATACACGATTAATCTCGGAATCGGACAGGGCGACATGTCAACGACGCCCCTCCAGTTGGCCCGCTACGCGGCGGCGCTCGGCAACGGCGGGACGCTGCCCCCGCCCCACTTCGTCCGCAAGGCCGTTCACCCTGAAACGGGCAAGGTGCGTCGTCCAGAGCTCCCAGCCCCCGACTCCATTCCCATTGACCCGGCCCACTTCAACACGGTGCAGAAGGGCATGCACCGGGTGATGACCAAGGGCACCGGCCGATGGGTCCAGATTCCAAACGTCCCGAGTGCCGGCAAGACGGGAACCGCCCAGAACCCGCACGGCGAGCCCCACTCTCTCTTCATCATGTTTGCGCCGTATAAGGATCCCGAGATTGCCCTTGCGGTCGTTGTTGAGAATGCGGGCTATGGGGCCACCGCCGCCGCCCCCATCGCCAGCCTCATGGCCGAGAAGTACTTGACCGGCACCATCGCGGATACGTGGCAGCGGCGCTATTGGCAACGACGCCTGCGCGAGGAGGTGCAAAGTGGTCCCGGAAAGAAAAAGGAGAACGAGCCGTCCCCTTCCGAACCCGCCCCGGTCCGCCCCGCACAGGCCCCGGCGCAGCCGTCGAACGCCTCCCCCGACTCCGCCCGCTCGGAGACCTCTCTCCGGTAGCCCCCTCCTCTTATGCAAAACTCGAACTGGAAACTAGACCCCTGGACGCTCCTGTTGTGGGCAAGCCTCGTGAGCGTCAGCCTCACGGCCCTCTACAGCATCACGCACGGCCCCACCGTCGAGTATTTGAGTGCGAATGTCCGTGACAACTTTTCTCGCCAGTCCCTCTGGATCGGCATGTCGGCGGTGGGCATCGGCATTACCTTGCTGTTCCCCGTTCGCTTTCTGCGGTACGCCGCCTATCCCATCTACGGCGTCACGCTCGTCCTACTCGTGCTCTCGCTGGTGATAGGAGTCGAGGTGCACGGCACACAGGCCTGGCTCGCGGTCGGCCCGTTTCGATTGCAGGTGTCGGAATTCGCCAAGGTGGGCACCGTGCTCGCCGCGGCCCAGTTGCTCTCCGAGCGCCACACGCGCTCGGCCAATGACCTGAGCTTTGCGCTGCGAGCGGCGGCCCTCATCGTAGTGCCGGCCGTACTCGTCATCCTGCAAAACGACATGGGCACGGCCCTCGTCTTCTTCGGGCTCGTACCCATCATGCTATTCTGGAGCGGGCTCTCCCTCTCCGTCATCCTCCTCATGATCTCGCCGGCCATCGCCGGATATCTTGCCCTTCTCTCGACCCCCGCAGCACTCGGCTTTGCCGTCCTCTTCACGGGAGGCCTCTGGTGGCACTCCGGACAGCGCTCCATCGCCACCTTCGCAGCTACGTTCACCGGTGGCGTGACGGCCGTCGTCTCACTGGTGCTCAGCAAGATCCTCCAGCCTTACCAGGTGAAGCGCCTAGTCTCGTTCACGAACCCGGACGCCGCGGAATTTCGGCAGGGCGTGGGCTTTCACCTCGTGCAGTCGAAGGCCGCCCTCCGCTCCGGGGGTCTGTGGGGCACCGGCTTTATGCAGGGACCGCAGACCCAGGGGGCCTACGTGCCCGAACAGACGACAGATTTCATCTTTAGCGCCCTCGCCGAGGAGTTTGGACTCGTCGGCTCCCTCCTCGTGCTTGGACTGCTGGCCGCTCTGCTCCTTCGCCTCATCAAGCTCGGCGCCGACGTGAAGCACCCCTTCGGCAGCATCGTGGCGGCGGGCGCTGTGGGCGTCTACCTGATCCACATCGTCATCAACATCGGCATGGTGACTGGCATGCTTCCCGTGATTGGTCTTCCCCTCCCGTTCCTCTCGTACGGCGGCTCCTCGATGCTCGCCAATACGGCCCTCCTCGCCATCGTACTCAACACGCACATGCGGCGCGAGAACCTCTCGATCTATGGATACTGATCCTGTTTGTGCTGGAAGTTTGGACGTGCTCCGTCGAGGCTTTTGCAACCGAAGACTGAGGCATGATCTGTGATGCGTGACACGTGAACGAACGACAGCCATTTTTCACCCATCACTCCTCACGCATCATTCCTCACGCATCACGACACGGGCCAGAGCCGTCTCACTTGAGGAATTACGGATGCATCCGGCAGTGTGGGCGGCGTGTATATTGGCCCCATACACGAACGGCCCCAGGGAGGGCTCCCACCAGACCCGACCTGAGGCCGTCGTAGAACTCAGGAGCTGTTTGGCGGATTGATGTTCAGCCGAGACGCAGTGGGCGACGCCGCAAAACCTCGCCCTAG
>JBDGQN010000020.1:0-8744 GCA_042219055.1 Salinibacter sp. | reverse complement strand
CGGTCTCGCCGGTCGTCTCGACCGGGGCCGGGGCCGCATCGCGGCGGAGGCGCACCGTGACCGATCCGTCCTCGGGCGTGTGCTTTAAGGCGTTGGCCAGGAGGTTCGAGACGATCGTTTCCACCTTCTCGGCGTCGAGCTGCGTCGGCAGGCCCGCGTCCGGGCGCTCCACCGTCAGGGCAATGCCGTCCCGCTCGGCCTCCGACCGGAACGCCTCGGCGGTGCGCTCGACGAGGGCGGCGAGGTCGCCGGGGCGTCGCTCCAGGTCCATGCCCCCGGCCTCCAGGCTCGCCAGGTCCAGCAGGCGGTCGATGAGGCGGCGCAGGCGCTCGGCGCTGGGGAGCATGCGCTCGACCTGCTCGGGCGCGAGGCCCTCCTCCCGCCGGGCGGCCTCGCGGAGGGGACTGAACAGCAGCGAGAGGGGTGTCCGGAACTCGTGGCTCACGCGGGCGAAGAAGCGGCTCTTCGCCTCGTCCAGCTCCTGGAGGCGCTCGGCCTGCGCTTTGGTCTTGCGCTTCTCTTCGGCCAGTTGCTCGGTTCGGTCGTCGACGAGGCGTTCTAGCGTTTCCTGGCGCCTCTTCAGGCGACGCATGCGCCAGCGGTAAGCCCCTGCGCCGAGGCCGAGCAGCCCCAGGCCCACCAGCACCCGAAACCACCACGTCTCGTAGAAATAGGGCGGGATCGTGAACGTGTAGGCCGCGGCCGGGCCCAGGGAACGGCCCGCCAGGCGGGCCCGCACCTCGAATCGATACGTGTCCGGGGCCAGGTCGGTGTACCGGGCAAAGCGGCGGTCGGTGGATTTCCAGGTGCTGTCCCGGGGCAGGAGCCGCACCTCATAGCGCACGCGGTCCGGTTGAGCCAGGCTGGCGCCGGTGTACGAGAAGCCGACGGTGCGCTCCCCAGGCGCCCACTGGGCGGAGGCCGTTGGCGAGCGCTCGTCGAAATTGACCTCCAGTCCGGTGAGCACCGCGTGGGGAGGGGGCGGCCGGTCGAAGAGCGAGTGGGTGGGGAGAAGCGAGAGGCCCGACTTGTGGCCCACATAGAGCGTGTCCTCGGTCAGCAGCGCGCCGTTGACGTCGTTCGAGAGCAGGCCGTCGCCCGCAGTGAGGTGGCGTCGCACGGCTCCGGTGCGAGCGTCCAGGAGGTAGAGCCCCTCGTTGGTTTTGGCCATTGCGAGACTGTCCCCGGCCATGACCACGTTTTCGAGCCGGGCCCCCTCCAGCAGCGTCTGCGTAGCGCCCCGCCGCGGATCAATCCGAAGCAGGCTGTTGAAGGGGGCCCAGATGCGCCCGCCCGGATCGACCGTGAGACGGCGTCCCACCAAGGTCGCGTGCTGGGGGACGCGGGCGAGAGTGTCGAGCACGGCACCGTCCGGCCGCCGCAGCCGCAGCACGGTGCCCTGATCGAACAGGACGAGGTCGCCGTTGGGGGACGGGCCCATCAGGTGATGCTGCGATTCGCCCAGTGGCCAGGTGCGGAGCCCGGTGCGGGCGGTGGTGTCGCCGTTTGGCACGTGCCGGTAGAGGCCCTGGTTGTGCCAGAAGTAGCCCGTGCCGCCGGCGTCGACGTATCCGCGCACGGCGCGTTTCGCGAAGGCGACGAACTGCCAGCCCCCCGCGGGCGTCCACCGGTACCAGTTCCGTCCCCGTCCGGAGCTGGACGGGGTCAGCCCGTGCAGCCGTCCGTCGTGGCTGCGCAGAAAGACCCACCGGGTGTGTCCGCCCGGCGTCACTCGTCGGCGTCGGGGGCGGAGCTGGAAGAGGCCGTCCCCCCACGTGCTGACCCACACCGCTCCGTTTCCCCTCCAGAATCCGGCGCCATACTGAAGATCGTGTCCATCGATGCTGCGAACGTACCGAGCCCCCGGGGCGGGCACGTGGAACAGTCCGGCTCCCTGGGTGCCTACCCACAGCCCTCCGGCGCGTCCCCGAAGCACCTCCGTTGTCGTGGCCTCGGAAAGGCCCTGCATCGCGCCGATGGGATCCCGAAAGCGGCCCGTCCGCGTGTCGTACCGGAGCACGTCCGTTTGGGCGGTAATGTAGGCCGTCCGCCCTCGACGATGAATTTCTGAGACCGGCCCCCTCCTGTTGCTGATCACCCGAAACGTGTTGGGGCCGGGATCAAACCGGTACAACTGCGTTCCACGGGCAACCAGGGCCGTTCCATCGCCGGAAAACCGCAGGTCAAAAAACCCTTCGTTTCTCGGGTATTCGGACGGAGGGGGGCGTGGGGGATCGGCAAAGTCCACGCGTCCGTCCGAACGAACACGGCCGGGTCCTCGCTTGGTGTTCACGATCCAGGGACGGCCCTGCGGCCCCAGGTCGGCCCCGCGCACCAGCGTCACGTCCGAGAGGGTCTCGTACCGAAGGCGGGTGCGGGACAGCACATCGCGATCGGGACGTTGCGCCCAGACGGCCCGGTGGGTGACGATCGTTACCCGCCCGTCGCGCCGCAGGATGTCCACCACGTCGTGACTGTCGAGGGCGTAGCTTTGGATTGCACCGTGGGGCCGCATCTTTACCGCGTCGTGCCCCACTCCGGCCCACACCGATCCGTCGGGCGTCGGCGTGAGCGCGCCCACGGACTTTTGGTCCATGGAGTCCGGCATTGGGAGGGGCCGAAACTCGTGCCCGTCGAAGACGACCAGGCCGTGAGCTGTCCCAATCCAGAGGAGGCCGTTGTCCGTCTGGGCGAGGGCCGTGATGTGCTTGCTCGGCAGGCCGTCGTGGAGGGCGTACTGCCGGACCGGCCCCGGGTCGGCTCGGAGCGGACTGTGCCCGATTCCGAGAGCCCACGCAATGGCAACAAGGAGGACGCGTCGCATGGCGGAGACACCTGGAACGAGAACGTAGAAGACACCCGAGCTAGCGATGCAGTCTCAAGCAGTTCCTTCGAGGGAGAGTCATTTCGAGCGCAGCCCGGAGACTACTCGTGCTGCAGGCAGCATGACCTCCGGCCCTCGCTCCGCTCCCAGCGCAGCCCGGAGACTACTCGGTCGCTATCGCTCCCAGCGCAGTCGAGAACTCTCCCCGAATCCACCGAAGTCGACGGTAGTGGGGCAATCTCTCCAAGAAAATCTTCTTCCGTCAGATCCGTAGAATTTTTTCTCAAGAGCAACCGGTTGAGACTGCAGGCGGCAAGCCCGGAGGAGCCCAGCCCTTCTGGACGGACCCTACGGACGAAGACGCCGGAGAGCGGACATCCTCCTTCACAGACACATCAAACATCAGAATCTAATGGCAAGTCCCCTCTGTATTCCGATAATATTGTGAAATAGACGCAAAGGACGCAATCAGCGGGGGCTGCCCAGGGTCCGCGCAACGAGCATCGTCCGTGTGTACGAAAGTCGTCCGTACGTCCGGCCGCCCTGCGACCACCGAGGGCCGCCCCGGCCGAGCCCCCAGGTCCTTCGAGGCCACGAGCTCTTCGACCGGGGAGGAGCTCGCCAGACCTGAAATTGACTGTCTGGCGACCAGACGCGTTCGCCAGCCCCGCCGAGAAGTCCCTTCACGGTCCGCCGTCCCGCCCACCGAACGGATTCGAGCGCAGGCTGCCGATGCGGCGCTGGGAGCGAAGCGACCGAGTGCTCTCAGGGCGGATCTTCTCAGGCTTGGTAGCCAATTTCGAGGTGATTCCGGATCGAGTCCGGAATGACGCAAACGTTATTTCGGGGATTTTCAGCGGTGTAGCGCTAAAAAGCAAACCGTCCGGCAGTCAGGCCACAGGACAAAGAATGGAGCGCCCATCTGGTATTCGGACGAGGGCAGCGGTGGGGGAGCAGAAAAGTCCACGCGGGGGGCCGTCTCGCTCACGATGCCGTGGTCCGTTACCGCCCAAAGCGATCGGCGAGCTCCTCCATCGAGAGCTTCACGATGGTCGGCGTGCCGCTCGGGTCGGCGTACGGCATCTCGCAGTCGAAGAGGTCGTCCAGAAGGGCCCGCCGCTCGTCCGTCGACAGCGGCTGCCCCCGCTCCACGGCACTCCGCTGCGCCATGGTTTTGGCGAGGTGGGTGCGCCGCTCGTCGTCCACGGCCTCTTGACCGGAGGTGTACTGTTCCAGAAGGGCCTCCAGGATCGAATCCTCCTTCCCATCCGGCACATCGGCGGGCACGCCCCGAACCGAAACCGTCCGGCCGCTGAGGCGCTCCAGCTCGAACCCGAGCCCTTCGAGATCGTCACGGAGTTCCTCGAGCAACTCCACCTCGGCGGGCGACAGGTCGATCGTATGCGGAAAGAGAAGGCGCTGCGACTCGCCCTGATGCTGCTCGAGGTGAGCCCGGGCGCGCTCGTAGAGGATGCGGACGTGCGCGGCGCGCTGATCCACGATCATCATGCCGGTGTCGGTCGGCGTCAGGACGTAGGTGTCGTGGAGTCCCCACACCGGGCGCTGCTCGCGGTGGCGGGCCGCGTCCGTCGTGGCCTCGTCCGCCGGTGCCGCCTCCGGAGCGGGGTCCTCGTTTCGGTCCGGGGGGCGGTACAGGGCCTCGGACTGGTCGCCGGGCGGCGCCGAGGGGGCATCGCCCTCTTGGTCCGTCGACCGTGTCGGCATCGGACGGGGCGCCGACCGATCGGGCGAAGCGGAAGAGGCGTCTCCCGACGACTGGCGAGGCTGGAACGAGGAAGGCGAGGAGGAGCCGGAGGAAGTGCCCGACCCGGAGGTTGAGCGGCCGGAAGGAGTCGCGGACGCATCGTCTTTTGTCGTCGAAGGACCCGCGTCGTCGGACGCCTCTTCGTCTATTTGAGGCGTCACGTGAATGCGCCCGAGCGCCTCGCGCACCGCACTCCGCAGAAAGCCGTAAATGCCGCTCTGATCGTCGAACTTCACCTCCGACTTCTGCGGGTGCACGTTCACGTCCACGCGTTCGGGCTTCATCGTCAGGAAAAGGGCAAAGAACGGGAACGCCCCCTCCGGCACTAGCTCCCCGTAGGCCTTCTTCACCGCGTGGCTCAGGTAGCGGTCCGTTACGGCCCGGCCGTTGACGAACAGAAACTGCTCCCCCCGCGTCTGGCGATGAAACGACGGGGCCCCCACGAGCCCACGCACCGTGAGGTCACTCGACGCGTCCTCCACGCCCACGAGTTCCCCCTCGTGTTCGTCCCCGAAGAGGCCAAGGACGCGGGCGCGAGTGGCCGCCAGCCAGTCGTCGTCGGGAGCCGCGGGCAGGTCATAGTGCTCGTGCCCATCGTGTTCGAGGCGAAACGCCACCTCGGGATTGGCGAGGGCCAGGGCCTGGACCGTCTCCGTGAGGTGCTTCAGCTCAGTGGCCGGCGTCTTCAGGAAGTTGCGCCGGGCCGGCACGTTGTAAAAGAGATTGCGAACGGCGACCGAGGTGCCGTCGGGGATGGCGCAGGGGCGCGTTTCGGCCTGTTCGCCCCCCTCCACCCGCACCAGCGTTCCGGCCTCGTCCTCCACCCGCTTCGTCTTGAGCGTCACCTGCGCCACCGCCGCAATCGACGCCAACGCCTCCCCCCGAAAGCCGAGCGTGCGGATGCGTTCCAAATCGTCCACCGAGCGCACCTTGCTGGTCGCGTGCCGCTCAAAGCAACGCTCGGCGTCCTCAGGGCTCATGCCGCACCCATCGTCGATCACCTGCACGAGCGTGCTTCCGGCGTCCTTCAGGAGGACCTCAATCGACCCGGCTCCCGCGTCGAGCGCGTTCTCGATCAGCTCCTTCGCCACCGAGGCAGGCCGTTGCACGACCTCCCCCGCCGCAATCTGATTGGCGAGGCGATCGGACATCACCTCGATGATGCCTTCGCTCGCAGGAGACTCGTCGGGCACGGCAGGAACGGGGTGGTGTGGTTACAGCGAGTAGTAAATGAGCAGGGTGAGGAACAGAAGTGCGAGAAAAAAGAGAATACTGAGCGGGCCGTTCTGCGCCTGTCGGGCACGGCGGGATTTCATCCGGCGCTTGATGTCCCGATCATCGTCCTCCTCCGGATTGTAGTGCCGGGGTTCATAATCGAACGTGCGGGGCCCTCGCCCTGCGCTAAAAAGACCCATGACCGCCTCAGCTTGTGGTCGGCAACGTACGCACCGTCGTAAACTCCCCGGTCGGAGCCGTCGTTCCTCTCGGTGGGGCCGCCAGTCCGTTCGGCCTTCGACGGAGGGGCGGTCCAACTGGGCGGCAAATACCAACCGCTCTGAACGCGTATTGCGTAGGGCGTAGGGCGTAAGGATCTCCCAATACGCAAGACGAAGTACGCAATACGAACTCCCCTACAACACCTGCCCCGGTCCGGCGTGCCTACCCCTCTAAAACAAGCCGGCAACCAGGTGGAGGTACAGTACGATCATCGGGGCGGCCACGGCCATCGCGTCGAAGCGATCGAGCATGCCCCCGTGCCCCGGCAGCAGCTGACTCGAATCGTCCACGTCGGCGGACCGCTTGAGGGTGCTCTCCAGCAGGTCCCCCAGTTGACTTATCCCCCCGCCGATGACGATGAGCGCGGCCACGTGGGGCCACACCAGAAAATCCACGAGCGCCACCTTGAGTCCCACGCCCACAACCAGCGCCGCACCGATTCCGCCGAAGGTCCCCTCCCACGTTTTGTTCGGGGAAAGGGTCGGCGCGAGGGGCCGCGCCCCGAGTGTGCGCCCCACGTAGTACGCCGCCACGTCCGTCGCCCACACGAGAAGGAGGGTGAACAGGACCAGCTGAAACGCCCCAAAGTCGGTCACCGCCGCACTTCGCACCCCGCGAAGCCACACGAGACTCCCGAGCAGGGCCGTGGGATATACGACGCCGGCGAGCGTGACCGTGAAGCTCACCAGAAACTGCTCCTGCGGGAGGAGCAGGGGCGCGGCCACCACGAAAAGCAGGACCGCCGCGGTCCCCACAGGCCACAGGGACGGCCGAAGAAAGGTGGCTACGACGAGAAGGCCCAGCCCAAACCCCCCGATATGGTGCGGCTGCGCTCCCATCTGCTGCGCCATCAGATAGAGCTCGCGCTGCCCCAGCAGACCAATGAGCGCCACGAGGGCCGCGAAGGGCCATCCCCCCAGGTACGCCAGGACCAGCACGACGGGGGCCGCCAGGAGCGCCGTGACGACCCGACGAAGATTATCACTCACGGCTCCAGGTCCACGCCTTCATCCAACGGGCAACTCGACAGTCCGTCACGAGGACTCGTCCTCGTCCTCCTCGTCGGGCGGGCCGAGGTCCATGTGCTCGTGCCCCGAGTCGAGCTTCGAGTCTTCCTCCGGCGTGTTGGCGGGCGGGGCCTCCGGATCGGCCCCGAGGGCCGCCTCTTCCAGCTCATCCTCCGAGAGTTGCTCCTCCAGCAGCGACACCGCGGATTCCGCCTGCTCGGGCGGCACCAGTACGTGCACCGCCGCGAGGTCGCCCACGGTTAAGTTGAAGGCATGGTCGCGCTGCGTCAGCACGACGGCCGGGATGCCGCTGTCGTCCAGCCGATCCCGCACAAGATCGGCCTCGTAGTCGGTATTGGTCCGAAAGACACTGATCCAGTCTTCGCGCTTGCTCATGAATCGAACGTGGTGTTAGACGAGAGGTGATGGGCAATGCGGATCACTCATCCCGGACGTGTGGAGCGAGGATGTGCATAACATAGAGGACACCGCCGACAATGACGAATCCGAGAACGACGACGTACCACGGCATGGACGCCTGCTCGATCGTCTGGAGGTCGTAGTTCGGATGCGACTGCACGTACCGCGCCCCCACGACTGCAATTCCGTTGTGCAGGACGTGCACGGCCATAGCCGGCACGAGACTCCCCGTCCGCCACACCAGACAGGCCATGTACAGGCCCAGCGCCGCAAGGGGCAGGAGCTGGGAGGCCCGGAGGTGATAAATCCCGAAGAGCCCCCCCGCCAGCAGGATGCCTCCGGCCGGCCCCAGGGCGCGCTCGAACTGGCGCTGTGCGTAGCCCCGAAACAGGATCTCCTCACAAATGCCGGGTACCAGAGCGAGCATGGTCACGTTAAAGATGAGCCCGAGGTTGCTCTCAAACACCCGGCGGATCAGTTCGAGCTGCGATTGCTCCACCAGCCGCAGCGTCTCGGGAAGCGGCAGCTGGCGGTTCAGCTCGGCAAGCCACTGCGTCACGGGCTGCAGGCCCACGATCCCGACCAGCGCCAGGATCAGGAGACGCCCGTCCACCCCCCGCAGACGAAGGTACTCCACCCATTCCGACGAGTGAAGGCGCCCCGCCAGCAGCGCCGGAATGGCCAGCCCCATCACCTGTCCAATGCTGTTACTGAGGACGAGCTCTTGGGTGTAGGTCGTCATCAGCTGCTCCGGACTGCTGAATGCCTCCATCGACAGTCCCCCCTCTGCCATCGCAAGCTGCGCGACGAGGACGAGCGGCGTCAGCACGAACTGGAACAGAATAAACGCCGCCCCGAGGGCCAAGAGTCCGGTCAGGAAGCTCAGGGTCTTCGGGTCCACCGACGTCCGTTCCAGGGGCCCGTTGAGCGAAAGACGACCCCGACGGCTCCAAGGATCGAGGAGGGTGGGACCGCCGGGAACAGAGGGAGTTGAGGCCACAGGCCGAGAAGCGTAGAGACGAGAGGCTACAGTACCGAATTGAAAGTGCAGCGTCCCCTCCTGTTTGCCGGTTCGCCGCTTTTTTGCAGGAACAATTTGGGGCTAGGGGCGAACATCATACCGTATCGTACCAAATTCTCCAACGTTCTTTTGCGCTCGTAGCTCAGTCGGACAGAGCAGCGGTTTCCGGTACCGCAGGCCGGGGGTTCGAATCCTCCCGAGCGCACGATT
>JBDGQN010000002.1:0-4808 GCA_042219055.1 Salinibacter sp. | reverse complement strand
GCGAACGGATGGGCATTAACGTTTGGGAGGTGGTTGATGCCGCGAAGACGAAACCGTTTGGATTCATGCCGTTCTATCCAAGCCCTGGTGTGGGTGGACACTGTATTCCGATCGATCCGTTTTTTCTGGCCTGGAAAGCGCAAGAATACGATTTCTCGACACGATTCATTCGCGTGGCAGGCGAAATCAACGATCGCATGCCCGAATATGTCGTGGACCGTATCACGGACGTCTTGAACAGACATAAGCAGTGTCTCAATGGT
The DNA here is from genome assembly GCA_042219055.1 of Salinibacter sp. Classification (GTDB taxonomy): domain Bacteria; phylum Bacteroidota; class Rhodothermia; order Rhodothermales; family Salinibacteraceae; genus Salinibacter. The sequence goes on along the minus strand of JBDGQN010000002.1, from coordinate 4,545 downwards.
GCGAAAGTGTTACTCGTAGGAATGTCCTATAAGCAGGATACGAACGATCTGCGCCATGCACCGGCTGTCAAGGTTGCATCACTACTGAAACAGCGTGAAGCAGACGCGTTTTATCACGATCCCTATGTTCCCTGTTGCCAAGTGAACGGCGAAACCTTGTATTCAACCCTACTGGAGCGCGACACATTAAACGAAAGCAATATTGTCGTCATCACGACAGACCATTCAGGTATTGACTACGAGCTTATCGCTGACCATGCTCCGCTCGTCTACGATACCCGAAACGCACTCAAGGACTATCGCGATCGCCCCCACGTGTTCCAACTGGGAGGTGTTGGGCCGTACTCCCATGGCTAAGCTTGCCGTGGTCGGCGTTGGCGGATGGGGGCACAACGTGCTTCGCAACTTCGTGGACCTGCTCGGTTCAGATCGCGTCGTCGCCTGCGACAGCGACGAAGCCCGTATCGACTTCATCCGGACCCACTATCCGGACATTCAGATCGAACCTGGGTACTCGCGGCTGCTGAAGAATCGATCCATCGAGGCCGTCGCCTTGGCAACGCCGGCTATCACCCACTTCGATCTGGCCTTTCAGGCCTTATCCGCGGGCAAACACACGTTCGTTGAAAAGCCGATCGCCATGCGCCCGCCCGAGGCACAGCAACTGATTGACCTCGCGGAGGAGCGTCAGCGCGTCTTAATGGTGGACCACCTGCTCATGTACCAACCGTCCGTCCAGAAGTTGCGGGCTCTAATCGCCGACGGGGCCTTGGGACGGGTCCTCCATCTCCATGGACGGCGACTCAACTTCGGAACGATCCGCACGGAGGAGAACGTCTTCTGGAGCCTCGGGCCCCACGACATCTCAGTTGTGCTCTACCTCCTTGACGAAGATCCCGTGCAGGCCCGAGCTTCAGGGGCGAGCTTCCTGCAGGACGGGATTGAGGATATCGCCACGCTCGACTTGGGGTTTGCCTCCGGCACCCAGGTTCATCTCCAGTGGAGCTGGCTCGACCCAGTCAAGACGAGGCGACTGGTGGTGGTGGGCGAGACGACGATGGCCGTCCTCGACGAGACGGCGGACGTCCCGCTGCAGCTTGTCCACAAGCACGTGGAGCGCAGTGCCGATCGCCGACTCGTGATGCACGATGACGGCGCGGCACCCGTCCCCACGGATCCCACACCGCCGCTTGAGGCGGCATGCCGAGACTTTCTGAAGAGCATGGACATCGGCAGCCCGCCGATCAGCGACGGCCGTGTCGGCCTTCGCGTGCTCAACGTCCTCGATGCGGCGCACCGCTCGATCGCAGAGGGCGGTCTGCCCATACGTCTGCACGCGAAAGCGAGGGCATCATGAGCGACGCCGCAGCCTTCGTCCATGCGTCCTCCTATGTGGATCAAAACGTCGACATCGGATCCGGCACCCGGATCTGGCACTTCTGCCATATCTCCGAGGGAGCGCGCATTGGCCAGGACTGCGTCTTTGGACAGAACGTCTTCGTCGGTCGCCACGTGGCCATCGGCAACGGCGTCAAGATCCAGAACAACGTCTCCGTGTACGAGGGCGTCGAATTGGAAGACGGCGTCTTCTGCGGCCCGTCGATGGTGTTCACCAACGTGCGCAATCCGCGAAGCGAGATCGAACGGAAGGACGAATTCGAGGCAACGCTCGTCCGTCAGGGGGCGACGCTCGGCGCCAACTGTACGATCCTATGCGGCCATACGGTTGGCCGATACGCCCTCGTCGCCGCCGGAGCGGTCGTCACGCATGACGTGCCGAACTACGGCTTAATGGTCGGGGTGCCGGCCAAGCGAATCGGCTGGGTCTGCGAATGCGGCCACCGACTCGACTTTGACGACGACGTCAGTTGCATCGACTGTGGGCGATCGTACCACATGACCGACGCTGGAGAGATCATTCGGATCGGGTGAAGATCATGCACGTTCCATTGCTGGATTTGAAGCGGCAATACGAAAGCATTGGGGTGGCAAGCGGCACCGATGCGATATGGCTGGCGCTGCGCGCTTGCGGCGTGGGGACTGGGGATGCGGTGCTGACCACCCCCTTTACGTTCTTCGCGACCGCCAGCGCGATCCTCAATACCGGCGCCCGCCCGGTCTTTGTCGATATCGAGCCGCAGACGTTCAACGTCGATCCCGACAAGCTCCGTCAACGCTTTGAGTCAGACGTCGACCTGCAAGCCCGGGCCAAAGCCATAGTCCCCGTCCACCTGTACGGACAGATGGCCAACATGCGTCCCATCCGGGAGCTGGCCTCGGAGCATGGACTCTCCGTCATTGAGGACGCCGCTCAGGCGATTGGCGCGCAGGCCCAGGGCGAGTTGGCCGGATCCAGCGGCAATCTCGGCTGCTTCAGCTTCTTCCCCACAAAGAACCTCGGGGCCTTCGGCGACGCGGGCCTCGTGACAACCACCAGTGACGAACTGGCTGAGAAAGTACGCCTGTTGCGGGTCCACGGTTCCGCGACCAAATACCATCACGAACTCGTCGGGTCGAACTCCCGGTTGGATGCGCTCCAGGCCGCCATCCTCCGCGTCAAGCTCCGCCATCTCCCATCGTGGATCGAGGCCCGCCAGCAATGCGCGTCCGATTACGACGCGCAGTTGGGCGGCCTGGAATCGTTGACGATTCCTCAAAAGAGTCCGGACCACAGCCACGTCTATCACCAGTACACGGTCCGGGTTCACGACGGAGGTCGCGACGCGCTCCGAGCTCACCTCGAGCGTCGTGGCATCGGGACGGCCGTCTACTATCCGCAGCCACTTCATCTGCAGCCGGCCCTTGCCGACGCCGGCTACCGGGAAGGGGACTACCCCGAAGCGGAGCGGGCCAGTCGGGAGGTTCTCTCCCTTCCCATGTTTCCGGAACTGACATCGAGAGAACAGGAGGCCGTCGCCACGGCAATCGCCGAGTTCGGGGAAGGAAAAAGCTAATGCGCCCACAGGGATGCGAGTTCCTCATCATCGGGGCGGGCATCTTGGGCCTCACCATCGCCCGCGAGCTCGTTCGCCGAGGGGCGAAGGACGTCGTCATCCTCGAGAAGGAGCAAACGGTTGGCCAACACGCGAGCGGCCGCAACAGCGGGGTCCTCCACGCCGGCATCTACTACACTCCGGAGACGCACAAGGCCCGCTTCTGCGTCGAGGGCAATCGGCGCATGAAGGACTTCTGTCGGCAGCGAAACCTGGATCTGCATGAGACGGGCAAGGTCATCGTGGCCACCCACGAGGATGAACTCCCGAGGCTGGATGAACTCCATCGCCGTGCCCAGGCGAGCGGCGCCCAAGCTGACCTGATTTCCCCGGACGAACTTCGGGAGATCGAGCCGTATGCCCGAACTGTTAAACGGGCCCTCTACACGCCCGATACGGCGCTTGTCGATCCCCAACAGGTTCTGACCGCGTTGCGATCCGGACTTGAAGCGTCCGGTCGGGTCGCATTTCAAATGGGGACGCGCTCGAGGACGAGGGCCATGCCCGGTGTTCGCATGGCCGAATCCGCTTCGAACAGTGCGTCAACGTCGCCGGGGCCTACGCTGATCGTGTTGCCCATCAATTCGGCTTGGGACAGGATTACCTGAGTTTGCCGTTCAAGGGAACCTATATGACTCTGACGGAGGAGCGCAACCACTGGGTGAACGGCAACATCTACCCGGTTCCGGACTTGCGCAATCCGTTCCTGGGCGTGCATCTTTCTCGCAACGCCGACGGCCAAGTGTACGTGGGGCCTACCGCCATTCCGGCGTTCGGGCGCGAGAACTACGGGATCACTCGTGGCTTGGGGCGCGAATCGCTGTCCATTCTCTATCGTGACGCATTGATGTTTGCCCGCAATTCCGGGTTCCGAACGGCAGCCGTTCGGGAGATGCGCAAGTACGTCCCGCGCTACATCTATCGGGAGGCCAAGAAGCTCGTCCCGGCACTCGAACGGGCCGATGTCCTGACCTCGGCGAAGGTGGGGATTCGTCCGCAACTGGTGCACTGGCCAACCAAGCAGCTGGTCGGGGACTACGTCATCGAGCGCGACGATCGCTCGCTGCACTTGCTGAACGCGATATCGCCCGCGTTTACAAGTTCCATGGCGTTTGCACCATACGTCGTGTCCATGTTAACCAATCCAGACGCCGAACAGAGCGGGTCGCCATCCAATCAGGTCGTATAGGGACCAATAACGGGGATGGGGGCACACGCCGAACGGGCCCATCATCCGCAGAGATCGGTGAAGGAGACGCGCACGCTGAAACGGGCCATCAACCGTAGAGATCGCTGAAGGAGTGAGGCGAAGTGCATCGATTGCAAGGCAGTCGGATTCTGCTCGTCGGGGGCGCGGGGTTTGTCGGGAGTCACATTGTGGACCAACTGCTCGATCATAAGCCGACTGAGATTCGAGTCCTCGACAACTTCGTCCGGGGTACGCGTGCGAACCTCGCGCGTGCGCTCTCCACGGCACCGAATCCCGATGTCATCCAGATTATCGACGGCTCGATGACGGACCGTCAGCTCGTCCAGGAGGCCACGGACGGGG
>JBDGQN010000199.1:5796-31188 GCA_042219055.1 Salinibacter sp. | reverse complement strand
AGGGCCGAGAAAACGAGGTCATGCTGCCCGCAGCACGAGTACTCCCCGGGGTGCGAAGCGGAGTCGAGAAATCTCCCCGAATCCACCGAAGTCGGCAGTCGTAGCGCGACTGCTCCAGGAAAATGTTCTTCCGCCAGACCCGGAGAACTTTTTCCCAAAAGAGACCGGTTGAGGCTACAGCGGCCCTCCCCGCAGGAGATTCGGGAGACGCTTACGCCTGAACCCCAAGCGCCTGCGTGACCTCGTCGGCCGCCTCCTTCAGAAGCACCGCCGAGCGGAGCGAGAGATCGCTCTCATCCAGCAGTCGTTTCCCCTCCTCCGCGTTCGTTCCCTGCAGCCGGACAATTAGGGGCACGTCCACGTCGATGTTCTGGGCCGCCTCAATGACGCCCCGGGCCACGCGGTCGCAACGCACGATGCCCCCGAAGATATTGACCAGGATGGCGTCCACGTTCGGGTCCTGGAGGATGATGCGGAAGCCCGCCTCCACCGTCTCGGCACTCGCCGACCCGCCCACGTCGAGGAAGTTGGCAGGCTCGCCCCCCGCCAGCTTAATCATGTCCATCGTGGCCATGGCCAGGCCCGCGCCGTTCACCATGCACCCCACGTTGCCGTCGAGCTTGATGTAGCTGAGGCCATGTTTGCCGGCCTCCACCTCCATCGGATCCTCCTCGTGGAGGTCGCGCATCTCTTCCAGATCCGGATGGCGGAAGAGAGCGTTGTCGTCGAGATTGATCTTCGCGTCGACGGCCGCCAGCGCCCCCTCCGGCGTCTCCACGAGCGGGTTGATCTCGGCGAGCGTGCTGTCGGTCTCTTCGAAGGCCTCGTAGAGCCCCTGCACCAGCGAGGTGGCCTGCTTGAAGGCCTCCCCCTCCACGCCCATCGCGAAGGCGAGCTGCCGCGCCTGGAACGGCTGAAGGCCGATTGACGGATCCACCCAGACTTTTTCGATCTTCTCGGGGGACTCCTCGGCCACCGTCTCAATGTCGACGCCTCCCTCGGTCGACACCATGATGGCATTCATGCTCTTTTCCCGATCGAGGGTCACGCCCAGGTAGAATTCGCGGGCGATGTCGACGCCTTTCGTCACGAGAAGCTTGCGCACCTTTTGCCCCTCGTCGCCGGTCTGGTGGGTCACCAGATTCATCCCGAGAATGTCGTCGGCGTGCTCGCGGACTTCGTCGACGCTGTGGGCCAGTTTCACGCCCCCGCCCTTGCCGCGCCCCCCAGCGTGGATCTGCGCCTTCACAACAAACAGCGTGGCCTCCTCGTCCTCTTTCAGTTCACGCGCCGCATCGACCGCCTCGTCCACCGTTTCGGCCACAATGCCGCGGGGAACCGGGACGCCGTAGTCGCGAAAAAGGTCTTTTGCTTGATATTCGTGGAGCTTCATGGAGTGGGCGGGATTGGATGAACGTTGAATTTGCTGGCAAGTAAATGGTCGGGAACGAGAAGGTCTAGCGTGGGCCACCCATTTTTGCGGGGTGTTCGCAAGCGGTCGCGCCCGATTCGTGGCCCGGCCCAACACACAATCGTTCCGGCATGAGAACCTTCGAGTGGCACATCGTGAAGCGTCTGTTGAAGGGATTCGTCCTCTTCGTAGGGGCGCTGATCGTCTTCTTCATCGTGCTGCACTGGGTGGAGTACAGCGACGACTTCCTCGACCGCGGCGCTACCATTTGGGAAGTTTTTACGGTTTTCTACCCTAACTACATCCCGGAGATCGTCCGCCTCACCTCTCCCCTCGCCCTCTTCCTCTCTTGCCTGTACCTGACCGGCACCCTCGCCCAGGAACTCCAACTGATCGCACTGCAAACCTCGGGGGTGTCCCTGTACCAGCTCATGCGGCCGTACGTGGGGGTGGGCCTTCTCGTCACCGCGTTCATGTTCGGCTTCAACGGATGGGTGGTCCCCAAGACGAACGAGGTGGTGGTGAAGTACGAGAATGAGTATCTGAATCCGAGCCAGCAGACGATCGAGACCAGCGACATTCACCGCCGAAACGGGCCGAACAGCTTTCTCTCCGTGGGCTACTACGACGTGGACCAGAAGAGCGCCCACAACGTCTCGCTTCAGAAAATGAAAGGAGAGAGCCAACTGGCGAGCCGCATTGACGCCGAGCGCATGGAATGGATTGATTCGCTCAACACCTGGCACCTGGAAGACGTGACCCGCCGCCGGTTCCTGGCGGACGGCAAGCAGTACAAAGAATCATTCGCCTCCCTCGACACCACGCTCCAGATCTACCCCCGCGATCTGGCGCGCCAGAAGAACGACGTGGCGGCGATGACCATTCCTGTGGCGTCGGAGTATCTCGCTACCCTCCGGCGCTCCGGGGTCGGCGAATTGAAGCGTCCCCTGGTGGCCTACTACAACAAGTTTGCCTACCCCTTCGCGAACCTCATACTGATTCTCATCGGGGTTCCCATCGCCGCCCCTCGACGCCGCGGCGGCCAGGCGGTGCGTTTTGCCATCGGGCTCGCCATCGCGTTCGTATATCTTTCGGTCCAGAAGCTGGCGGAACCATTCGGGTACTCCGGGGCCCTCAGCCCCGCCCTCACGGCCTGGCTCCCGCACGTCACGTTCGCCCTCGTCGCGCTACTCATCCTGTGGTGGGCGCGAAAATAGCCCCCTGTACCGCTGTCCAGAACCGGGAGCCTTCGGACCTCCTGAAACCGTTGGTTATCCTATTTTTACATAACATCCCACGAGGCCGGGGCCGAGACAACTCTTCGTCTCGTGGAGTGTTAATAGGCATAGCCCTGTCTCATCGAAAGCTGGGTTCAGTTATTCCCCCAGCGCTCCGTTGAGAGCATCCTCCGAGTAAGTTTGTCCGACTGTCCCCCCTCCTCTTCATGTGGCACGATAGCGTTCTCGACACGATTGGCGACACGCCGCTGGTTCAACTGAACACCATCGGCAGCGACCTCCCGGCCACCGTCCTGGGCAAAGTCGAGTTTTTCAATCCCGGGGGATCAGTGAAGGATCGAATTGGACGCCGCATGATCGAGGACGCCGAAGAACAAGGGCTCATCGAGCCGGGGGGCACCATCATTGAGGGGACCAGCGGCAACACGGGAGCGGGGCTTGCCATCACCGCCATCGCCAAGGGCTACCGGTGCATTTTCACGACCACCGACAAGCAGAGTCAGGAGAAGGTGGACGTGCTCCGGGGGCTGGGAGCCGAGGTGCTCGTATGCCCTACCAACGTGGAGCCCGACGATCCCCGTAGTTATTACTCCGTGGCCCGGCGCCTGTCCGAAGAAATTCCAAATTCGATCTACCTGAACCAGTACGACAATCCCTCCAACGCACAGGCTCACTACGAGACGACGGGGCCGGAACTGTGGGAGCAAACGGAGGGCCGCATTACGCACTTTGTGGCCGGGGCCGGTACCGGCGGCACCATCAGTGGAACGGCCCGCTACCTCAAGGAGCAAAATGAGGACCTCGAGGTAATTGGGGTGGATCCCCGGGGCTCAGTCTTCTACAAGTACTTCCACGAGGGCGTCTTCGATGAGGATGAGATCGAGCCTTACTTCACGGAGGGGGTCGGGGAGGACATTATCCCCGAGAACATAGACTTCGACGTCGTCGACGACTTTGTTCAGGTGGAGGACGAGGCGGCCATGCAGATGACGCGTCGGATTGCTCAAGAGGAAGGGCTTTTCATCGGCCAATCGTGTGGCATGGCCCTTGCTGGTGCCATGCAGTGGATGAATAATCATCGCGACGCCCTGTCGGAAGACGATACCGTGGTCGTGCTCTTTCCGGACTCCGGGTTCCGCTACCTCTCGAAGACCTACAACGACGACTGGATGCGGAACCACGGCTTCCTGGAAAAGACCCCCGACGTCACCGCCGATGAGGTTCTGAACGTCCGCCAGAAGCAGACCAACGTGATTTCTGCTGCGCCGGACAACGAGCTCGGAACCGTGATCGAACAAATGACCGACGAAGGAATCTCGCAGATGCCCGTCATCAACGAGGATTCGGAGGTCGTCGGGAGCGTGACCGAAACCCGAATCCTGAACCACCTCATTGAGAATCCCGAGTCTCGGAAGGCCCCAGTGCGCCAGATCATGGGTACCCCGTTTCCGGTCGTCCCCGCCTCCTTGCACCTCGAGCACCTTTCTGCGTACCTCGAACAGGATGCGGGAGCGGTCCTCGTCGATCACGGCCCTGACAGCCCTCAGGACTACTCGGTGCTCACGAAGAGCGACCTCATTAGCGCCCTCGCCAACGTCGGCCAGGGCAATGGCAGCAATCCGTCGTAACCGGCGGGCCCGCGGTGGGCCGTCCCTACGCCTGCTTTGATCCGCCAAGTCTTCGTTCCAATGCCCGACTTTGACGCCAACGCCCATTCGTCGGAGGACATCGACGACGCTCCCGAGCCGAACAGCCACGGGGCGTCGTCCGAACGTTCCGTCCGCAAGGAGCAGATCCGCATGCCTGACTTCGACAGTCTTACGGACTCGGCGGAAGACATCAGCATAGAGTTTGACGAAGGGGCCGCCGAGGGGACTTATGCCAACTCCGTCATGATCCGGAGTTCTTCGGAGGAGTTCATTCTGGACTTCATCCGCATGATGCCCGGCGTGAAGGATGCCCGGCTGAAGAGTCGAATTATCGTCACGCCCCAGCACGCCAAACGCCTTCTCAACGCCCTGGAGGAAAACATCGAGTCCATGGACCGCACCAACCAGGACCCTCCTCAGTCCATGGAGGCCTCCCCTCCCGACCCCTCCTCATCCAGACAGGGGGACGGCCAAATGGGCTTCGACGATTCGTCGTCTGAGCCCGTCCCTACCGTCGAGTCCGAGCTTCTCGTCGCTACCTTTTCCCGCTCGGGCGAGGCCGTGCACTGCAACGACCCCTGGACCTCCCTGCTCGGCCCCACCGACCGGCCCTGGGCCCAACTGTCCGACGAGGACCAGGAGATGGTGGAGTCGGCGGTAATGGAAGCCCGTAAGGGATCCCTCGTGTCGAACCGGCTCGTGTCGGCCCAGACCCCCGACCGTGAGGAGCCTCTCCCCATCCTGTTTAACTTCATTCCCGTCCACGACGAATCGGGCGCCGACGAGCAGAGCTCCCAGGCCGTTACGGCCAGTGGCGAGGTGTTGGCCGAGCCCCCCTCCTGGATGATCAGCCAGACGCAGCGCCACCGAATGGAGACCCTCGGGCGCATGACGATGGGCGTGGCGCACGACCTCAACAACCTCCTGAGCGGCCTCATCGGCCACATCGAACTGCTCAAGGATCAGGTCGAGCGGGCCTCGCTGACCGATTCGATCCGGCCCTCCATCGACACGATTGAGACGACGGCGGAGGACGGGGCGGCCCTCATCGACAAACTCCAACGGTACATCCGCCACGACACGCAGCAGCACTTCGAGCCCCTCGACCTGAACGAGCTCGTCGAAGACTGCATCACGCTCACCGAGCCCTACTGGTACAACGAGCCGCGCCGGCAGGGCATCGAGATCTCGGTCAAGACGTCCTTCGAAGACCTTCCGGACATCCTGGGCGCAGCTTCCGAGCTCCGAGAGGTCTTCGTCAACCTCATTCTCAACGCCGTGCAGGCCATGCCGGACGGGGGCACGCTTCGATTCAAGACCTCGACCACCAGCAACGGCCAAGTCCGCGTTCAGGTGAGCGACACGGGCATCGGGATGAGTGACGAAGTGCAGCAGAACATCTTCGAGCCGCTCTTTACCACGAAGGGGGACGACGGCACGGGCATGGGGCTGGCGGCGAGTTACGGCATCGTGCAGGAGCACGAGGGCACGATCAACGTGACGTCGGAGCCCGGCGAAGGCACGGAATTCACCCTCACCTTCCCCCCGGCCGACGGCGAACCTGCCCCCGTGGAAGAGCCGCCCGCTGAGCCGTCTGAACCTGAGAGCGTTTCCGTCCTCGTGGTCGACGACGAGGAGATGGTGCGCTCGACTGTCACGCGCCTCCTGTCCCTCAACGGGCACGAGGTGGACCGGGCCTCCTCGGGAGCCGAAGCCCTCACGATGTTCAGCGACACCGACTACGACATCGTGTTCACCGACTTTGGCATGCCCGAGATGACGGGGGCCGAGCTGTCGCGAGAACTCAAAGATCGAGCCCCCGATCTGCCCGTCATCCTCTTGACCGGCTACACCGAAACGGAAAAAGCCATCGACGAGGTCGACGGCATCCTCTCAAAGCCCTTCAAGCGCGACGAGCTGGAGGCGACCATTCAGAAGCACGTCGTCTCGTGAATCCGCCCCTACACGGAGCCCCCCGAAACGGACCGGCGCGCCTCTGGCTCTTCTGTGACTGCTCTCCGCCAGCCCCCCGCCATCGGCCTTCTGCACTTCTCACGATTCGCGGCGGCGCAGCAGACGCAGGGCTACTGAATGCGAATCATGAAGCGCGCGGTGTGGACGTAGGTGCCCCGTTGCCCGGGCACCCGGCCTCCCTCGAAGGCGTGAAGGGCATAGTCGATCCGAAGGACGCCCAGATGAAGCCCAATGCCCCCGGTCGGGTATCCTGCGCTCAGTCCCCCTCGGAGAACGACCCCGTCTATCACCTCGGCCCGAATTCCGGCGTGAAGCCGAGCGAGGGGATGCTGTCGGTCGTGGCCGTATTCCTGGTAATCGAGGGCCAGACCAACCTCGTCGAGTCCCCCGAGTGAACTGAGGCGGTAGGCCACGCCCACTCGGTAGGAAGGCTGCAGCCGAAATTTTCGCCGAGCCCGTGCGGCGTCCCGGGTGCCTTCCGCCGAGTCGGCAGGGGCCCCACTGAAGAGGTTGCTCAGGAACGGAACGCGTGGGGTGGCATCCTCGATGGTGTAATCGTACCGATCGTCCAGCAGATCATAGACGGCTCCTCCTACTGAGAGGCGCCCCGGCAACTCCCACCAGGACGGCGTGTAGAGCCCCCCGACATCCACCTGCACGGTGTTGCCTAGCAGAAAAAGAGCCGTCTCGTCTGGTGAAAAAGTGTCGAGCGGTTTGTTTTCGAACGTCAGATACCGCTGCGTGCGCTTCAGCGTCCCTCCCACCGACAGGCCCGGAAGCCCAATCGGGGCAAGGGTAACCCCGAAGGACAGCACCGCCATCACGTCGGTGCGGCTCAGGAGATACACCTCCGGCACGCCCAGCTCTGCCCCGGTGATCCGGTAGTTCAAACTCGTCTTGGCAAACAGCCCCCCCCCGATGCCCACGTTCTGCGACGAGTACACGAACGCCGGAAGCACAACGGCCGCGCCCCCACGGGCGGGATGTCGTCCCAGCCGGTACGCGTCGCGATAGAGGGCGTCAAGGGCATCGGGGTCCCCTTCAAAATTCGACTCGATGGCCGGCTGAACGCGGTGATTCAAGAACCGGATCTGCTCCCTCATATTGCCACTGGCACTTGCCAGCCCCCCCGTGACCGTGAAGTAAGACGTGATGCGAGGAAGGTGGGCCGGATTGTAGAAAAAGGGGCGGTCCGGCCCCGGAAGCGCCACTCCCGCCCCCCCCATTCCCCGCACCCGGGGCGACGGCAAAAAGGAGCGCTCGGTAAACCGATTGTTCTGGGCAGACGCGGAGCCGGCCCCCACCATGCAAAGGACGAGCACCACGCTGGCATAGCGAACGCTCATATCAGACGAATTCTTCGAAATTCAGCGGCGGGAAACGCTCACTCCCAGGGTTCCCCCACAGGTCGGCGTGGGACCGGAGGCTCCTTAGCACCCGATTCTTTCCAGCGCGCGGCGATCAGATTCTACGACCGTCGAACGCAAGAGCAGGCACGGAGCCTCTACGAGCAGTTCGTTCGGGCGCTTCCAGCGTGTGCAACTGTTTCTAGGCGACTGATGAGGACGGACGTCTCGTCCCGCCCCGCAAGACGATTGCGGTCCCGGATCCACTGGAGGCCGCGGCGTGTGGCGTCGCTCAAGGCACACAGCGCGTCGTGACTTCGCGCTAGGACCGACTCGCTCCCTGCACACGCCACGAAGGCCTGAGACGGCTGCCCCTCTCGATCGAAAAAGAGACTGCGTCCCGAGGCCCCGAGGACCTGCCGTGTCTCAAGTAGTTGACTCGTGATGACTGTGACGCTCCGCACGAGAAGCCCTTTCCGACGTACGCGAACACTCGTCGAATCAAACGTCGCAGAGCGGCGCTCGAATACGCCCTCCACCACGAGCCGACGAACGCGTTTCACCACCGAGGTCCGGTCGGCCAGTCGCCGGAGCGGATCGGCGTCCATGCGCACCTGTCGATAGCGATCGGCACTGGGGTCCGGCTCCGCTCCTCGCGTACAGACCTCCTCCCCGGCCCCCGAACGAGATGATTCCGAAGCACTCGTCGAGTCGGAGGGTTCAACGAGGACCCCCGCCGCAGACCGTAGAGCCAGGAGGTCGAGCCCGTGCTTGCTGTACAGGGCGTTGCCGAGTTCAATCCGGACCCGAACGTCGGTCGAGTCCTTCTCGTAGGCCTGCTCCAAAAGCTCGACCGCCCGGGTGGCGTTCCCCGCAGCGAGGGCCATCCGGGCGTCGGCGATCAGTTCCTCGATGGTATTCGGCTCGGGAGGAGACATGTCAAACGCATTACACCCTCCGATCAGCCCCGCCATCAAGAGGAGAAGCCAGACTGGCGTCCTGCAAGAGACGACCATTCGCGACACAGATGGGAATTCACACACGGGCCGATCCGTGTTGGAGAGTGTGAGATGGGCTCGCGCGGAGAGGACCGAACGGGTGTGGAAAAGGGCTCGGACGACTCTGTGGAATCCACGCGGTGACGTACAGGGAGAACGGTCGGAATCGGGCAATCGAGGCGTTCGTGCCGAGACGTCAATTCGCCGACTCGGCCTCGTCCTCCGGAGCCTCCGACCGCGGATACTCCTCAATCACCCGTGCGTCCTCAATATTGGGATCGAGTTCGCGGTCAAACGCTCGTTTCGACTCGGACGCGACCCGGGAGACACGCTTGGCTGCGGCGTCGACTAAGTTCGCTGTGTGGCGGAGGAGCGTTCCGCCCGCGTAGACCGTCTTTCCGAACCAGTTCAGCTCGCCGGGCTCGCGGTGATGAGGGGGGTGCTTTGAAGCCATGGGCACGACGGATGGGGAGACAGGACACGGAGAACCGGCCGAACGAGGAGCCGTCCGGGCCCAAGCCCGGAATTACTGCTCGGACGAGGACTCGTTCGTCGACGCCTGCCGCTGAGCCGTTTCCCGCTCGGCGGGCCCCGGTCCGTCGGTCTCATCGCCCGACGCAGGCCAATCGGCCCGTCCCGACGAGTGTCGAGATTCGAGGCCGTCGGCGAGCGCGCGTCCCGCCTCTTCAATCCCTTTTGCCAGGATCGAGGCAGAAGCTTCGATGAGAAAGCGGACCCGCTTCTCAACCTGCAGGTCTTCGAAGTCGCGGCGCATCCGGTCGTAAAACTCGTCGGTCGGCATGGGAACGAACTGTTTGAGGAGACACCCCGTTTGCTGTATGGTCCTTCGGTGGAGATCCCGCTGCGGATCATCAAGTGGACGCACAGTACAAGCGGATGGTTTCCCTACACAACCCCGCCTCTTCATGGCCTCCTCCTCGGCCACCGAGCCCGACGCCACGTACCTCGACGGGGTCGTGACGAGCTCGACCGGCAGCTGGTACGACGTGCAGGTGGGCGACCGCACTATTCCCTCGCGGATGCGCGGCAAGTTTCGCCTCACGAAGCAGGACGTGACCAACCCGATTGCGGTGGGGGACCACGTCACGATCCGCCTCACTGAGGAGGACCAGACCGGGTTTATCACCGACATCCACGAGCGCACCAACAAGCTGAGCCGGCGCGCGGCGGGGCCGCGGCAGGGGCAGGAGCACATCCTCGTCGCCAACGTCGACCGCATCTGGAGCGTGCAGGCCGTCAAGCTCCCGGCCCCCAATCCGCGCTTTCTCGACCGCCTGCTCGTCGCGGCCGCTGCCCACGACATTCCGGCGGGCCTCATCATCAACAAGATCGACCTCATGACGGAGGCCGACAAGCCAAACGTCATGGACTTTCACCTCCGCTACGCCGACCTCGACTATCCTGTCCTCGCGACCAGTGCGACGGAGGGGCACGGCCTCGCTCGACTCAACGACGCCTTTGAAGGGCAGATCAACGCCATTACCGGCCCCTCCGGCACCGGCAAGTCCACGCTACTCAATGGCCTCGAACCCGATCTCGACCTGCGTACAGGGTCTGTGAGCGTCAAGACCGAGAAGGGCACTCACACCACAACCCACGCTGAATTGCATGCTCTTTCAAACGGAGGCTACGTTATCGATACGCCCGGCGTCCGGGAATTTGGGGTCCGCAACGTGCACCCAAAGGATCTGGCGTACTACTTCCCGGACCTCGCGCCGTACGTAAACGAGTGCAGGTTTCCGGACTGCACCCACGATCACGAACCGGGCTGTGCAATAAAAGCGGCTGTGGAGCGCGGCGACATCCACCCCGAGCGGCACGAAAGCTATCTGGCGATTCTGGAATCCCTGCGCGAGGAGCAGACGCCGGAATACTGAGTGTTGCATATTGCGTAGTGCGTGTTGCGTGCGACAGCGAAAACCCTAGTACGCAGTACGAAATACGCAATATCTGGCTCGTCGTGGATGTCCCCCTCAGAGGACCTTTCCAGTCCTGAACGGCAGTCCTTCATCCTCGAACTTTCTGCGTCGCCTCGTCGCCCTTCTCCGCCAGTAAGTCGAGGGCCTCCTCCATCGTCAGGCCGTCGATGGACTGATCGTCTTCGAGAGATGCGTTGGTGTCGTCGTGCTTCACGTACGGCCCGTAGCGGCCCGACCACACCTCCACCGGCTCCTCCGATTCGGGATGCGGACCGAGGACGCGCTGCGGCTGATTTTGATTCTCCTCTTCCTGAATCAACTCCAGAGCCCGCTCCAGATCGACGGTCAGCACGTCGTCGCTCTTCTTGAGGGACGCAAAGGTGTCCTCGTGTCGCACGTAAGGCCCGTAGCGACCGATGTCGGTCTGGATTTCATTCCCGGTCTCTGGATGCTCCCCCAGCGTCCGTGGAAGATTGCTGATCTGAACCCCTAAGTCAAAGTCTACATCCTCCGGTTCCACCCCCGGCGGCAACGACACCCGGTGCGGATCGTCTTCGTCGTCCCCGAGCTGCACGTACGGGCCGTAGGGGCCGGACTTCAGCAGCACGGGCAGATTGGCTTCGGGATGAATGCCGAGCACCCGATCCCCCTTGTTGGCCTCCTCGAGAATCTCCCGGAGACGCTCCTCCGTGGTGTCCCCAGGGGCGAGGTCGTCGGGGATGGACGCTGTAACCGTGGAGTCGTTCATCTCCCCCTCCACGTACGGGCCGTACTTGCCGACGCGTACGACGTAGTCGCCCCACTGCTCGGGAAAGGAGATGGAACTGATCTCGCGGGCGTCAATCGCCTCCAGGCCCTCCTCCACTCGCCCCTCAACGCCCTCCTCCCCCTTGTAGAAGTTTCGTAAGTACGGGGTTGGCTCCTTGCGTCCCCGAGCAATGTCGTCGAGCACCTCTTCCATCTCCGCCGTAAAGTTGACGTCGACCAGCGGCTCGAACTGGGCCTCCATGAGATTATTCGTGGCGAAGGCCGTAAAGGTCGGGGTGAGCGAGTTCCCCTCCTTCCGCACGTAGCCCCGCTGCTGGATGGTGCCAATGATGGAGGCATACGTGGACGGGCGGCCAATGCCTTCCTCTTCGAGCGTCTCCACGAGCGACGCCTCCGTGTAGCGCGAGGGCGGCTTCGTCTCGTGTCCGTTCGGCTCGACGGATCGGACCTGGAAGCCCTCCTCGCTGCTGGACTGGGCAGAGGTTTCGCCCACGTCCAGCGGAGGCAGCGGACGCTCCTGGTCCCGGAGGGCAGCTTCGGGATCGTCGGCTCCCTCCACCAGCACGCGGAAGAAGCCGGGGAAGGCGAGCCGCTTGCCGGACGCACGAAAGCGCGCTACGTCGCCGTCCACCTCGGCATCAAAGTAGACGTTCGTATAGCGGATCTTCGCCTTCGCCATCTGCGTGGCGAGAGTCCGCTTCCAAATCAGGTCGTAGAGCGCCGCCTCGATGCCGCTGAGCCCGAGCTCGTCTTTGGTCTCCATGTCGGACCCCGCGGGACGGATCGCCTCATGGGCTTCCTGGGCACTGTCCGAGGAACTGTACTGGCGCACCCCGTCGCTCAGATAGTTGTCGCCGTAGCGCCGCGCCACAGTGTCTCGGGCCCCCGTCACCGCCTCCTCCGACAGGTTCGTCGAGTCGGTACGCATGTAGGTGATGTAGCCGTTCTCGTAGAGCGACTGGGCGATGCTCATCGTCCGGCTCGACGAGAGGTTGAGCTTGCGGTTGGCCTGCTGCTGGAGGGTGGACGTGATGAAGGGGGCGAACGGGGATTTGGTGCGGGTCCGCTCCTTGATGTCGGCAATGTGCCACGTCGTCTCCGGCAGCTGCTCGGCCAGCGTGGTGGCTTGCTCCTCGTCGAGCAGCACGACATCTTCCCCCTCGGCCAGCGATTCCTTCAACCGGCCGGTGTCCTCGTCGAAATCTTTCCCCGACGCGAGCCGAACCTCGTTTAGGTGCGTCATCTCGGCTTCCACCCCGAGTCCCTTCTTGCTCAGGTCCGCCTCCAGGTCCCAGTACGTGGCCGGCACAAACGTGATGCGGTCGGTCTCGCGGTGTACCAGTAGCCGCACCGCCACGCTCTGCACCCGACCCGCCGAGAGCTTCGG
This sequence comes from Salinibacter sp., assembly GCA_042219055.1. Classification (GTDB taxonomy): domain Bacteria; phylum Bacteroidota; class Rhodothermia; order Rhodothermales; family Salinibacteraceae; genus Salinibacter. The sequence goes on along the minus strand of JBDGQN010000199.1, from coordinate 18,477 downwards.
CTTGATCTTACGCCAAAGCAGGGGCGAGATGGAGTAGCCGACGAGACGGTCGAGAATCCGCCGTGTTTGCTGCGCCTCCACGAGATGATCGTCGATGTCTCGCGTGTCGTCGATGGCCTGCCGGATGGCATCCTCCGTAATCTCGTGGAAGACCATGCGCTCGACCGGCACGTTCGGCTCCAACACGTGTACGAGATGCCACCCAATGGACTCGCCTTCCCGATCCTCGTCCGTCGCAATGTACAGCGCATCCGCGTCGGCGAGGGCCGACCGGAGGTCGCGGACAACCTCTTTCTTCTCCGGGGGCACTACGTACAACGGATCAAAGCCGTTGGTAATCTTGACGCCTAGGCGCGCCCAATCTTCGTCCTCGTGTTCGTCGGGAATCTGATCGGCCGAGGCCGGAAGGTCGCGGATGTGGCCCATGCTGGCCTCAACGCGAAAGCCGTCAGGCAAGAATGATCGAATTGTGCGAGCCTTCGTGGGCGACTCGACGACGACCAATCGCTTCATTGGAGACGGAATCTGAATGATGGACGTGACAAGAGAGCAGACACGCAGTGCGGGGCGGTCTGCTCTCTCGTTCGACGAAATGAGCCCGATAGGCACGCCCGTCATGGGAGGGTCGTTCCGACGGTCGCTGTGACCAATCTGTTTTGTCTCTGGATTTCCTCCACCTCTAACCGTTTCTTCTGCGCGAGAACCTCATAGAAGAAGCCCGACGCCACAAATCGGCGCCGGGCCTCGGAATCCTTCGATCGTCGCGCGACCGGGCTCTATGCCGGCGATGTCGATTAGGCGGCATCTCCATTGGAACGTCCCACCTCCAGGCTGTCTTCGCCCAAGAAGTGATCGAGGTGGTGGGCGCGGTCCTCAACCTTCGTGAGCACCTTCTTCAGCGTACGCTCCGTGCCGGGATCTCCGAGATCCTGCGCCTCCGCAATGACGTCTCGGAGAGTTTCGGCAAGCGTTCGCTCAGCATCGAGGTCGTGCTGGAGCATCTGCCGGATGCGGTAGGTCCCCTCCGGCTCGTGCTCCACGTGGGAAAGTTCGGCCTGAGCGTCTGGTGCGCTCGTGGGAATGCCCCCGAGGGCCGTGATGCGCTCGGCAACACGATCCACGTATTTGTGGACCTCCTCGTAGTTCTCTTCGAGGAACAAGTGGAGCTCTTCAAACTGCGGCCCCTCTACCAGCCAGTGGTGCTTCTGGTACTGGTGGTAGAGCGTCCACAGGGTGCATTGAATCTCGTCGAGCTTCGGAATGAGTTGCTCGGCGACCTCCTGGTCAAGCCCAATCGGGTTCTCTTCGATCATCTGCTGGGGGCGCCAGGGCTCGCCGTGGGCGGTGTCGGACGTTTTCGCGGTGGTCGTGGCCATAGGAATCAAGGTGTGGTTTTTTGAGGATGTACGGCGTCATGTCACAAGACGTCAGTCCGTCAGTGAGTTTCGATGACAGACTGACTGCAATCGTGCCGGGGGGCGGCAAAACCGGCGGTTCAACAGCACTGTGTAATAAATCAAATCCAATGCCAGACGGAAGGAAGGCCCTCTTGGTTTCCGTGTTCGTAACGGCCACGGGGACGTAGGAGATTCCTCCACCGCTTCCTCCGAGTCTTCCCGGTAGTCGAGGGCCTGAAAACCGCTTATGCTTGTGGTGATTTGCCTTCGGAAGGGCCTCCGGGCTGCCCGAAGCGACTTCTGCCCCGCCGCTGCGGGAGCGTATCCGCGGTCTCTCCCACACACAAGAGGTCGAAGTCGAGGAGGCTTTTGGCAACGTTTGAGCAAACGTCGCATTAGAAATCTGTTATACAATCTGCATACGACGTTCCTTCTCGTGCACGGCATCCACACTGCCGCCAAAGGGGATTGCCACGGCGACCGTCCTCGGAACTGCAGGAGCCCCTGCGAGGCGGCGACGGCCCTCATCCGCGCCGATTCTCGGGGGGACCAGGTGGTTCGAAGGCATGATCGCGACTCGGATTTTCCGTGGACTCAGGAACACGGACCGGCGAGACAGGAAGCGGTCGCTACCGAAGTCCTCCCCGGTCTTGTACCGTGGCATCCAGGCCGCCCCAGCTCGACGACCGCGGGGGCTTTCTCTCTGCTCGCATCCTGTTCACAAGTACGCGCTCATTCTCATGGCTATCCAGACTGATCAGAAATACGTCTACAAGTTCGGCAACGGACACGCCGAAGGGGGGCGGACCCAGACCGATCTGCTCGGGGGAAAAGGGGCCAACCTCAACGAGATGAGCGGCATTGGGCTTCCGGTGCCGCCCGGCTACACGATTACCACCGAGGCATGTCACTACTACGTGGACCACGATGGCGAGTGGCCCGAGGGCATGGAGGAGCAGGTGCAAGAGGGCCTCCGGCACGTCGAAGAGGCGATGGGCCGAGATTTCGGCGAGCCCGAGAATCCGCTCCTCGTCTCGGTTCGCAGTGGGGCCGCCAAGTCGATGCCCGGCATGATGGACTCGGTGCTCAACCTCGGTCTCAACGACGAGATCACCGAAGGCTTCGCCCGCGCCACTGGCAATGAGCGCCTCGCCTACGACGCCTATCGCCGCTTCATCGACATGTTTGGCGATGTGGTGGGGGGCATCGATCGATCCCGCTTCGAAAACGCCATCTCCACCCTGAAAGAGGAGCGGGGCGTGGAGAATGATGTGGACCTAACTGCTTCGGCCCTGTGGGAGCTGGTGGACCGATACAAGGCCATTTATCGCAAGGCCACGGGCCGCATGTTTCCCGACGATCCGTACGAACAGCTCAAACTCGCCATTAATGCCGTCTTCGGCTCGTGGATGAACGAGCGAGCCGTGCGCTATCGCGAGATCAACGACATTACCGGTCTCCGCGGCACGGCGGTGAACGTGCAGGCGATGGTGTACGGCAACCGGGGCGAAAAGAGCGGAACGGGTGTCGCCTTCACCCGCGATCCCGGCACCGGTGAGGACGCGCTGTACGGGGAGTTTTTGCTCAACGCGCAGGGCGAGGACGTGGTGGCCGGCATCCGCACGCCCCACGACATCGAGGAGCTGAAGCGGCTCATGCCGTCGATCTATAACGAACTCCACAGCGTGCGGACGCGGCTCGAAGAGCACTACGGCGACATGCAGGATCTGGAGTTCACCGTCGAGGAGAGCACGCTCTACATCCTGCAGACGCGGGACGGCAAGCGCACCGGCCCGGCGGCCCTCAAGATTGCTGTCGACATGGTGGACGATGGACTCGTGGAGAAGGACCACGCCGTCAAGAACCTCGTGGAGCCGGGGCATCTGGAACAGCTCCTTCATCCTCAGTTCGCCGCCGACGCCGACTACGAGCAGGACGTGATGGGCGAGGGGCTGCCCGCCTCGCCCGGCGCCGCAGTAGGCCGCGTCGTGTTTACCGCCGACGACGCAGAAGAATGGAACGAAGCGGGGGAGGACGTCGTCCTCGTTCGCATCGAGACGAGCCCTGAGGACGTGGGCGGCATGGACGCGGCGGAGGGCATTCTCACGTCCCGCGGGGGCATGACCTCCCACGCCGCTGTCGTCGCGCGGGGCTGGGGCAAGCCCTGCGTGGCCGGCTGTGACGACATCGTGGTCAACTACGACCGGAAGTCGTTCACGAACGGCGAGGTCACCGTCGAGGAAGGCGACTGGATCTCGATTAACGGCTCGACCGGGGAGGTGGTCGTCGGCAAGCAGCCGCTGGTCGATCCGGAACTGGGAGGCAATTTTTCTCGGTTCATGACCTGGGTCGACGAGTTCCGCGAGATGGGCGTGCGCGCCAACGCTGACACAGGCCCCGACGCCGAGAAAGCGCTCGAGTTCGGCGCAGCGGGCATCGGGCTCTGTCGCACCGAGCACATGTTCTTTGGCGACGAGCGCATCGCCAAAATGCGGCGGATGATTCTCTCTGAGAGCGAGATGGTCAAAAATGAAGCGCGCGAGGCCCTCCGTCCGCTCCAGCAAGCGGACTTCCGGGACATCTTTCGGGCCATGGACGGCCACCCCGTGACGGTCCGCCTCCTCGATCCGCCCCTCCACGAGTTCTTCCCGACCAATCCGGACGAGCAGGCCGCGCTGGCCGACCGCCTCGACCTTCCCGCCGAGCTGATCGCGGAGAAGGTGGAGGTCCTCGACGAGTTCAACCCGATGCTCGGGCACCGGGGCTGCCGACTCGGAGTAACCCGCCCGGAAATCACGGAGATGCAGGCACAGGCGCTCTTCGAAGCGGCGCTCGACGTACAGGCCGATGGGGTGGACGTGCATCCCGAGGTGATGGTGCCCCTCGTGGCCACAAAGGAGGAATTTACCAACCAGAAGGCCGTGATCGACGAGGCGGCGGAAAAGGTGTTCAAAGCCCGCGGCGCATCAGTCGACTACCAGGTGGGTACAATGATCGAAGTGCCCCGCGCTGCCCTTCAGGCCGGTCCGATTGCGGAGGAAGCCGACTTCTTCTCCTTCGGCACGAACGACCTCACACAGATGACCTTCGGGGTCAGTCGGGACGACACCGGCACCTTCCTGCCGTACTACATCGACGAGGGCATTCTGGAGCAGGATCCGTTTCAGACGCTTGACCAGGAAGGCGTGGGAGAACTGTTGCAAATCGCCACGGAACGGGGCCGTGACCGCAATGATGCGCTCCAGGTCGGCATCTGCGGCGAGCATGGGGGGGAGCCGTCGTCCGTCGCGTTTTGCTACGACCAAGGCCTCAACTACGTCTCCTGCTCCCCCTTCCGCGTGCCCATCGCGCGGCTGTCCGCCGCCAAGGCGGCGTTGACGAAAGGACCCGGCATTTCGTCCGAGACCGCAGCGTATTGACCTCAGTATCCCTGCCGGTTCGGATCAGATTCGACCGGGGGGGACGCGCATCTACGGAGGTCTCTGCAGATCTCTGTGCCCTGCCGGCATTTCCTTTCGGGATGCCGGTGGGGTTCCCCTTTTGGCCGATCGTGCTCACCTCCAGCATCGTTGTCCTGGGCCGGGAATTCCGCAAATCATCCCCCCTAAATGGTTGAATAACAATGATGTAAAGACGTCCCGCCGGGACATCTCTCTACACGCAATAAAGAAGACCAGTCTACAAAGGAGCCTCGGTTACAAGCCCATTCGGTGGGGGCCATCGTCGGGTCATACAAATCGATGGATCCCGGAAGCGACACGAAGGGCCTTCAAGCCACCCCAAGAGGGTCAGACCCGGACTCCGCTCTCGTTTCCGACTCGTCTCGGACTCCTTTTTGGAAGCTCAGACAGCGACGTTAGAAACGTGGGCGGTCACGTGTCTACTTGATAGCGCTCCCCGTCCTGATGGCCGTGCTCCATGCCTCCAGATCTCGGTTGGTACGAGAAGTACCATCCTGAATCGATACGTCTCGACGGCTGGGACTACCGCCGCTCGGCGTGGTATTTTCTCACCATTTGCACCCAGGATCGACACCCGTATTTCGGAACGGTGCGAAATGGCATCGTGGGACTATCCCGAGCCGGATGCATCGCGGCCCTGGAATGGCGACGTACCCCGGCGGTCCGCCCCTATGTGCGGCTGGACGCGTGGATTGTGATGCCCAATCACGTACACGGCATTCTGGGAATCACCACCGAATCGCCCGGGCATAACGCCGCCAAATCGTTGGATCGTCCCGATGTAGCATGAAAACAGCCAGGAATCCATGGACGAGTTTCGATTACACGCCCATTCGGTGGGGGCCATCGTCGGGCAATACAAATCGGTGTGCACCAAACGCATCCGGGCCGTCTGTCGTCCCGATTTCGGGTGGCAGGCCCGGTATTACGACCGCATCCTCCGCAACCATCGTGAATTAGAGGCGGCCCGGCGGTATATTCTCCGCAATCCGGCCCGCTGGACGGAAGATCGTCATTCCCAATCTGCCTGATTCCGCGTGCGCCCCGGGCACCAACAGGAGCACGCGTCCGGTTAGGTAAATGCATTCTCCCCCGTCACGTCCTCCCCCACGATGAGCGTGTGCACCTCGTGGGTGCCCTCGTAGGTGCTCACGGCTTCGAGGTTGTTGAGGTGGCGCATCACCGGGTAGCGGCTCGTGACGCCGTCGCCCCCCAGCATCTTGCGGGCGGACTGCGCCACGTCCAGGGCCATCTCGCAATTGTTGCGCTTAGCGAGGGATACCTGCTGCGGGCGCAAATCTCCGGCCTCCTTGAGGGTCCCGAGGCGCCAGTTGAGGAGCTGCGCCTTCGTGATCTCCTGCACCATGTCCACGAGGCGCTCCTGCATGAGCTGAAAGCCCCCGATGGGCTGCCCAAACTGCTCCCGACTCCGGGCGTGCTGGCGGGCCGCGTCGTAGCACGCCATGGCCGCGCCGATAGTGCCCCAGCAAATGCCGTATCGGGCCTGGGTGAGGCACGAAAGCGGTGCCTTCAAGCCCTCAGCGCTCGGCAGGCGATGCGCCTCCGGCACACGTACGCTGTCGAGCACCACCTCGCTGGTCACCGCCGCTCGGAGCGACCACGAGTCGTCGATGGGGGGCGTGGTCACGCCGTTCCGGTCCGTCTCGACCAGAAAGCCCCGAATGACGTCGTCCTCGTCCTTGGCCCAGATCACGGCCACGTCGGCAATCGTAGCGTTGGTGGACCACCGCTTGTGGCCGTCCAGAATCCAGGTGTCGCCGTCCCGACGGGCCCGGGTCTGGAGGGCCGAGGGATTGGACCCCACCTCCGGTTCCGTAAGCCCGAAGCATCCAACGGCCTCCCCCTGGGCGAGCCGCGGCAACCACCGCTCCTTCTGAGCCTCAGTTCCGTACTGCCAGATGGGGTACATCACCAACGAGCCTGTGACCGAGCAAAACGAGCGAAGCCCCGAGTCCCCACGCTCCAGCTCCTGCATCATGAGGCCGTAGGCGATGTTGCTCTGCCCGCCGCCCCCGTAGCTTGGGGGGAGGGTAGGCCCGAGCAGCCCGTGCTCGGCAAAGGCCGGAATGAGGTGCCGGGGAAACTCGGCCCGCTGGGCGTATCCTTCGACGATGGGAATCACCTCCTCGGTGACGAAGGCGCGCACCTCGTCCCGCACGGCCTTTGCCCCCTCGGTCAGCAGCCTGTCGAGGTCGTAAAAGTCGGGAGCCGCGAAGGCCTCCGGGTCCCATGTTGAAGCGGAGAATGCAGCAACGTCACGGTCGGGAGTGCCGAGATCGGCCATGAATGAATTGACGGAATCGGTCGGAGGAACAGGCGGACGAGACAGTGCAAGAGGCCGGTCTGGATGAACCAGTTGAACATTGCCTGCTGGAAACGTACGTTCTGAATGGTGAGCGACCGACCGCTCGACACCCTCTTCCAAGGCGAGTTTTGCTACGGTACTCGCTTCCCCTTGATTCTCCTAAGTTCTTGATTTTTATGCGACACCTCTCGAGACTTCTGCTCGTGCTGGGACTGGTTCTCAGCATCGCCGGTCCCGCCGAGGCTCAGAAGAACTCGTCTCGATTTGGCCTCAGCTTTCACGCTCTCGGTAGCACAGCCAGTGGCAACGTGGGGCCGGGCTTTCACGTTCGGGTGTCCACAGCACTCAACTCGGACGTCTCGCTCGCGATGGGCTCGGGCCTGACCGGATTCATCTTCCGGGGGCGCGACGACGCTGCGTTTGCGCTCGATCCGAAGGTGTCGGCCATCGTCTCGTTTTCCCGAACCGACAGCCAGACCTCCTACGTGCTCGGCGGCATGGGGGCGTACGTGCCCTTCGGAAATACCGACACCGAAAGCGGTCCCACGTTTAACGTGGGCATCGGGCGGGCCTGGTTGCTGGAGCAGAGCTCCTTCTTCTTCGAGTTTAGCCCCGGCTTCCTCGTGGGCGAGAAAACGACGACCCTGGTGCTTCCCGTTCGGATTGGAGTGATTCTTTAGTGCCCCCCTCCTCGCGCTCGGTCTCATCACGCCCGTCTCGTCTCATGTCGACCGCACCGACTCCCATCCACGCGCCTACAGGTTCCACCCTCCACTGCGAGGGGTGGGAGCAGGAAGGCGCTTTGCGCATGCTCATGAACAATCTCGATCCGGAGGTGGCCAAAAATCCGGACGAGCTGATCGTGTACGGCGGCACGGGCAGGGCGGCCCGAAACTGGGACTGCTACCACAAGATCGTGGAGACCCTCCAGCGGCTGGAGAACGACGAAACCCTGCTCGTCCAGAGCGGCAAGCCGGTCGGCGTCTTTCGCACCCATCCGGAGGCCCCACGCGTGCTGATCGCCAACTCGCACCTCGTCCCCCGCTGGGCCAACTGGGACGAGTTTCGCCGGCTCGAACAGATGGGGCTCACGATGTACGGCCAGATGACGGCGGGCTCTTGGATCTACATCGGCACGCAGGGCATCCTGCAGGGCACGTTCGAGACGTTTGCCGAGTGCGCCCGCCAGCACTTCGACGGCACACTGGAGGGCAAATTCGTGCTCACGGCCGGCCTCGGCGAGATGGGTGGGGCGCAGCCGTTGGCCGCCACGATGAACGGCGGGGCGTTTCTGGGCGTCGAGGTCAACCCCGAGCGGATCGAGCGCCGCGTGGAGACCGGCTACTGCGACGAGATGTGCACGGACCTGGACGAGGCCCTCGACACGGTGCTCGCCGCGAAGGCGGAGAATCGCGCTCACTCGGTCGGGCTCGTCGGCAACATCGCCGAGGTGCTGCCGGAACTGGTGCGGCGCGACTTGGTGCCGGACGTGCTTACCGATCAGACCGCCGCCCACGACCTGTACGAGGGCTACATCCCGGTCGGCTACTCGGTGGAGGAGGCCGCCGAGTTTCGTGAGTCGGACCCAGAGGGCTACCAGGCGGCTGTCCTTGACGCGATGCAGACGCACGTCGAGGCCATGCTCGACCTGCAGGAAAAGGGCGCCGTCACGTTCGACTACGGCAACAATCTACGCGGACAGGTGGCCGACCACCGGAACATGGAGAAAGCGTTCGATTTCCCGGGCTTCGTCCCGGCCTTCATCCGGCCCCTCTTTTGCCGAGGCTCCGGCCCCTTCCGCTGGGCGGCCCTCTCGGGCAATCCCGAGGACATCGCCGTCACCGACGACGCAGTGCTCGACACCTTCCCGAACAAGCCTTCGCTCCATCGCTGGATCGAGCAGGCGCGCGAGAAGGTGCAGTTCCAGGGCCTCCCGGCGCGGATTTGCTGGCTGGAGTACGGCGAGCGGGCCGAGATGGGTGAACGCTTCAACTGGCTCGTCGAGAACGACAAGGTGGACGGTCCCCTGGTCATTGGCCGGGACCACCTCGACGCCGGCTCCGTGGCCTCGCCCAACCGCGAGACGGAGGGCATGAAGGACGGCTCCGACGCGATCGCCGACTGGCCCCTCCTCAACGCGATGCTCAACACGGCCTCGGGCGCAAGCTGGGTCTCGCTGCACCACGGCGGCGGCGTAGGCATCGGCTACTCCATCCACGGCGGCATGGTGTGCGTGGCCGACGGAACTGAACAGGGGTACGACCGACTCGAACGCGTCCTCACCAACGACCCGGGATCGGGCGTCATGCGCCATGCGGACGCGGGCTACGAGGAGGCCATCGAAACCGCCGAGGAGCGCGGGGTGGATCTGCCGATGGTTGATTAGTGCGTGTTGCGTATTGCGTAGTGCGTATTGAGTAGTGCGTATTGCGTTAGAGCTCTATCGATACGAAATACGGAATACGCAATAGCCCCCTCACAGACAGATATCTGCCGCCCTCATTCTGGCAGCCGTTTTCGAAGCCCCCCTCGACTCCCATGCCCGTCCTCACCAACGTCGCCGCCCTCGTCACGCCGCCGCCCCCCTCGGCAGAGGCCGACGCTACGGACCTGCGACGGATTGAAGACGCGGCGCTGGCCTGGACCGACGATACCATCGAGTGGGTGGGGCCTGCGCCCGACCTCCCCTCAGAATTCGAGGAGGATCCGATCCATGATGCGGAGGGGGCCCTCGTGATTCCGGGCCTCGTGGACTGCCACACCCATCTCGCGTTTGCCGGCTGGCGGGCCGACGAGTTTGCCGTGCGGCTGGGCGGACGAAGCTACCAGGACATTGCGAAGGAGGGGGGCGGCATCCTGGACACCGTCCGCAAGACCCGAGCGGCGGCCGAAGAGGAGCTCTACGACCGCTCCCGCTCGTTCTTGCGAGAAATGGCGCACCTCGGGGTTACGACGGTCGAAGCCAAAAGCGGCTACGGCCTCACCGCCGAGGACGAACTCAAGCAGCTCCGCGTCTACCGCCGCCTACGGGAGAACCATCCGCTCCGGATCGTGCCGACGTTTCTCGGGGCACACACGGTGCCGCCCGAGTACGAGGCCGATCGCGAAGGCTACCTGGAGCTGCTGCACGTGGAGCTCCTGCCCCGAGTGGGACAGCAGAACCTTGCTGAGTTCTGCGATGCGTTCGTGGAAGATGGGGTGTTTCAGCCCGAAGAGGCGCGTCGGCTGTTCCAGACGGCCCGGCAGCACGGCCTGAGGCCCAAGCTGCACGCCGACCAATTGTCGGACACGGGCGGGGCCGCGCTCGCCGCCGAGGTGGGGGCCGCTTCTGCCGACCACCTGGAGCACATCTCCCCCGAGGGCATCGCTGCAATGGCGGACGCCGGGGTGGTGGCCGTGAGCCTCCCCCTCGCCACCCTTTACCTCGACGAAGACCCGCTCCCGGTCGCTGCGTTTCGGGAGGCGGACGTCCCGCTCGCCGTCGCCACGGACTTCAACCCCGGCACCGCGCCCAGCTACCACCTCCCCTTCGCCCTGACGCTGGCCTGCACTCTGCAGCGCATGACGCCCGCCGAGGCGCTGGCCGGGGCCACCCGCCACGCCGCCGCGGCCCTGAACCGCGACGACGAGATCGGCAGTCTCGCCCCTGGCATGCAGGCCGACTTCGCTCTGATCGACGCCCCCAACCTGAACCAGTGGCTCTACCACGTCCGTCCCAACGCCGCCGTCGCCACCTACGTCCAGGGCCGCCGCTGGACCAAGCAATCGGCGTAGCGCCGACCGAGAACGGAGCCTTCCACAACAGTGCCCTCCTCTCCGAATGTCGTTCTTTCAGCCCGCCGACCTTTCCCCCCCAGACACCCGCGAAGAAGACGTCCGGGTGGGACACCTCCTCTCCACCTGCCTCCCCGACGACCAGCCCCCCGAAGTGGTGCTGCTCGGAATGCCCGTCGACGAGGGCGTGGTCCGGAATGGGGGACGCGCCGGCGCAGCGGAGGCGCCCGACCGGCTTCGGGAGTGCCTGTACGGCATGACGCCGGACCCCCGCCACCAAGACCCCTTCTGCAATCTGCTCCATCGGACCCAGGACCTCGGCAATCTACGGTTGAGGGCGTCTCTGTCGGCCCAGCAAGCCACCCTGGGGACGACGCTCGCCCCTCATCTGCAGCGGACGTCCGTGCCCATCATTCTGGGCGGGGGCCACGAAACCGCCTACGGCCACTTCCTCGGCTACGTCGAGGCGACGACGGACGTCACCATCCTCAACTGGGACGCCCATCCGGACGTGCGCCCTCTCAAGGACGGCAGGCCGCACTCCGGCTCCTCCTTTCGACAGGCCCTGGAGCATCCCTCCGACCACTGCCGGCACTATGCCGTGGCCGGGCTCCAGCCGCACAGCACCGCTGCCGCCCACCTCCAGTTCATCGAGTCGCGAGGGGGAGCGTATGAGTGGGCCGGCAACCTCTCGCGTCGAGTCATCGAACGACAATACGGTCGACTGTCGGGCCCCACCATGGTGACGTTCGACCTCGACGCCGTCGATCAGGCGCAGGCGCCGGGGGTCAGCGCGCCCGCCGTCGGCGGCCTCGACCGGGACCTCTGGCTCCACGCTGCCTACCACGCCGGGCGGTCTCCTCAGGTCACCTCCGTCGACATCGTGGAGCTGAATCCGCGGATCGACGTGGACAACCGCACGGCCCGCCTCGCCGCGCTCACCGTGATGGAGATCTTCCGCGGTCTCACTGACCGTCCAAGTACGGAGTAGTCGTTGCCCCGCAATCAGGAGCTCGCCTGCGAAGGGTCCGTGTCCTCCGGACGCCCATTTGTCGCCTTCTTCTCGATTCCGTCCGCAGCCTCGTTCAGGAGCGTGTCGAGCGACCGGTGGTTGCCTTCCAGTCCCTGCCTTTCTGGCTCCTCCAGCGCAGCGTAGAGATGCACCCATCGCTCGAATCGGTCGCCGAGCCTCATCACGGAGTATAGCGTGCCGCTCCCGAAGATGACGTCGATGGCCGCCGCGCCGGCCGACAGGGGCATCAGCACGACGTCTTTAAATCCTTCGAGCCAGAGCTTGGCCTGGAAGATGATGACGTCGCGGACAACTTTGGGACGCGACCGGGACTCTTCGGAGGCGGTGCCCGACATGACGAACGGGGAATACGAATCGGTTCTGTGAGGGGCAGTACTTATGCTCAGCCCCACAAAAGGTTACAAACCCGCAACTGCTCGGCACTACAGCACCCGCCGCAGGATGGATTGCAGGCGCTCGTGGTCGTCGTCGAGCAGGCGGCTGAGGGTCCGGCCTGCCCGCACGAGCGGCTCGCGCCCACCCCGCTCCCCGCCGTGGGCCGCATAGACGCGACGGAGCACCGCCACGAGCAGGTCGTCGACCGGGACGGCCGAATCGGGGTGCTCCACGAGCGTGCGCAGGAAGTCGTAGGGCGCGCCGAGCGCCCGGACCTGCTCGTCGGTGCAGGGGGCCACGAAGTCGTGGATGTCG
>JBDGQN010000199.1:0-5682 GCA_042219055.1 Salinibacter sp. | reverse complement strand
CCGAAGTCCGGCGCGTCGGCCTCCTCGTACACCTCCGCCACGAACTGGCGGGTGGACGCTTCAATAACTTCGCCGAGTGCGTCGTCGTTCATCGCGGTCGGTCGTCTTCATTCGAGAAATGGAACTGCATTCTCGTATACGATCGTCCATCCAGAGTTGTCCATTCGCGAGGGGAATCGGGCCTCGGCCCATGTGTCCGGACATGCGTACGTGCCCCCGTCAGACTCGCGGGCGCTGCTTGGACCGACGCTTCCGCGACCCGGTGGGATTGAGCCCGGCCCGACGCAGCCGCCGCTCCATGAGCCGGAAAAACGCCTCCCGCTCCGACGCCCGCACCACGGCTCGCTCGTGCGCCTCCGACAGCGCCAGCGGGTAGCCCTCGCCCTTCCGGCACTCCCGCAGCATCGTGGCGTGGACCCGGTCGAGGAGCGCCGCGTCGTCGGCCACCCAGCGCGGGACCTCCACGCGACCGAGCTCGCCCCCGCCTGCACCCGACACCTTCAGGTAGAAAAAGGAAATGTCGGTCCCCGTCGGGTACTCGCCCTGAATGTGCGAGGCCGACCCGAAGACCGCCGACCGCTCGCCCGGCCCCAGCACAGTGGCGAGCACGTGACGATCGAGCAGCCCGTCGAGTCGAGGCGTCCCGGGCGGATCTTCTGGAAAATCGGGCGGGGCTGCGCCGAGGTCCCCCCCTACGAACCGGAGCAGGTTCACGACCTCGGTGCTCGCGGGCAGGCTCACGTACGAGGCCAGCGCCAGTCCCTCGTCGCGAAAGCCTTCGAGGTGCTCGGTGTAGCGGGCGATCAGCTCGTCCTCAAGGATCTCGTTGTCCATCCCCCGAATCATCCACCGGATGAGCGTCCCGTCCGCGAGGGCCACGAGGGGCCGGCCCGGGACGCGGGCCGTGGTGGCCCCATCGAGCAGCCGACTCAGCTCCCGATCGTCGCGGAGGGCCGACACCAGCTCGGACGGAATCGTGTCGAGGGGGGCGTCGAACTGGGCGGCCAGCTGTTCCCGGAAATGCAGCGAGGGGGTGGCGTCGAGGAGCGCATCCTCGGTGGTGCCGTACTGGAACGCGACCCGGCTCACGTTGAGCAGGAAGAAGGACGGTTCCACGTGGCGGTCGGGGTTGATCTGGGAGCCGTCCGTAGCGACGACGGTGATGGGCGACGGGCGCTCGGGGGGTTCGTGCGTCGCGGCGGGGGGCTCGCGCATCTCGGCGACGAGACGGCGGGGCTGCGCGGTCGCAACGGCCTCCTGCACCGCCTGCCAGTGCCTCTGGCAGACCGCGAGCAGGACCTCGGCGCGGTCGCGCTGTGCACCCCGACGGTCTTGCTGTTCGGTCTGGTGCTCTTCAAAGTCGGCCAGTTGATCCCGCAGTTGGCGAAGGTCGAGCATGATACCGACACGAACGATGAAAGAGTGGAGTGCTGAACCCCGAGAAAATCCCGAATGGAATCCCCCCGTTTCATCCGCCGAATCGGAAACGACGGCCCTTGATTGACAGCCCCTGACAGAACAATTCCTCCCTGCAGATCTGGAGAGCACTTCTTCCAAAGGCCCCAGGTGAAAATGCAATCGGACCCGGCCTCCGTCTTTTCCTCGCCCCGATGGGGCACCGGTCCCGGGCGCGAACAAAAGGGCCACGCAGCCAGAACCACCCCCAGGCGCCCGTGCCGCTAGGCGTCGGGAGTCCCCGGATGCATCCAACCTGCTCGCACGCGCTCCCTCGCACCGCGAACCGTCTGTCTATCCTCATGGCCGACCGATCGTCACGCGAAACGCTGAGCCTGATCGTCGACGGGGTGATGATGGTCCTCATCGTCGTCAACCTCGTCCTCATCATTGTCGACTGGGGCTTTGCCAGCCCGTTCGTCCAGGCGCAGATGCAGGACCACGTCCCCGCGCTATACACTTGGTACAACCAGACGATCCACCAGCACTTCCTGGTGTACGACCTGGCGTTCGTCGCCGTCTTCGTGGTGGAAATTCTCGTGCGCTGGGGCCTGGCCATCTACCGGCAGCGGTACCACCGCTGGTTCTTCTATCCGTTCGTGCACTGGTACGACGTGCTCGGCTGCATCCCCGTCGGGTCGCTCCGGTCGCTGCGCCTGCTTCGCCTGATCGCCATGGTACCCAAGCTGCAGCGGACCGGGCTCATTGACCTCCGCGAAACGTACCTCTACAAGACGTTCGAGAAATACCGCGACATCGTACTCGAAGAAGTCAGCGACCGGGTGACGGTCCGCATCATCGAGGGCGTGCAAGACGAACTCCGGACGAGCCAGCAGGTCACCCGCCGCATCGCCGACGAGGTCATTGCTCCTCAGCGGGAGGCCCTGATCGAGGCGGTGACCCATCGGCTCCAGGAGGCGACGGCAGTCGCCTACCAGGACCAACAGGACGACTTTGAGGAGTATCTCGACTCGGTGATCGAGGACGCTGTCACCCGCAACCGGGAAATCAGTACCATCGCGTCGCTTCCCGGGGTGGGACGGCCCGTGGCCGCTCTTCTCGAAAGCGCCATCAGTGACATCGTCTTCAACGTCGTGGACCAGATGGTGCAGGACATGTGCTCGCTGGAGAACGACCAGGCCCTCGCGCAGGTGACATCAGTCTCGGCGGAGGCCCTGATGAGTCCCGAATACGACCAGCGTCTCAACCAACTGGCGCAGTCGATGGTGGTCCAATCGCTTGACGTGATCAAGGACCACGTCCAGATCCAGCAGTGGAAAGAGCAAGATCCGCTGCCCGTGCCCCCAAATCCTCCTTCCGACACCTCCTAACCGATGGTCGTGTACCTCCACGTCCCGTTCCAAGTCCCCCCCTCCCGGGCCGACGAGTCCGCATTCGCCACGGCGGTGGTCCGCGAAATCGAGCGATCCGCCCCCATCGCCGACGCCCCCCTCCGAACGCTCTACGTGGGCGGCGGGCGTCCCGCCCTTCTGTCCGTCTCGGCGCTCCAAACGATCGTCGAGGCCCTCCACGCGCACCTCGGGTCCGCCGCGGGGTGGGAGGCCACGGTCGAACTCCATCCCGCCAATGCGTCGCGCCCCTTTCTGGCCGCCCTCCGAGAGCAGGGATTCACCCGGCTGAGCATCGACGCCCGCCCGCTCGCCGACGCGGAGCTGCGCCCGCCCCTGCACCTGGCGCACGAGGCCGGATTCGACCGCCTCTCCCTCGATCTCGCGTTCGGCGGCCCCGAGCAATCCCATGCAGCCTGGAAGACCCGCCTTCACCGAGCGGTAGATCTGCGGGTGCCCCACGTCGCCCTCCACGAACGAGCGCCGGAGGAAGGGACGAGCAACGAACGAGAGCGGAGCGATCGGTTTGCTTTTGCCATGACCGTTCTGCCCGCCAAGGGCTACGAGCAATACGAGCTCACCCACTTCGCCCGGCCCGGCCACCGCTCGCAGTACCAGACGCACGTCTACGCCCACGGCGACGTGCTGGGGCTGGGCCCGAGCGCCGAGAGCTTCCGATGGCCCGACCGGTCCGATCCGTCGACGGCAGAGCGATGGTCGAACGTCCCGGACCTCGCGACGTACGTGAAACGCCTACACAACGATGCGTCCCCGGTCGCGCAGCACGAGGCCCTCGACCGCCCGGCCCTGGCCCGCGAATACATCCTTCTCCGCCTCCGAACGAGCGACGGGCTGGACCTGAGCGTGCTCGACGACCGGTACGGGGTCTCCCTCCGCGCCCGCCGGGCATCCACGTTGGACCGGCTCACCGAAGAGGGGCTTCTTCACGACGATCCGGACCGCGTGCGCCTCACACCCCGCGGCCGCCTCCTCACCGACGCCATTACGCAGCGATTGATTCGTGAGGCGTGATACGTGACCCATGACTCGCTACGCCCACCCTCTACCTCTCGCGCATCACGTTTCACGCATCACGTTTCACTCGTCACACAACACTCCCTCCCCGCCCCCTCCGCACCGGCCCTAGAAGACGGCACTCCCCATGCCTAGAATCCGTCCCGCCGAAACAGAAGCCGACCTGAGCGCCGCCCGGCGGCTGTTTCGGGCGTACGCCGAACGCCTGGATTTCGACCTTGACTTTCAGGACTCTGAGGACGAGTTGGACGCCCTCCCCGGCCCGTACGCGCCGCCGGACGGGGCCCTTCTCCTGGCGGAGATCGAGGGCGACCCCGTGGGCGTCGTGGCCGTCCAGCCGCTCGACGACGAGGGGGCCTGCGAGATGAAACGCCTCTACGTAACGCCCGACTACCGCACTCAGGGCCTCGGACGCGCCCTCGCCACCGCGATCATCGAGAGGGCCCAGGCCCTCGGCTACGACGTGATGCGGCTCGACACAGTGGCCTCCATGACCGCCGCCCGGCGACTCTACCGGTCCCTCGGCTTCGAAGTGCGAGACGCCTACTACCACAACCCGCTGGACGACGCGGTGTATATGGAACGCTCCCTCTGACCACGCCCTCGCTTCAGACGCAATCATGCGATTCTCGCTTCTTCTCACACTTACCCTCGCCTCCCTCCTCGTCTTCGGCTGCGCCGACGACAAGACGCAGCAGAACGAGGACCTCCGAACCCTTCAGGACGAAGGCACGCTCACATTCTATCGCCCGAGCGGGGACACGCTCAAGACGATTACGATTGACGTGGCCGACACCGACGCCGAAAAAAAGCGCGGCCTTATGCGTCAGCGCACCCTCGGGTACGACCAGGGCATGCTCTTCCCCTACGACACGGCGGACCGAGGGAGCATGTGGATGAAAAACACCCCCCTTCCTCTCGACATCATCTTCGTGGCCCCCGACTCGCAGGTCATTAACATCGCCCGCCGCACGACGCCCTTCTCGGAGAAAAAGATCACGCCCGCGGCGCCGCGGAAGTACGTCGTGGAGGTCCGCGGCGGCTTTGCCGACCGCTTCGGCCTCACGGACAGCACTCGGGTGCGGTGGACACGGACAGCGGAAGAGGAGCGGAGGTTGAGATACCCAGTAGAAAGTCAAGTTTGAACAGGTGCCCGCGGATGCATAGAATGGGTCATGGGAAGGCCCCTTGACCACGCTCCGAGGAGCTACCGCTCTTCTGTGGCGAGGTGGCCTTCCTTCTTTGTTTTGCCTCTTTCCGGGAGACCGGAGCCGCGAGATCGCCCTGCTGGGCAGGGCTGTCGTCGCTCTGGCCCTCGGGCTCCGACGTTTCCCTCTGTCGGGCCTTGAGCCGCTTCTCAAAGGTCGGGTCGAACCACTCTCCCTTGCTCCAACAGCCGTAGACGATCGCCACGAGCCCAGAGCATGCAGGCGACCTCCGCAACCTTTTGATGCTTTCCTTTCTGCTTGAGCCGGTCGAAGAGGTCCCGCACAGGAGGATTCGTGCCGTCTCGTAGCGCGGAGATTACACAGCCATACAGGATCGATCGGATGCGCCGGTTCCCTTGCTTGCTGATGCTCTTCTCGGTCTTCTGATCGCCGCTCTCTTCCCACTGAGGGTCGAGTCCGGCGTAGGCGATCAGCTGATCGGCAGAGTCGAAGCGTGTGATGTCTCCGATTTCGCAGTAAAGGACCGTTGCTCCCCACTTTCCGATGCCGCCGATGCTCTTCAGGAGGTGGGGAGCCTGCCGATCTTTGATCCGGTCCCAGAGCCGCTCCTTGAGCCGATCCATCAAGGCCCAGATCTTGTGTAATTGGCGTTCTACCAGATCTTCAATTTAGGC
>JBDGQN010000198.1:0-13502 GCA_042219055.1 Salinibacter sp. | reverse complement strand
TGGGTGACACGCCGCTGCTGCGCTTGGATGGCATCAATCGCGACGTGCCGCACGTCGAGCTCTACGCCAAGGCCGAGTGGACCAATCCCGGCGGCTCCGTCAAGGCCCGACCGGCCCTGTCGATGATCGAGGATGGGGAACGGCGCGGCGAACTCGAGCCGGGTCAGACAGTCCTGGACGCCTCCTCGGGCAACACCGGCATCGCCTTGGCGATGATCGGCGCGGCCAAGGGCTACGATGTGACAATCTGCCTGCCCGCCAACGCCGACGAGGTCTGCAAGCGGACGCTCCAAGCGTACGGGGCGGAGCTGGTGCTGACCGACCCCATGGAGGCCTCCGACGGCGCGATCAAGAAAGCCCAAGCGCTCCACGACGCCGATCCGGAGCGCTATTTCTACCCCAACCAGTACGACAACCCGGCCAATTGGCGCGCGCACTATCGCACCACCGCCGAGGAGATCTGGCGCCAGACCGCCGGGCGGGTGACGCACTTCGTGACCGGGCTCGGCACCAGCGGTACGTTCGTCGGCACGGGCCGGCGGCTGCGCGAGCTGAACCCGACCGTAGGGCTGATTTCGGTTCAGCCGGACGGCCCGCTCCACGGGTTGGAGGGGTTGAAACACATGCCGACCGCCATCGTGCCCGGTATCTACGACGAGACGCTGGCCGACGCCAATCTGGAAATCCCGACGGAGGAGGCCTACGCGACCGCCAAGCGCCTGGCGCGAGAAGAGGGCATTTTGACCGGCTTTTCCTCGGGGGCGAACCTGGCCGGCGCGCTGCGCGTGGCCCACGAGATCGAGACGGGCGTGATCGTGACCGTGCTGTGCGACGGCGGCCAGCGCTACCTCGACGCGCCCATCTGGACCGACGAGGAGGGTCAGACGTGACGATCTACCTGGACGCCGACCGTCGCGACCAAATCGCTCGGCACGGCGAGCGGACGTATCCCCACGAGGGCTGCGGCGTGTTGATCGGGAGCCACGGAGGCGATGCGATGCACATCGTGGACGTCATGACCGTGGACAACGCACGCGAAGACTCCCAACGCAACCGCTATACGATCGCGCCGGAGGACGTCCTGCGCGCCGAGCGCGAAGCGGAATCAAGGGATTTGTCATTGATCGGCTTCTTCCACTCCCATCCTGATGCCCCGGCTGAGCCGTCGGCCTACGATCTCGATCACGCCTCGTGGCCGGGCTTGGCGTACGTCATTCAGTCCGTGCGCGAGGGGCACGCTCAGGAGCTGCGCGCCTGGGAGCTCAGCCCCGATCGGACGCGCTTTGAGGAACGAGACGTGATTCAACCGGAACCGAGCAAAGGAGGACCCGCAACATGAGTGTCAATATCTTCATCCCGACGCCGTTGAGGCCCTACGCGGGCCATCAGTCGTCGGTCGAACTGGACGCCGACTCCGTCGGCGCCGCGCTCCACCAGTTGACGGAAAGCTATCCCGGCCTGGCCCAGCACCTCTACGACGACCAAGGGGCATTGCGCTCCTTCGTCAACATCTACCGCAACGACGAGGACATCCGGCAGTTGGACGGTCCGGACACGGCCGTGAGCGACGGCGACGAGGTGCGCCTCGTCCCGGCGGTGGCGGGCGGTCGGCCCACGGCCCCCGCCGACGCCGGCGTGGACGGCCGAGCGATCGACGGCGTGGAGCTCTCCCACGAGGAGATCCAGCGCTACAGCCGGCATCTGATCATGCCCGAGGTCACCATGGCGGGTCAGAAGAAGCTCAAGGCGGCTCGTGTCCTGATGGTCGGCACCGGCGGCCTCGGCGCGCCGCTCGGGCTCTACCTCGCCGCCGCCGGCGTCGGAACCATCGGTCTGGTCGACTTCGACGACGTCGAAGCGAGCAACCTGCAACGCCAGGTCATCCACGGCACGAGCGACGTCGGCCGTCCCAAGCTCGACTCCGCCCGCGACCGCATCCAGGACGTCAATCCCTACGTCAACGTCGAGACCTTCGAAACCCGACTCACCTCGGAGAACGCGCTCGATATATTCCGAGATTACGACCTCGTCGTCGACGGCACCGACAATTTCCCAACCCGGTATCTCGTCAACGACGCCTGTGCGATGCTGGGGATCCCGAACGTCTACGGGAGCATCTTCCGTTTCGAGGGTCAAGCGACCGTCTTCGACGCCAATCGAGGCCCGTGTTACCGCTGCCTCTATCCCGAGCCGCCCCCGCCCGGATTGGTCCCGAGCTGCGCCGAGGGCGGCGTCTTGGGCGTGCTGCCCGGCCTCGTAGGGACGATTCAGGCGACCGAGACCATCAAACTGATCCTCTGCCAGGGCGAGCCGCTCATTGGACGTCTGTTGCTCGTCGACGCGCTCGGCATGAGCTTCCGCGAGCTGAACCTCCGGAAGAACCCGGACTGCCCCGTCTGCGGCGAGAACCCGACGGTCACCGAGCTGATCGACTACGAGGCGTTTTGCGGCGCCGATGGCGAGGAGACGGCCGAGACCGGCGCTGAGATCACGCCCCAACAGCTGAAGGAACGGCTCGATGCGGGCGAGGCGCTCACCCTGCTCGACGTCCGCGAGCCCTTCGAGCTGGACATCTCCCGATTCGACAACGCCAAACACATTCCGCTCGGCGAGCTGCCCGAGCGGCTCCATGAATTGGACAGCGCCGACGAGATCGTGGCCGTGTGTCGCGTGGGCGGGCGCAGCGCCGAGGCCGTGGAACTGCTGCGCGAAGCGGGATTCGGCAAGTTGCGCAACCTCTACGGCGGCATCAACGGTTGGGCGCGCCAGGTCGATCCGTCGGTGCCGACGTATTGATCGCCCTTCAACAAAGGAGGAACGCCATGAGCGAGTTTCAAACGACGACTTTATCGACGATCACGCGGCGAGGCTTTTTGAAGCGAACCGGAGCGGCGCTGGGCGCCAGCGTGGCGCTGGGGCCGCTGATGCAGCTCCAAGGATGGGCACAGGCGACGGACGAGCCGCGCGAGCTGTTGTTCGTGATCAACAACGGCGACGGCAGCGCCACCGTCATCGACACGACCACCGACGAGGTCGTCAAGACGTTCGCGGTGGACACGACGGCCAGCTTTCCGTCAAACAAGCACTTTGACCAGGGACCGATTGTCGCGACGGGATTGCACACCGACGACGCCGAGACCGTCCACATCGTGGATCTCGACACGGGCGAGGTGCCCCACGTCATCGAGACCGACTCCTCGCAGAACTACACCGAGCTGACCCCCGACGGCAACGACATCATCGCCTCGGCCCGGTTCGCCGACGCCATCCTCAAGATCGGCGCCAATCCCAATAACGAAGACTTCGGCCAGGTCGTCGGCCGGATCGAGCGCTTCCAAGACGCCCAGCCGTGCGACATCACGATCACGCCCGATGGCAGATACGCGATCGAGCCGGACCGCAACCCGCCCGGCTCCAGCCAGGCGGTCTCGGTGATCGACATGGACGCCTTCGAGGTCATCGGGACGGTGCCGGTGCCGCCGCTCGTGGCCGATCGCCCTGAGGACGTCGAGCCGTTCATGATGACCGGCTCGCGCGACGGGACGCTGGCCGTGGTCGAGACGCTGGAAGGATCTGCCCAGACGGTGGGCGTCTTCGACGTCAGCAACCCGACTCGGCCGACGGAGATCCGGCGCTTCACGCAGGACGAAGGCCTCGGCCAGTTGCCCATCACGGACGAGTTTACGGCCGACGACGAGTTCAACTTCGTCATCAACCGCAATTCGAGCGACATCACCGTCATCGACGTGGCCAACTTGGAGATCGTCAACACGATCCCGCTCGTCGAGGGCGGCAACCCGGTCGCCGGCGATTTTTCCATCAATGACGAAAAGTTCTACGTCCCGATTCAGAACCGGAACGTCGTGGCGGTCGTCGACGTGGAGCGTCAGGCGATGGTCAACACGATCGAGGTCGGGCCGCAGCCGGTCGGCGCAATCGCCCGGAACATCCCGATTCCGTCCGCCGAAGCTGTGGGCATCGGCACGCTGCCGACGATCCCGAGCAGTCAGGACGGCTGCTCGTTGCCCTGCTGCGGCGCGGCGTAATGGCCGCGATCAACCACCGAGCGACGCTGAGGGTGTGAGTCGATGGAGCTGACGCGACGGCAACTGATCCAGCGAGGGGCCGAGGCCGGCCTGGCGCTCGGCCTGATCGGGACCGGGCTCGGCTCGGCGCTGTCGCTGTCCGCCCCGTATGCGAACGAGGGGCGGCTGGCGTCGGCGTCGTGGCTGCGCCGGCGCTACGACGCGGTCGATCGGGTTCGGGTCCTCGACGCCCGCCCGCCGCTCGTCTACCGACGGGGCCATATCCCGAACGCGGTCAACGTCTGGGACAACGACATCAACGTCTGGGGCCGAATTCCGCGTCAACTGGCGTCCGTAGACGCCTTGACCGAAACGTTCGCTCAAGCCGGCATCGCTCATGATCGGACGGTCGTCGTCTACGACGGCGCGGACGGCCGCTGGGCAGCGCGACTGTTCTGGGCGCTTGAGCACGTGGGCCACCCCGACGTGCGACTCCTCAATGGCGGATTGGCCAATTGGAAAGCCGCGGGTGGGGCCATGAGCGATAGAGCGCCATCCGTCGCGTCCACCGACGTTGAACTTCAACCGGGAGATGGAAAACGCGTGACGGCGGATTGGCTCCGCGCTCGGATGGATGGAGCCGACGCTCAGATTGTTGACGCTCGATCGTTTGCCGCGTTTGCCGACGGCCACATTCCGGACGCCGTCTCTTGGCCAGCCGATGGGTTGGTCGCAAACAATGGGACGTTCAAGCGAGCGCACCCGCTGCGCCTGAGCGCCCGGGACGCCGGGCTGGCGTTGCAAAACGAGCGGCCGACGGTCGTCTACAGCGACACCGGCCTGGCGGCGGCGCGGGCCTACGTCGCGCTTCGATTGTTGGGGCTAACCGACGTCAAGCTCTACGACGGCGGCTGGGCGGAGTGGTCGACGCTCTCCGATGTCCCTGTGGAACAGGCATCCAGTGCGACCGTCTCCGCTCGACAGGATCATCGGAGCACTTGTTGGTGACGACCATGCGTATTCGTTCGGAGGTCCGATCGTGACGGTTGTGATCATGGGTGCACTCGTTGGGTTGGCGTTCGGCTACGCGCTCCAGCGCGGCCGCTTCTGCGTCAACACGGCGTTTCGCGACGTCTTAGTCTTACGCCATTCGAGACTGTTACGCGCTTGGGCGTTGGCCGTCGTCGTCCAACTGATCGGCGTGCAGATTGTGCTCGCGTTGGGCTGGTTTAGCCCCGACATTCCGCCGCTGTGGTGGCCGGCCAACGTCGTGGGCGGTCTTCTGTTCGGCATGGGCATGGTTCTGGCCGGCGGCTGCGCCAGCGGGACGTGCTATCGCGTTGGCGAAGGGATGCTCGGCTCGTTCGTGGCGCTGCTCGGCTTCGGGCTCATGACCGTGATCGTGGACGCGGGCGCGCTCCACCCGCTGCAAGACGCGTTGCGCACGCCGCTCGGCATGGGCGACTCGGCCCCGGCACTGACGCTATCAGGACTGGTCGGGCTGCCGTCGTGGGCGATCGCCGGCGCGTTGGCATTGGGGGTCTTGGCCTGGATCGGGCGCGAACGTCGGATCTCCGCGCGGCGCGGCTGGCCGTGGCTGGCGACGGGGCTGGCCATCGGCGCGGTCGCGCTCGTGGCCTGGCTCAGTTCCAGCGCGACGGGCCGCTACTACGGGCTGTCCGTGACGGGGCCGATCCGATCGATCTTCCAGTATCTGGTCTCGGGCGACGCCAGTTTTATCGACTGGGGCAGCTACATGCTGCTCGGATTGATCGGCGGCTCCGGGTTGGGCGGCTGGCTCTACGGCGAACGGAAGCTGCGCGTGCCCGAGCCCGGACGGCTGTTGCAGTCGCTCGGCGGCGGGTTGCTCATGGGCTTTGGGGCCCAAGTGGCCGGCGGCTGCAACATCGGCCACAGCCTAACAGGACTGGCCGTGCTCTCCGGCGCCAGCGTCCTGACGACGATCTCGATCGTCCTCGGCGCCTGGGCGATGAGCTTCCTCATGTTCATGAACGGCGCGGTCACGCTGCGACGCTGGGCTGCTCAGCTGATCCCCATTGGACAGGGAAATCAGGCGCCGCAGCCGTCGCCGGAGTCGATGACCGCCAAGGAGGAGTGACCGATGACGCAAGAGACGGACAATGTCCGGACGTTGGACGTGCGCGGCGAGATCTGTCCCTATCCCGTCATGAAGACGCGCGAGGCCATGAACGAACTCGAACCGGGCGACGAACTGGAGATCTGGCTCGACTATCCCCTGGCGCTCGAGGAGATTCCCAACTGGGCCGAGGACGCCGGCCATGAGGTTCTGGCCGTCGAGGAGACGGGCAACTCGGAGTGGCGGATTCGGCTCAAGACGGGTGACGCCTAACGATGTCGATCTTCGGTGCCAAGGTCTCAGCTATCGGCAGCCGAGAGCGCCAACGTCGTCTGTTGCGCCACTGGCACTCCCAGTGTCGGGGTTGAGCGCCCATCACGAGCTGTTCTGTCCAGCGACGCGTTCAGCAGGTCAAGCGACCTGCCCCGATACGGTCCATAAGGAGTGTCTCAAATCATGAATCGGCCATTCAGTCCAGACCACAGCCTGACCCGCCGAACGTTCCTGCGCGGGCTCGGCGGCACGGCCGCGCTGACGCTGGCGTCGATGCCGAGCTCGCGTGCCCGCGCCCAAAGCCGAACCGACGTAACGATCGGGTATGTCCCCGGCAGCATCGGCTTCGCCGACGTCTTCGTCGCCCAGGAGCGCGGCCTCTTCGCCGACGCCGGGCTCAACGTCGAGCTCGTGGCGTTCCTCAACGGCGCGCTCGCCCACAACGCGCTGGCCAACGGCTCGGTCGACGTGGCCCCGTTGGCCGGCGGCTACGTCCCCTTCGTCCGGCCGACGGGCCTGCAGACGCGCCAGGTCGCGGCCCGGACCGAGCGGAACCCCTTCTCGCTGTTGGCTCGCACCGACCTTCAGGACGAAGTGACGAGCGTGGCGGACCTGAGGGGACGCAGGCTGGCCGTGGAGGCGCTCGGGTCGTCGATCACCTGGGCGATGGGGGTCAACTACCTCGCCCGCGCCGGGCTGAACTTTGAGCGCGACGTCGAACTGATCGCCACCAACAGCCGGGCGGCTGCCGTCTCGGCGCTGCGCGGCGGGCGAGTGGACGCGGCCGTCCTCGACGGCCCCTCCGATGAACAGCTTGTCCAAGCCGGCGACGCCGTCCGCCTCGTCGACCCGATCGATCCGAGCGACCATCTCAAATGGGTCGGCAACGCGCGCGAGGACGCGCTGGCGTGGCTGGCCCGCCAGGACACCGTCAATGACCGCCCTGACGCGCTCCAGGCCCTCGTCGATGCCGGCTCGCAAGCGCTGTCGTTTCTGAACGAGCGCCGGGAGGCCGGCGACGTGGCCAGCGTCGCCGACGCCGTCGCGCCGTTTTTCGAGGAGCTGGACCGCCGGCTCTTGGAGGCCAGCCTCGAGCGCCATCTTCAGACGATCGCCCCCGAGGCGTCGCTCAGTTGGCTGGCCTACTACGCCGACCTGGTCAAGTGGACCTCGCTGGAGTTGGTCCAGCCGCTGTCGTTCGAGGAGGCGGTGACCGTCGATTTCGCCGGCGTCCGGGCCTAGGAGAGGCGCGATGACGACACGGGGACGGGCGCTGCTCGCGCGACTGGCGGTCATCGTCGGCCTCGGCCTGCTCTGGGAGGGGCTGGCCGGCGGGGTGATCGCGAGCGTCCAGATCCTCAATCCGTCGAGCGTCGGCCGGCCGTCGCTGATCTTGAGCGAGCTGTACGCGCTGGTTGGCAGTGGAAAGATCTGGCCGCACGCGCTCACGACGCTGAGCGAGGTGGGGCTCGGCCTGGCGCTCGGCGTGGTCGGCGGCCTGGCCTTCGGCGTGCTGGCCGCCTACGAGCGGCGCCTCGATCAAGCGCTCACCCCGATCATGAACGGCCTGAACGCGCTGCCGCACCTGGCGCTCGCCCCCTTCATCGTCTCCTGGATCGGCATCGGGCTGGCGTCCAAGGTGCTCTTGAGCGCGCTGATGGCGCTCTTCCCCATCTTCTACAACGTCTATCAGGGCGTCCGGGACGTGCGCCCGGACTGGATGAACGCGCTGCGCGTCATGGGCGCGAGTCGGGCGCAGATCTTCCGCATCGTGGTCGTGCCGTCGCTGTCTGCCTGGCTCCTGTCGGGGCTGCGCGTCAGCGCCGGGCTGGCGCTCGTGGGCGCGGTCGTCGGCGAGTTCATCGGGGCGTCGCAGGGCCTTGGATACTTGATGATGTTCGCCCAAGGCTTTCTGAAAATCAACAGGGCGATGGCGATTCTGCTCGTGTTGGGCGTCTGGGGCGTGGCGATGGACGTCGGGTTGCGCCGTCTCGATCGGGCCCTACGCCCCGGCGCCCCGACGGCCGCTGAAGGGAGCACGCGGCCATGATTGCGATCGACGCGCGCGACGTCCGCATTGCCTACGAACCGAACGGGTCCAACGCACCCCATGGCCCAACGGCGTCGTCGGATGCGCTCGCCGTCCGCGACGTCGACCTCTGTGTCCACGCCGGCGAGTTCGTGGCGCTGATCGGCCCCTCGGGCTGCGGCAAGACGACGCTGCTCAACGCCTTGGCCGGCCTGCTGCCGGACGGGGCGATTCAGACGGGACGGATCGAGCTGGCGCCGAGCCTGCGGGCCGACGGCGCGCTCGGCTACCTCACGCAAGATGACACGATGCTGCCCTGGCGGAGCATCGTCGACAACGTGGCGCTGCCGCTCGAGATCCACGGAATCAAGCGCCACCAGCGTCGAGAACGGGCGGCCGGATGGCTGCGCTCGTTCGGGCTGGACGGCTTCGAGACGAGCTACCCGCACGAGCTCTCCGGCGGGATGCGCCAGCGGGCGCTGCTGGCGCGCACGCTGATCTACGAGCCTCGCTGGGTGCTCCTCGACGAGCCGCTCGGCAGCCTGGACGCCCAGACGCGCGTTGCGCTGCAGGACGAGCTGCTCCGCGTCCGTCGCGCGACCGATGCCACGTTCGTCCTGGTCACCCACGACCTGGAGGAGGCGCTGACGTTGGCCGACCAGGTCGTGGCCCTCAGCGCTCGACCAGCGTGTGTCGTGGCCCGCTACGAGATCGAATATGCCGATCGATCGTCGGCGTTCGAGTTGCGCCTGACCCGAGAGTTCTCCCAGCTGTATCGACAAATATGGCAACAGATCTATCATAATTCCGTCGAGCCACACGGAAATGGTGCTCGTTCAAGCCAAGATGGGCATGGACACGCTGGACGTGAGGTCGAGATGGCGACGGATTGGCGCCGGTCATCCCACGATGAAATCGACCGCGAGTGCTGCCCATGAAGCGGCGATCAAGCTTGACAAATCGTTCTATGCCTGATAGACTGGATTTTAATCTCACTTGGGAGCGTGGTTCAGCATGGGCCATGATCGACTTTGTCAGGTTCGCCCTGAGTGTCACTCATAGATCGAATGTGAGCGGAGCATCCGCTTCTGCGCAATCCGTATCCTCTGATTCTCCCCTCCAAACCTCATCAACTCATCTAGGTCTCTGCTGTTCGTCCTGCGGCTGTATATAGGGACAGGCCCAGTCCTGTCGCGATTCGGGCTTGTCCCCCTCATCTGAGCCGATCCATAACTCGCTTCTCCATCATATGAACCTTTGGGCCATCCGCAGGAGGTGTCGATCGTGAACAGAGCGTCGGACGTCACAGCTGGGAGCCACTCAAGCGATCACTCGTATCGGATACAAGCCGAGCGCGTGCTGGAGAGCGTCAACTATTGCAGCGTTATTGAGGACGTTGATCCGGCAAGTTCGTTGGTGACTTGTGAAAGCTGCGGCGAGGAAGCGTACTTCAAACTGTTCAATCTCTGCGTGAATTGCGATGACGTCGCATAAGAAGCTGGTCGTCCTCGGGCTCGACGGCGTGCCCGACACGTTGCTCGAGGAGGCATTCGCTGTCGACAAACTGCCCAACCTCAGGCGCTTGAGCGAGGGCGGAACGCTCGTGCCGATGCGGTCGGTGATCCCGACGATCTCGTCGGTGGCGTGGACCGGCTTCATGACCGGCCAGAATCCAGGCAAACACGGCATCTTCGGCTTCGTCGACCGCGACGCCGGGCTGGAGCGGTTCATTCCCACGAGCCACGACGTCCGGACGCTCACGCTGTGGGAGCGGCTCAACGGAATGGGCGCCCGCACGATCGCCATGAACGTCCCGCTCACCTATCCGCCCAAGTCGGTCAATGGCGTGCTCATCGGCGGCTTTCTGGGCTTCAACGTGGACACGATCGCCCATCCGGCGTCGATCTCCTCGTTGCTCCGCGACAAGGGCTACGTCATCGATCCCGATCCCCGCTTGGCCACCAATGATCGAGCGGCCTTCATGGAGGCGATCTTCCAGGCGTTCGACGCCCGCACGGACGTCGCCCGCCATCTGCTGGAGCACGAGCCGTGGGACTTTTTCATGTGCCACGTCATGGAGACCGATCGCCTGCATCACTTCTTCTGGCCTTCCAAGGACGATCGGACTGATCCGTATCATTGCGACTTCTGGACGCTCTACGAGCGGATCGACGCGTTCGTGGGGGAGCTGGTCGCTGGATTGCCAGATGAGACCGAGGTGGTCCTGCTCTCCGACCACGGCTTTTGTGGCATTCGGGCCGAGCCGGACATTAACGCCTATCTCGGGCAGCTGGGGTTGACAAAGTTCAGTCCCGATGCCAAGGACCTGTCCGATCTCGACTCCGACTCGCTCGCTTACAGCCTCCCGCCCGGCCGGATCTATCTCAATCTCCAAGATCGCGAGCCGCGGGGCCGGGTGACGCCGGCCGAGGCCGAACGGATCAAGGATGACCTCACGAGCGCCCTGCACGAGTTGACGGATCCCGAAACGGGCGACCCCGTCATCCAGCGGGTCTATCGCCGCGAGGAACTCTATGACGGGCCCTTGGCGCATCGAGCCGCGGATCTGATCGCCCATCCGCATCGCGGCTACGACCTCAAGGCGAGCATTCGGCCCGCCGACGTCTTTACGTGCGGGGTGCGCAACGGCATGCACACTTATCGGGACGCGTTCTTGCTGATCCGTGATCACACGATCGCTCCATCGACCGATCCGTCCATCGTCGACGTCGCGCCGACCGCTTTGGCGCTGATGGGGGCGCCCATTCCGAACGACATGGACGGGCAAAGCGTGCTCGAGTCGTCGCCCGTTCAGCAGGCCGCTGTCGCCAAGGCCGAGGAGGGGGGCCTGTCATGACCGGAAGCGTCGTTTTCGTGGGGGCCGGCCCCGGCGATCCCGAGTTGCTGACCCTCAAGGCGTATCGGGCCATTGAACGGGCCGACGTCGTGCTCTACGACTCGCTCGTCGGAACCGCAATCATCGACGATCTACCAAATGAGACCGAGTTGATCCCGTGCGGCAAGGACCGGTTCTCGGCCAAGACGAGACAGGCCCGCATCAACGAACTGTTGGTCGAGCGAGCGCGCGCGGGCCAGGCCGTGGTGCGGCTCAAGGGCGGTGACCCGACGCTCTTCGGGCGCCTCGGCGAGGAGATCGGCCGTCTACAGAATCACGGGATTCCCTATGAGGTCGTCCCCGGCGTCACCGCCGCCACCGGGGCATCGGCGGCCATCGGGCTGTCGCTCACGCATCGCGATCTGGCCGGCGGTGTCACGCTGATCAGCGGCCATCAAGCCCCTGACAAGCAGGTGGACCCGCCCACCTGGCGCGCGCTTGTCGAGCGCCAACACACATTGGTCATCTACATGGGCGTCGCGCGGCTCGGCCGCATCAGCGAGACGCTGTTGATGCACGGCATGGCGGCCGAGACACCGGTGGCGATCGTCGAACGGGCGACGTTGCCCGATCAATCTCTGACCGTCGATCGGCTGGACCGAATCGTCGATGCAGCGAACGAAGCCGATGTCCAGTCGCCGGCCCTCATCCTCGTCGGCCAGATCGTCTCGCTGCTTTCCGGCGTCGACCGTCAATCCGCCCAACGACGACATGAGTCGGATACTGAGCCGCTCGCGTCGCTGCTCGGCGTCGGCGACGCCGCAGGGTCGACAACGGGAGGGGCGCCATGACGCGCTATCCGACATATTTCCCGGTCGCGCTCAAGCTCGACGGGAAGCAGGCCGTCGTCGTCGGTGGCGACGACGAAGCCACCCACAAAGCGAACCAATTGCTCGAAGTCGGCGCCGAGCTGACCGTCATCAGTTCGGATCCGACCGAGAGGCTGCAACGGCAAGCCGACGCCGGCGAGTTGACGCTGAAACGACGGTCCTATCGGCACGGCGACCTGCACGGTGCGTTCCTGGCGATCGTCTGCGATCAGTCGGTCGGCGAGGCCGCACGGGCCGAGGCGGACGAGCGACGCGTCTGGCTCAACGTCTTGGACCGGGCCGAGCTGTGCGACTTCATCGCGGTGGCGACGTTCTCGCGGGACGGACTCCAATTCGGCGTCCACAGCTCGGGCAAGAGCGCCGCGCTGTCCCGACGGGTGCGTGAGCGGCTCCAGACGGAGTTCGACGAGCGTTACGCCGAACTGACCCGGGCGCTCGGCGAGGTCCGGCCCATTGTGAACGGGATGATTCCGACGCCGCAGGCGCGCCGGGCCTTCTGGCTTGAGGCCATCGACCATGAGTTCCTGGAGCGCGTCGAGGCCGATCAAGTCTCGTTCGAGGCCTTGAAGGACGAGCTGATCGAGCGGGCCAGCTCCTATCACCCAGACGGACATGGCCATCCACAATCCACAGATCACGGAAAGGGGCAATGACGATGTCGTCCAGTTTGTCGAACATCGATCGCGGTGCCTTGAAGACCAGTCCACTCGATGAAAAACTGGCTTACGGTCGCGACGTCATCCGGGACGCGCTGGCCCAAGCCGAGCGTCCCGTGGTCCTCTACACGGGCGGTAAGGACTCGACGGTGGTGCTCTGGCTGGTCCATCAAGTGGCTGAGCGCCCCACCAGGATCCCAGCGCTGTTGCTCGATCACGGCCTGCACTTTCCCGAAACCTGGACCTTCATCGAGCAGGTCCAACGCGAGTGGAATATTGAGCACGTCGTCGCCCGCAACGACGACGTGCTGGCCCAGGCGGGCGCGCCGGGCGACCCCATCGATGTCGATGCTCTGAGCGAGGAAAATCGTCGAGAAGTTCGCGAGGTGCTCGGTTATCGAGACACGAGGTTCCCGTTCTCGCTCGAGGCGGAGGTCGGCAATCACCTGCTCAAGACGGTCGCGATGCATCAAGCGCTGCGATCGCACGGGTTCGACTACGCGTTTGTCGGCATCCGCTGGGACGAGCACGCGGCCCGAGCCGACGAATTGTTCGTCTCGCCCCGATCCGAGCCGCCGCACACGCGGGTCCATCCCATTCTTCCACTCACCGAAGCGGACATCTGGGCCGTCATTCGCCGATACGACCTGCCGACCCACCCGCTCTACGCCCAAGGCTATCGCTCGCTGGACTCG
>JBDGQN010000197.1:0-6788 GCA_042219055.1 Salinibacter sp. | reverse complement strand
CGTCCTGGGCCGTCTGGTAGTGCTCCGTGCTGAGGGCCCGCTCGTTGAGCATCTGACTCGTGGAGTCGAGCGGGTCGATGGACGGGTAAATGCCCTGCGTGGCCAGCTGGCGCGAAAGCACCGTCGTGCAGTCGAGGTGGGCAAACGTGGTGGCCGGGGCCGGGTCCGTCAGGTCATCCGCTGGCACGTAGACGGCCTGGAACGAGGTGATCGAGCCTTCCTGCGTGGAGGTAATGCGCTCCTGCAGGTCGCCCATCTCGCTGGCGAGCGTCGGCTGGTAG
The DNA here is from genome assembly GCA_042219055.1 of Salinibacter sp. Lineage (GTDB taxonomy): Bacteria > Bacteroidota > Rhodothermia > Rhodothermales > Salinibacteraceae > Salinibacter. The sequence goes on along the minus strand of JBDGQN010000197.1, from coordinate 6,507 downwards.
CCCACGGCGCTCGGCATGCGCCCCATGAGGGCCGACATCTCCTGGCCCGCCTGGACGAAACGGAAAATGTTGTCGAGAAAGAAGAGCACGTCCCGCCCGCCGAGGTCACGGAAGTACTCGGCGATGGTGAGGCCGGTAAGGCCCACGCGGGCCCGAGCGCCGGGGGGCTCGTTCATCTGGCCGAAGACGAGGCTAATGTTGCTTTCCTCGTTCATTGCGTCGAAGTCGACCGCGTCGAGATCCCATCCGCCGGCCTCCATCGACTCCCGGAACTCCTCGCCGTAGGTCATCACGCCGGCCTCAATCATCTCGCGGAGCAGGTCGTTGCCCTCGCGCGTCCGCTCGCCGACGCCGGAGAAGACCGAAAGGCCCTCGTGCGCCTTGGCGATGTTGTTGATGAGTTCCATAATGAGGACCGTCTTGCCCACGCCGGCCCCGCCGAAGAGGCCGACCTTGCCGCCCTTTGGCACCGGCTGGATCAGGTCCATCACTTTGATTCCGGTCTCCAGCACCTCCTGCGAGCCGGCCAGCTCGTCGAAGTCGGGCGGGTCCTGGTGGATGGGACGCTGCTCGTCGACCTGCGGCTCGCGAAGGCCGTCGATGGGCTGGCCGACGACGTTGAAGAGGCGGCCCCGGATTTCTTCCCCGATGGGAACGGTGATCGGCTGATTCGTGGCCACGATCTCCTGGTCGCGCTGCAGGCCGTCGGTCGAGTCCATGGCAATGGCCCGCACGCGCCGCTCGCCGAGGTGCTGCTGCACCTCCAGAATCAGGTCCCGTTGCTCGTCGCGCTCAATCCGGAGCGCGTCCAAAATGTCGGGGACACCGTCGGGAGGGAACTGAGCGTCCACGACCGGGCCGAGGACCTCGACGATTTTGCCCTTGACTTCGTTGGCTCCTACTTCCATGAAGAGAGGTCGGTTGTTCGATGAGAGGGGATGCCAGACGCAGCGAAGCCCGGCGACGGCAGAGGCCGTTCCCAACGCCGTCCACACCGGTCACGCACCACGAAATGTAACGAGTGCCGACGGCAATTGCGCACGCGACGGATGAGAATTCTACAGTTGCGCCGCAAAGAATCCAGGAATTTCAGGACCGTCGACAGTTTCGGTTTCCAGCGCAAATTCTGGTAAGTTTGGGACTCCTGGGCGTTCCGACGCCCCCCCCTCCCCCCCGTCTACCGTGCTCATACCGATGCCCTGTGTCGTGCTCCGCCGGCTCCCCCTGCTTCTCCTCTTCAGCGTTTTTTTGCTTCCCGTCCTGCCCGCCCCGGCCCAAGACGGGGAATCGGAGTCTCTGCCGACCATTTCGGAGAAGACCGAGGGCATGGAAAAAATCGACGGCTACGTTCCCGTGTACTGGGATGCGCAAGACGGCACGCTCTGGCTGGAAATCCCTCGGCTCGGCACAGAGTTTCTCTACCTGAGTTCGCTGCCCACGGGACTGGGCTCGAATCCCGTAGGCCTCGACCGCGGCCAGCTCGGCACCCGGCGCGTCGTTCGCTTTGAGCGGACGGGGCCGAAGGTGCTACTCGTGGCGCCCAATCTCGACTACCGCGCCTCCACGGACAATCCCGACGAGCGGGAGGCGGTGCGGGAGGCCTTCGCGCCGGGCGTGCTGTGGGGATTCAAAGTGGCGGCGGAGAGTCCCAATGGGCACGTGCTCGTCAATGCTACCGACTTTGTGGTGCGCGACGCCCACGGGGTGGCGCGTCGCCTTAAGGAAACCGATCAGGGGACGTATTCGCTCGACGAGAGTCGCAGCGCACCGTATCTCAAGCACGTAAAGGCCTTTCCGAAGAACACGGAGCTGGAGGCGCGCCTGACGTTCACGACGGATGGAGAGCCGGGCAAGTACGTCGAACGCACAGCGGCCACCCCTCGCGCCGTGACGCTCCACGTGCGCCACTCGCTCGTGGCACTCCCCGACACGTCCGGCTACAGTCCGCGTCGCTTCGACCCGCGCTCCGGTCTCTTCTACGAGGACTACATGGACTTTGCGACGCCGATTGGAACCTCCTTGAAAAAGCGAGTCGTGAACCGGCACCGCCTCCACTGCGCGGCCCCGCCCGGCGAGGATGGGCTTTGTCCGGCGAAGGACCCGATCGTTTACTACCTCGACCCCGGCACCCCCGAGCCGGTCCGGAGTGCTCTGCTCGACGGCGCGCGGTGGTGGACTGAGGCGTTCCGGGCCGCGGGCTACAAGGACGCGTTCCGCGTGGCGGTGCTGCCGGACAGTGCCGATCCCATGGACGTGCGCTACAATGTGATCCAGTGGGTGCACCGACGCACGCGGGGCTGGAGCTACGGCGCCTCCGTCACCGACCCTCGCACCGGCGAAATCATAAAAGGCCACGTCACCCTCGGCTCCCAGCGCGTGCGGCAAGACTATCTGCTCGCGGAAGGCCTGCTGGCGCCGTACCAGGGCGCCCACGCCGACGGCTTCCCCCCGGCCGAGGACCCGATGCTGGAGATGGCCCTGGCCCGCATCCGACAACTCTCGGCGCACGAGGTGGGACACACCCTCGGCCTCGCCCACAACTTTGCCGCGTCGGTCAACGACCGCGCCTCGGTGATGGACTATCCGGCCCCGCTGGCTCGGGTGCAGGGCGACTCGATCACGCTGAAGCGGGCCTACGACACCGGCGTGGAGCGATGGGACAAGATGGCGATTCGCTACGCTTATGCCCGGCCCGGGCCCGACCAGACGGAGGCGGAGCTGCTCGACAGCATCGTTCGGGCGGCGGAGCAAAAGGGCCTACGCTACATCACCGACGCCGACGCGCGCCCTGCCGGGGCGGCCCATCCGAAGGCCAATCTCTGGGACAATGGAAGCAACATGGTGAAGGCCCTGGAGCGCGAGATGAACGTGCGGGACGTGGCGCTCGACCGCTTTGGTGCAGCCGTGATCAAGAGCGGCGAGCCGATGGCGCTCATGGAGGAGGCGCTGGTTCCCCTCTATCTGCGGCACCGCTATCAGGTGAAGGCGACGGCCAAGCTGGTGGGCGGAGAGAGGTACGAGTATGCCGTGCGGGGGGAAGAGGCCCCGATGCTGTCGAAACCTGTGCCCAGAGAACGCCAGACCGCGGCGCTCGACGCGCTGCTCTCGACGGTCACACCTGCGGCCCTGGCCCTGCCGAAGGCCGCCCGGGAACGCATTCCGCCACGTCTGCCCGGTCATCCTGACAACCGTGAACTGTTTGATGGCCGCACCGGCCCCACGCTCGATCCCTACGTCCCGGCCGAGGTCGCGGCGACGATGGTCTTCGACGCGCTCACGCAACCGCATCGGGCGCTTCGCCTCATCGAGCAGCGCGACGCCCACGACGGCCAGTTGGGCTTTCAGGAAACACTCCGCCGCGTCACGAATGCCGTCTGGAAAGCCGATCCGTCAAGTGACGCCTACCGGGCCGAGGTACAGCGGACCGTGCAGCAAGCCTGGACGGATGTGTTGCTCGATCGGGCCGGGAGCTCGGAGGGATCCCCTGCCGTGCATGCCCGCCTCGAACACCATCTACGTAGCCTTCGTGACTGGCTGGCGGCGCATCCCGGCGCTACGTCGGAGGCCGAGGCGCACCGGGCGGCCGTGAAGGCGTCCATTGCTCGCTTCCTGGACCGCTCCCGCGACACCGCGACTCGGCCTGCCACGGCGGATCCCCCGCCGGGCTCGCCCATTGGGCATCAAGCCCCCGGCTACCATCGGCGTCACACCCGGCGGCAGGCCTGGCTCGACCTGTGGAGCCCCGCACCCCCCGTTTGTGCGAAACAGCGTCCGTGACCGACTCGCGTCTGCGCCGGGACGATTTTGCGCCCCGAGTATGGCCCTCGGATCCACGAAGAGCGGCATATTGCTCGCACGTTTCTTGCTCATATGTTTCGTGCACCGGATGGCTCGAACCGTCGGGCCCCCGAGACCCTCCGGCGTCTCGTTCCGGTGGGCACAGGCCCCGACCTCGCGTTGCCGTGCCGGGGAGAAGAGCCGGACTCATCTCACAGTTGACTTTTTTGCCAATCGGTGGCTTCCTCCATGTCTACACCTACCGTTGACCGCGACGAACTCGTTGATCTTCTGGATGGAAATCCGGATCTGATCGCCACGATTGTCGACTCGTTCCTCGACGATTGTCCAGATTACATGGAGGCCATCCGCACAGCGGTCGAGAACGAGGAGGGCGACGTCCTGGAGCGGGAGGCGCACGGGCTCAAGGGGGCCGCGGGGAGCCTGCGGGCCGAGCCTGCCAGCGAGGCAGCCCGGGTGCTCGAGGAGATGGGACACGCGGGCAACTTTGCGGAGGCGGAGGCTGCCCTCGAGACTCTGGAGCACGAGATTGACCGCCTCAAAGACGAGCTTCGCTCCCTCAAGGACGAATATCAGAGCGAATCGGTCGACGGGTAACGCTCGCCGGAGCGGGAGAAGAGATTATGCGGAACCCGCACCATGATCTCGGAGGTGTCCCAAAGGGATCCCCGGATCTCCACGAAGCCAGTTCCGCCCCCAACCTTCGACGTTCGGTGGCATTTCAAGTCTGTGAGTTGGCCCCTGTGAGGACTGGTGCGATCCCGAGTGGTACCGGCCCGGATAGAGGAGAGGTCGACCTTTCGAGGAGGAAACCGTATTACCGCTGAGGCGGGGCGTCGTCGAAGTGGTCAAAGCCGCCGGGTTGCAGGGGGACGTTTTCGCCGTGGGCCCGCTGAATCTTGACGGGCGGGTCGTCGTCCTCCGGAGCTACGATCTCGCCCACAACGGTGTATGTCTGTGGATCGAGGGCGTCGAGGTCCTCCTCCGGCATCGTGAAGACCAGTTCGTAATCTTCCCCCCCAAAGAGGCCGTAGATGGTCACGTCTTCCTCAAACTCCGTCGCCGTGTTGCGCGTTTCCGGGTCGATGGGAAGGGCTGGCTCGTAGAGCTGCGCGCCGATGTTGCCGGCCTCGCAGAGATGATGCACCTCGGCGGCGAGGCCGTCGGAGATGTCGATGAGCGAACGGGGCCGAATGCCTGCCTCTGCCCAGTCGCGGATCGTCTTGAGCTGGGCCGGGGGGGCAAGGTGGCGGCGAATGACGTAGGAATACGGGTCGAGGTCGGGTTCGAAGTCCTCCTCCTGCTCCTGCAGACGTTCTCGGTTGCGCAGAAGCACCTTCAGCCCCGCGTACGAGGCGCCGATGTCGCCGGTGACGCAAATCTTGTCGCCGACCTGTGCTCCCTCGCGGTACACCACGTCCGCCTCGTCCGCGGCCCCTACGACCGAGATCGAGAGCGACAGGCCGTGGGACGCGTTCGTGTCGCCCCCCACGATGTGCATGTCGTAGGCGTCGCAGGCCTGCTTCAGCCCCTCGTAGATCGTCGTCACCATCTCCACGGAAATGTTCTGCGGAATGCCGAGCGAGACGGTCGCGTAGCGCGGATGGGCGTTCATCGCCACCACGTCGCTCACGTTCACCGAGAGGGCCTTGAACCCGAGGTGCTCCAGGGGCATAAAGGCGCGGTCGAAGTGTACCCCTTCGAAGAGCGTGTCGGTCGTGAGCACGTGGACACGCCCTTCCTCGGTCCGGTAGACGGCGGCGTCGTCGGCGATGCCCTCGACGATGGTCTCGTCGGTGGGCTCACCGAGCGTGTCGCGCATGAGGGCGATGAGGCCGAACTCGCCGATTTCGGCGAGGGCGGTCTGCTGAGAGGACTCCTGGGATTCCATGGAGGCCGGGACAGTGGATTTGGGAAGAGCGTTGACTGCTGAAATACACGTACTCCAGCGGGAGGGGCATGTTTGCGGGCGGCGGCCGAACGGCGCGTCCTTTCGTCGGCTTTTTGCCCAAATTACGGGTTCGGAGAGAACGCCGCTTCCTGTCTGCCGCCGGACAGCACGGCCGCTTCGATCACCACCGTCCCGGTCGAGATCGAAGTAGAGGGCCAGCCCCCGGCGGAGGACCCTCCGGATTTCGCACCTGCTGCCGAAAGCGGTCGACGCCGAGCAGCCGCTCGTCCAGCCTCCAGGTCGTGTCCATCGTGACCACCACCGGCTTTGCGACGGCCGACTACGAGCTCTGGCTTCCCCTGGGCATGGACATTCTGTTTCTCCTCTTCTTCTGCGGTGGCATGGCAGGCTCCACCGGCAGCGGCATCAAAGTAGTGCGGCACATGCTGGTGGGGAAAATCGCCTGTCGAGAACTCCGCCAGCTGGTTCATCCTCAGTCCATCCTCCCGATTCGTCTCAACGGCGCGGTTGTCGACCGCACCACCACCGATGACGTGCTTGGGTTCGTCGTCCTCTGCCTGGGTCTGCTCTTGGCAGGCACGCTGGTCGTGAGTATGGGAGGACTCGATCTGTGGAGCGCGTTCACGGCGGCGCTTTCCTGCGTCGGCAACATCGGTCCGGCCTTCGGTTAGTGCTCGCTGAGGAGCGTCATGTCGTCGTCTCCCGTCCCAAACAACCAGTCCATGAACGAGCGGTCGTGGGTCTTTTCGGCGAGGAGGACCGAGGCGTCCACAGTTTCCACCACCTCCAGAGGGCCG
>JBDGQN010000196.1:0-19920 GCA_042219055.1 Salinibacter sp. | reverse complement strand
GCGCCGATCAGGCGGGGAAGGGAGGAGGCCGAGAGGTTGCTGCAGAAAGACTGGATTTTGCAGCACCGCTGGAAGCCATTGATCTGGAAGCCATTGATACTGTTCGGGGGTGTCAACTGCGTCTTCCGAAGTGAAGAAGTGTCCGTCGTAGCGGGTTCACTCCACGTCTGGTCGGAGGCCTCGAAAACGTCTCGGATCTGGCCCAAAAGCACTCGATTTGTGGCCTCACGCTTGCTTTCGGTGCCTTGCCGCTGGCGCCAGTCGTAGTAGCCACTCCGACTGACGCGGAGAACCTCACACATCCTGCTCACGGCAAATTGCCCGCGATGGTCTTCGATGAATTGGCAGATTAGCGCGGGCGCTGCTCGGTTGGGGCAGTGCTGAGGATACCAATCGCTTTTTTTAGGATCGCGTTCTCCTCTTCAAGGCGATCGAGGCGCCGCTTCAGGGCCTTCATCTTGGCGTCTCTCACGTTGCCTTTTCCGGGAAAAGCCTTCTCAGGCTCCCCTTCCTCGTTGAGCTTCTTGCGCCACTTGTAGATCTGTCCGTGTGGAATTCCAAGATCACGTTCTGCCTGGGCAGAGTTGTCAATTTTGTCGGCCAGCTCGACGGCTTCGATCTTGAACTCCTTCGTGTACGTTCGTCGTTTGGTCATCCTGGTCACCTCGTTTGTTAGGGATTAGGGAATGTACGCCTTTTCGAGGTGTCCGTCCAACTGGGGGAAGCTTATCTACGGGACCGGTCACTTTCGTATTTCTAGAGCAGGACCGAGGGCACTCGCAGATGGAGCTTGGTCTACAGGAGGAAGCATCTCGGAGGAATATCTCTGCAGACGGAAACCAATTCCTCAATTAAAGAAATGCCTTTTCCAATTCGGCTTCAACGCTGGGTTGAGTATTATTGAAGGTCCTGGTTTTTTCAATTCAGCGTCGTAACCTCCAGGTTCTCTTCCACCACGTACAGGGTCGGCTCCCGTCCAAACCGCTCGGCGTAGCGCTCGGTTAGGCGCCGCTGGAGGGCAGCGGCCGCCGCTTCGGCCACGAGACACACCACGCATCCGCCGAAGCCCGCCCCCGTCATGCGTGCACCGTAGGTGCCATCGGTGTTCCGCGCCGTCGCCACCAGGTGATCGAGCTCCTCAATGCTCACCTCGTAGTCATCCCGGAGGCTCTCGTGGGCCGTGCTCATGAGCGCCCCAAAGGCGTCGAGGTCCTCCTTCTCCAACGCCTCGGCGCTTTTCTGCACCCGCTCGTTCTCGGTGATTACGTGGCGACAGCGGCGACGAATCGTCTCGCCAAGCTCTCCCGCGTGCTGCTCGAACAGGTCTCGATCCACGTCGCGAAGCGCCTCGATCGAGTCGTCGAACTGCTGGAAAAACGCAACCCCCTCCTCGCACTCCGAGCGCCGCTCGTTGTACTTCGAGCCGGCGAGCTCTCGGCTCACCCGGCTGTCGGCAATTACGATGCTGGCTTCGTCGAGCGGCAGAGGCACGTGCTCGTAGCCCAGCGTGCGGCAATCCAGTGAGAGGGCCCGTCCGGCTCGCCCGAGCCGCACGGCCATCTGATCCATCACCCCGCACTGCACGCCTACGTACTCGTGCTCGACGGACTGGCAGAGGAGAGCCGTCTCTTCCGGCCCGAGATTAATCTGAAAAAGGTCCTTGAGCCCCTCCGCCACCGCCACCTCCAGGGCGGCCGACGAACTCAGGCCGCCGCCGACCGGCACGTTGCCGTGGATCACGCCTTCAACCCCAGCGTCGAGCCCGTGCTTGGTGCGAAGCTCCTCGGTCACCCCGGCCACGTACTGGGCCCACTGCGGGAGCTGCCCAAACGGGGGCTCCCGGAGCGCATACTCGACCTCCGCCTCGAAATTGAGCGAACGGAGGCGCACCGCCCGGTCCTCGCGGCGCCGCAGGGCCACGTACACCGCCCGGTCGATGGTGGCCGGAAGGACGAAGCCATCGTTGTAGTCGGTGTGGCCGCCGATGAGGTTGACCCGGCCCGGCGCGCGGGCAAGCGCGAGGTCCCCCGCTCCCTCGCCGAAGCGATTGGCAAACGCCGCGCGGAGCTTCTGGAAGTGCGGATCCGCGTCCTTCTTGGATGTCGAACTGTCTTGTGTCATGGAGCCGCGATGAGTCAATTCACGAAACGATGAGGCCCGTCCGGCCAACGGGCGGAACTACCAGAAAATGACGTACAGCGCCGCGGTGATGCCCAAAATCCCGAACGCCGCCACGTTGTAGACTGGGTCCCGCTCCTGCTCGATCTCCCCGAAGTCGACGGCCTTCGGGTGGTCCTCTCCCTCCCCCTCGTAGAGGGAAATCGCCACGATCAGCGCCACCGAGACGAAAAACACGATCAGCATCCGATTGAGAAACGCGATCTGAGGCGCCAAGAACTTAAACGCCGCCGACAATGGGATGCTGAGCACCGCCGACACCAGCGCCGCGTTCGGCGTGGCCTTGCCCCAGAACAGCCCCATCATGAAAATCGCCAGCACGCCCGGGCTCACAAACCCGGTGTACTCCTGGATGTACTGAAAGACCTGGTCGAGCGTCGCGAGCTGGGGGGCCACGGCCGTCGCCACCACGATGCACACCAGCGCCACGATCCGCCCAATTCGCACCAGCCGTCCTTCGGAGACGCCTTCCTGGTCGACATAGTTGCGGTAGAGGTCCATCGTGAAAATCGTCGAGGCGCTGTTCATCATCGAGGCCAGCGAGGAAATGATCGCCGCCACCAGCGCCGCGAAGGCCACCCCGCGAAAGCCCGACGGCACGAACTGCCCAAGCAGCCAGGGATACGCCTCGTCGCCCTTCGTCACCGCTTCCGGCCCCAGGGCGTAGGCCACGATGCCCGGCACCACCACGATCAGCGGAAGCAAGAGCTTCAGGTAGCCCGCAAAGGCCAGCCCCCGCTTCGCCTCCTTCAGGCTCTTGGCCGCCAGGGCGCGCTGGATGATGTACTGGTTGCAGCCCCAGTAAAACAGGTTCGCCACCCACATTCCCCCGAACAGCACACTCAGGCCCGGCAGGAGCTGATAGGCGTCCTTGAGCTGCCCCTGGTCGTTGCGGTACATCAGCTCCCCCTCGAAGAGAATCATGTTGAACCGGTTCGACGCGTCGCCCAAAAGCTTCGAGAAGCCGGCGATCGGGCCGGCCCCGCTTCCCCCGTAGGCGTCAAGCGCGATCCAGGTGGTCATCAGCCCCCCGCCGACCAGCACCACCACCTGCACCACGTCGGTCCACGCCACCGCCTTCAGGCCCCCATACAAGCTGTAGGCGGTCGCCACCGCGGCCAGCGCCACGACTGAGGCCCAGAGCGGAAAGCCCATGATCACGTTGATCGAGAGGCCGCCCATGTACAGCACCGACGTCAGGTTGACGAAGACGTACACCAAAAGCCAGAAAATCGCCAAGAGCATCCGCACCCGCCCGTCGTAGCGCTCCTCCAGAAACTGGGGCATCGTGTAGATCTCCTTCTCCAGGTAGATCGGCAGGAAAAAGTAGGCGATCACCAGCAGGGCCACCGCCGCCATCCACTCGTAAGAAGCGATGGCCAGCCCGACGCGAAACCCCGACCCGCTCATGCCGATGAACTGCTCGGCGGAGATGTTGGCCGCGATCAGCGAGGAGCCGATCGCCCAGAACGGAAGCGCCTTGCTGGCCAGGAAGTAGTCGGCACTGTCCTTTTCTTTTCCCTCCTCCTCGCGGGAGACCCAGAGGCCGAGGCCGACGATGAGGAAGAGATAAACGCCGAAGATGAGGTAGTCCAGCGTCGTAAACGCGACGGCAGGATCCGATTCCATGGGTGGGGAAAGAAGGCAGGCGAAAGAGGACGTCGAGAAGTTGTGTTCAGTCGCGAGGTCCTGGTCCGACGGAGCTATTCATCAAGAGCGTTTCGGTAGTGCGTTCCGGAGAGCGTCCGCAGACGTTCGGCACTGTGCTCCGGGGGAAAGTCTCGCTGCGGGGCTCCCAGCATCTCATAGCCGACCATGAACTTCTTTACCGTGGCCGACCGCAGGAGCGGGGGGTAGTAGTGAATGTGGAAGTGCCACTCCGGATGATCGTCTCCGTCGGTTGGGGCCTGGTGCAGGCCGGCGGAGTACGGAAAGGAGGTTCGGAAGAGGTTGTCGTAGCGAGTGGTGAGCTGGACCAGAATCTCAGCGAGGAAATCACGCTCGTCGTCGGTCAACTCCAGAATGTTGGAGGCGGGACGTCGAGGAAGCACGAGCGTTTCGTAGGGCCAGACGCCCCAGTAGGGCACGAGGACGACAAACGCCTCATTCTGGCAGACAATGCGTTCCTCCTTTTCGATCTCGGCCGAGAGATAGTCTGAGAGAAGTGTGCGTCCGTTTTCGGCGTAGTGGGCTGACTGTTGCGTGGCCTCCTTCCGAACCTCAGTCGGAACGGTCGACTGGGCCCAGATTTGCTCATGCGGGTGGGGGTTGGAGCACCCCATCATCTGCCCCTTGTTTTCGAAGATCTGCACGTGGTTGATGGCGTCGTGACGCCCGAGCATCTGATACTCGTCGGCCCACACGTCTACGACCCGCCGAACGGCCCCCGGCGACATCCGAGCCATGGTGACGTCATGACGGGGGGTGTAACAGATCACGCGGCAGCGTCCCCGTTCCGGCTCCGCTGCAAAGAGAGACGAGTGGGGGTCGGGGGTTCCAGAGGCCTTGTTGGGTAGGTCCAGGTAAAGAGCACTGAAGTCGTTGTCGAAGACGAACGTCTCCTCGTAGTCTGGATTCTGCGCGTCCCCGGCCCGCTCGTTGCCGGGGCAGAGGTAACAATCGGGGTCGTAGGCAGGACGCTCCTCCGCCGGGGCGTCTTCCGTTTGTCCCTGCCAGGGCCGATCAGCACGGTGGTGAGACACGAGCACCCACTCGTCGGTGAGGGGATTGCGGCGACGATGAGGGTGTTCGGAGAAGAGCGGGGCCTCCGGCATGGCAAACAGTGCGGTCCAATGAGAAATCCAGTTCGAATTGAGGAGAGCAATTGAAGCCTGCCGTTCACGGAGCCGCGACGACGCTCTACGGCCCTACAGTGCCAAAAAACGTGTCGAAAGAAGTTAAACCGGTTTGATTTAAACCGCAAAAAGCAGCTCCATGCCTTCGGTCAAGAGTCGAACCCAGCCCCAGGAAGCGGAAGGGAACTGATTCACGAACTGACTCATGAGGGGGCAGCCGTTGTGGATCGGACCACTAATTCGGCGTCTAGCGAAATGCGCTGTGGCGGTTTCGTCCCGTTTCCCTGAATTTGACGTAGGAGAAGCTTCGCCGCTTTCTGTCCCATCTCGCGTTTCGGCACGTGGATGGTCGTCAGGGGAATAGAGACGTAGTCCAGCAGATTCAGGTCGTCGAATCCCACGACCGATACGTCGTCAGGCACGTCCCATCCCAGTTCGTTCAATCCCTTCAGCGCCCCCAGGGCAACCAAGTCGTTGTAGCAGGTGATCGCCGTGGGCGCCTCCGACGGGGATTCCTCAGAAAAGTACTTCTGGGCCGTTTCGTAGCCCTCTTTCCACGAGTCTCCAACCCGCACGACGTTCTCGTCGCTAAAAATCAGCGGTGAGCGGCTGAACGCGCGACGGACCCCCTCCAGACGCTCATTGCTGTGCTTCGAGTACTCTGGGCCTGCGAAGTGAACGATGCGTTCGTGCCCGAGCTCAATCAAGTGCTCGACCGCCCTGCATGAGGCTTGGACGTTGTCGATGTCGATGAGGGGGGCCCGAATGCCCTGCACGTCCTCAAGTAGGACGAACGGGATATTATTCCGCTTCAGTTCGAAGATGTGGGAGAGATCGGTCTCCTCATTAAGGATTGGCGTGATGATCAGGCCATCTAGATCCTTATTCGAAAATTGCTTCACGATCTGCTTCTCATCGTCGAAGCGTCCCTCTGAGCTGCAGACGAACGTCAGATACCCTTCCTTGGCCGCAACCTCTTGGATGCCCCCCTGAATCTCGGAGTAGTACGGATTGTCCGATTCCTTAATTACGAAGCCGAAGCTCTGGCCAAGAGGAGACTGAAAGCCCCGCCGGGCCGAGCCGCGAGGGCGATAGTTGAGGGCATCGATCGAATCGAGAACCCGCTGACGGGTCGTTTCTTTGACGACGTCTCGGTCGTTAATGACCGCGGACACCGTGGACTTGGACACGTCTGCATGCTCCGCGACATCCTCGATCGTGGTGTTTTTCATCTAGAGAGGAGCCTCAGGTAAGAAGGAAGGCAGAAGAGTCGTCAGGATTGCTCGGCGGTAGATCTCTCCTTCGTTTTAAAAGCTTGAGAGGAAAACACACTCTGCAGTCCAGCAGAGGACCGCCTCATCGGATTCCACAGGGCAGACGGTTTAAGACCTGTGCGGAATAGAAGCGGGCCTCCGAGATGTTTCGATCGGTGAGTTCGGTTGAGCCCGTGAAGGTTGGTGACTCCAGACACTCACATAAAGAAGAAGCCTAAGCCTAAGCAAAAATAGGAAATCGTATCGAAAAAAGTAAAACCGGTTCAATTCACAGCTGCTCTGATGAGTATTTGTCCAGAGGAGTTCATCTGCCGTTCCCTCCCGGCAGTCCTGGGCTGCGAGATAGTTGAAAGGGTTTCTGAGAACGAATCTTCGGTCGCAAGTCTACATCGTTTGCAGACTTGTGGTGGATCAGAACGATCTCGGACGCTGAATGACGGGCGTTTTGGGGTGGCTTCTCCAGGAACAGTCATTTTGTTAATACGGAGTGAAGTCGCCGCGTAGCGTTCAAACAAGATCAAAACGGTTTGATTTTGTTCGAACCGGAGTCTACCGTTAAAGCTACTGTAAAAGAAAGCTCGCTGGAGAGAAGAAGTGGGGGCGCTCCCGATCAGGTACGTGAACTTTGGCGAGTTGGTGGAAGCCCTTCCCAGAACAGGAAGCGCTTCTATCGCGCCCCAGCCGGTTTCTCTGTAACCGCCGCAGGTAGGGCTTCCGGCGCTGATTCCTCTTCGACACACACGAATGTCGTCCGTTGTCATGGATTCTGCTCCTCGGACGTGGACGCCGACCGATCTCATAAGAACCTTCTACCTTCACCTAGAGCACGCTACAGTTACCATGATTCGGCAAACACTTGCTTGCACCCTCGCACTCGTTGTGTCTGCCCTCCCGTTTTCGGGAGCGGCCTTCGGGCAGACCGGCTCCATTCAGGGGACCGTGACGGATGATGGGGGCCGGACGCTGCCCGGAGTGAACGTGACGGTTCAGGGCACTGCCACGGGCGCGGCCACAGATTCGGAGGGGACGTATCGCATTACCGGGCTGGAGCCGGGGACCTACACGCTTCGGGCAACCTTCGTCGGATTTCAAGCCGGAGTCCGTGAGGGGATAGAAGTGTCCGCTGGGGATACGACGACCGTTGACTTCACTTTACAGCCCGCAACGACTGCTCTCGAGGATGTCGTTGTCGTGGGGTATACGGAGCAGGAGCGAGAGACAGTTGCGGGGGCCGTGTCTTCGATCTCTTCAGAGGAGATTGCGGAGCGAAGTGTCGGGACCCTTGAAGAGGCGCTGAAAGGACAAGTGGCCGGTGTGGACATTCAGGCCACGGGCGAGCCAGGAGCAAACTCGTCGGTTGTGATCCGGGGGCTCAGCTTCACGTCCGGCAGCAACAGTCCCCTCTACGTTGTAGACGGGGTGTATACGGACCAAAGTCCGAATCTCGACCCCTCGCAAATTGAGTCAATTCAGGTTCTGAAAGACGCATCGGCGGCTGCTCAGTATGGTGCCCAAGCGGCCAACGGGGTCATCGTGATTGAAACGAAGGAAGGAAATGCCGGGAAGACCGAGATTTCGGCGAGCGGGTTTTACGGCACGCAGGCCGTTCCGAACAAGATCGACATGATGGAATCGCAGGAGTGGGCTGAGGTTGCCCGAAACGCTTACGAGAACGCCGGGCAGCAGCCCCCGGACGGCGCCTTGAACCCGGAGGAGTATGCTACCACAGACTGGCAGGATGCGCTTCTTCGCCGTGCGCCGGTGCAGAAGTACAACGCCTCCGTGTCTGGGGGGAGCAAAAACGCGAGCTATCTGATCAGCGGGGGATACCTCAACCGGAAGGGCACGGTGATACAGACCTCCTTTGAGCGGTACAACCTCCGCATCAACTCGGAAATAGAGCGCGGCATTTTTACCTTCGGAGAAAAAGCATCGTTCAGTCGCTCGATCAGGGAGCACATGGACGGCTTTCCGCTGATCGACGCTCTGCGTATGCTCCCTACGATTCCGGTTCGGGATAGCAGTAACGTCGGCGGGTACGGCTTCGGGAGCACCGCGAATCCCACGTTCGGCACTAACCCTATTGGTGCCCAGCGCACCCTGGATGACGTCGCAAAGTACAACAGGGCCATTGGGAATCTATACGTGGAGGCTGATATCCTCGACAACCTGACGGCCCGAGTCAGCGGAGGGGGAGAATACGAGGATCTCCGCTACGACATCTTCGACGAACAGGCCCTCCTCCGATTTAACAATACCCTTCAGCCCGCCGACCTCACGGTTGGGGCGGACGACACGTACGACTTGCAGGGAGAAGCGCAGCTGACGTTTGACGACACGTTTGGGCAGCACAGCATCAAAGCCACCTCCGTCTACCGGGAGCAGTGGAGTCATTTTAAGCATGTAGAAGCATACCGTGAGGGATTCAGCAACGAGAAACTGAGAGTCATCAATGCTGGAACGATGAACGCCGAGGTGAGCGGCAACGCGAGCACCCACACGCTTCGGTCTTTTCTCGTCCGGGCGAATTATAACTACGGAGGGAGGTATCTCTTTTCTGGAAGCGTGCGGCGGGACGGGTCCTCGCGCTTCGGTCCGAACAATCGGTGGGGAACCTTCGCGGCGGGGTCTGTCGGGTGGGTTCTCAGTGAGGAGCCGTATTACGACGCCGTCCCGATCCTCAGTGACTACGTAAACTTTTTCAAGATCCGAGCCAGCTATGGTGAGCTTGGCAACCAGGATATTGGGAACTACGCCTTTGCCGCCACGATCACCCAGAACCTCAACTATGGATTCGGTCCCGAAGGACGGCTGGCACCGGGAGCCATCCAGACGACCCTGTCCAATCCCAATATCAAGTGGCAGGAAAACCAGCAGACCAATATTGGCGTCAACATCGGCCTGTTTGACGATGCGCTGACGATCGATGCGAACTACTACATCTCGACGTCGGACGACCTCCTCGTGCAGGCCCCTATTCCTCCGTCCCTCGGAGCTCAGGGGACACCGACCGTCAACGCTGGCTCCATCAGAAACAGCGGATTTGAGTTCAGTCTCACGCAGGAGTACAGCGGGGACGAACTGAACATTCAGACGCAGCTCAATCTGACCACTATCAACAATGAGGTTCTGAGCCTAGGCAACAACAGCCAGCCGATTTTTGCCGGGCCGTTCGGCGTCTCCCGCACGGCCGTGGGCGGTGAGATTGGGGAGCTGTACGTTCTGAAGACGGACGGGCTGTTCCAGAGCGAGCAGGAGGTGCAGAACCACACCAGCACCGTTGACGGGCAGGAGGTGCTCATTCAACCCGATGCCCAGCCCGGCGATATTCGCTTCGTCGACCGGAATGGAGACGGTCAGATCGGCGACGATGATCGTTACGTGGCCGGAAGTCCGTTTCCGGACTTTCAGGGAGGGCTCTCCTTCAACTTCAAGTACGGGAACGTGGACTTCTCGATGTCCCTGCGGGGAAGCTACGGAAACGAGATCTTCAACGTCCCGCGGTACTGGACCAACCGGATGGATGACCTCGGTGGATTTCGGGAGAGCTTGGATCCCTGGACCCCGGAAGATCCGAATACAAATACTCCACGGGCCGTGATTGGGGCTGAGGGATCAATGAATGCAACGGTGAACTCCGATCGCTGGGTCGAGGACGGATCGTACCTCCGGATTCAGAGCGCGAAGCTCGGGTACACCTTTCCTTCCGGTCTGTTCGACCAGTTTGGGCTGAGTGACGGCTCCCTTCGCATCTACGTAAGCGTCGATAACCTCTACACCCTCACGGGCTATTCAAACTGGGATCCCGCCATCGGAGGGTCGGGCATTCTCGCCCGGGCTGTTGACGACGGAAACATCTACCCGGAGGCCCGGACGATTGCCGTCGGCCTGGACTTGAGCCTCTGAAATGGTCCTGCCGGTTCCGCCCCCCAGTGCCGAGGGTACCGGCAGAGTCTTTCCTCCTCCGTCTTCTTCGTGACATTCAACCTTCCCCAATTATGAAGTCGCTAGTGGAAAATACATTCCGAAAAATCGTCCTTCCAGTCGCCGTGTTGCTACCACTCCTGGCAGGGGGGTGCACGGACCTCGTCCAGACGAATCCCAATCAGGAAACGTCGAGCACCTTCTTTGAGAACCGGGAAGATGCTCTTCGGGCCATCAACGCGGTTTACAACAATCTGGGTGCCGTGAACGGCACGTACGCGCAGTGGCCATTCTTTATGCGGGACCAGCGGTCGGACATCTCCTTCAGCGACAGTCCGTGGACCGACCTCTCAAACCTGTCCAAGTTTACATTTGCGGGCGGCTACGACTTCGCGGCTAACCTCCAGACCTGGAACGATCACTACACGACGATCACTCGGGCCAACCGCGTCATCGCAAATGTCCCGGACATCTCCATGGACGAGACGCTGCGCGCCCGGATTGTTGGGGAGGCGAAGTTCATTCGGGCGCTGATGTACTTCAACCTCGTCAACCTTTACGACGATGTGCCCATGCCGCTGGAGCCGACGACTGCGGAGGACCGCCCCGAGCAACGTCCCTCCGAAGAAGTGTGGGCGCAAATTGAAAAGGACCTCCAGGAGGCGGCGCAGGTGCTTCCCGCGAAAGGGGAGTACTCGGAAGACAACGAGGGACGGGCTACCTCCGGCGCCGCCATGGCGCTCCTGGGCCGGGCCCATTTGCAGCAGCAGGACTGGCAGCAGGCAGCAAGCACGCTGGGGCAGGTGGTCAACTCGGGCGATTACGGATTGCTCGACTCCTACATCGACAACTTCGATGCGACGAATGAAAACCATAAGGAGTCAGTCTTTGCCGTGCAGTTTTTCGACGAGACCCGTCTGTCCGACAATATGGGCGCTGGCAACAAAGGCCCGAAGCTCTACGGCCCCCGCCAGATTTGCTTCGCCGACGGACAGCCGACGCGATGGTACTTCAACCAGTTCTTTAAGGAAGAGACCGTAAACGGCAACGTAGACCCGCGTCTTGAAGCAACCATCTTTTATAACAGAGACGGCGGGTTTAGCATCTTCGGCACCAGTTACGATGCGCTATACGGAGACGGCAGTCAGGAGCTTTTTTGGAAGAAATACACGGAGTACTATCTGAACAAGCAGAACTTCGCCAACCCCATCAACCTCCAGGTGATTCGGTACGGTTCGCTCCTGCTGGAGTACGCCGACGCCCTCAACGAAGCGGGCCGCACCGACGAGGCGTATGCGCCTATTGATCGGGTGCGAACGCGCGTGAACCTACCGCCCCTGAGCCAGGTGAAGCCGAATTTGAGCCAGAGTGAGATGCGAGAGCAGATCGAGCACGAGATTCTCCTGGAGACCGGCGTCGAAGGAGGACGCTGGCGATATATGCTGCGCCACGATCTCTTCAGTAAAGACCTGGTCGACCACGACTCCGAGTTTCAGTTCTATAAGGACGGGCGTGAGTACCTCCCCATCCCGCAGTCTGAGATGGACTTGAATCCGAACATCGAGCAAAACCCCTCTTACTGACTGGTATTGTGGAACCAGAACGACGGGGCCGCTCGACCGGGCGGCCCCTTTTTCTGTCGCTTTTCAGTCTTTTTCCTCTCATTGAATCACCCAGCCGAACCATGAACAGGTTCGATACCACGTCAAGTTGCATCTCGCATCCTGCCTTCTGCGCCCTCGACGGCGCCGGGAACGCCACAGCTGTGACGGCGATCGTTGCGGCGTTGTGTCTGTGCGTCCTTGTGCCGCTCGGTGCCGCTGCCCAGGAGACGAAGGTGCTCCCCAACGATCCTGCACAGGGGGATCGATTCGGGGCGTTTGAAGCCGTTGCCGTAAGTGAGGACGGCCAGCGGGTGATCGTAGGAGCCCCCCGCGCCGATCTCTCCACGACGGATCAGGGCGCTGCCTACATCTTCGTGCGCAACGGCAGCGGAAACTGGTCGCAAGAAGCGACAATTACCGGGGACAATCTCTCCCAGAACTTTCCCAACTTCGGAAGCTCGGTCGCGATCGATGCGGACGGGAATTCGGTAGCGGTTGGGGCGCAGGTGGACGATCCCAGCGGGCAGAGCAATGCGGGCAGTGCCTACGTCTTTTCGCGGAGCGGCAGCACGTGGTCCCAGGAAGACAAGCTTGTCGCGTCCGATCCGCAGGCCGACGACTTCTTCGGCTACTCCATCGGCATCAACGATGCGGGGGACCGGGTAATTGTGGGGGCTCGCTTCGAGGACGCCGGGGGAAATATGGATCAGGGCAGCGCTTACGTCTTCACCGAGAATAGTGGGAGCTGGTCGCAGGAGGCAAAATTTTCCGGCGGGGATCTCCCCAATTCGAACTTTCCGAACTTCGGCTGGAGCGTGGCGATAAATGGCCCCGGGGACCGGGCCGTGGTGGGGGCCCCGTTCGCTGATCCGACCGATCCGGGGGCCGACAACGGCAACGGCACCCAGGACGGCAGCGCCTACGTGTTTGCGCGCAGCTCCGGCGGAACCTGGTCCGAGGAGGCCAAGCTCCTCAGCGACGACTATGAGCCGGGCGATAACTTTGGGTTTTCGGTTTCGATCGACGATTCCGGAGACCGGGTTGTGGCGGGGGCGCGGTTCGAGGATCCCAACGGGAATACGGATCAGGGAAGCGCTTACGTCTTCACCCGAAGCGGAAGCAGTTGGGCGCAGGAAGCCTCCTTCACCGGCGAGAATCTTTCTGCGGCGAACTTTCCGAACTTCGGCTGGAGCGTCTCCATCAATGGTAACGGAACCCGCGTTGCGGTGGGGGCGCCCTACGACGATCCGACCGATCCGGGAGCCAACAACGGCAACGGCACGCAGGACGGCAGTGCCTTCGTATTCACCCGGTTATCGAGCGGCTCCTGGACACAGGAGGAGAAGCTACTGGCCAGCGATTATGCCCCGGGAGACAATTTTGGAACCGCTGTTTCGTTGAGCAGCGAGGCGGGCCTCGTCGGTGCTCCGTTTGACGACGGAAACGCCGGGACGGACCAGGGGAGCGCGTATGTTTATGGACCTACGTCCATTCCGGTGGAACTGGCCGAGCAGTCCTTTACGGTGCAGCGGAGCAACGGCAGTGCTATCGTGTCGTGGCGCACGCTGAGCGAGTCGAACAACAGCGGATTTGAGCTCCAGCGTCGTACCGAGGCAAAGTGGAAGACGGCTGCGTTCGTGGAGAGCAAAGCCCGCGGGGGCAACAGCTCCGAGTCGCTGTCCTACTCCCACCGTCTCGACGATCTGGAGTACGGGACCCACTCGTTTCGGCTCGTGCAGGTCGACCTCGATGGGTCGAGGACGGTCGTGGCGGGGGTGCGCACCATCGAAATGGGGCTTGATGCGAAGTACCGGTTCCTGCCGGTGCGGCCCAATCCGGTTCGGACCCGGGGGACCGTGAAGCTGACCGTTCGGGAGCAACAGTCCGTGACGGTGACCTTGCATGACGCACTTGGCCGCAAAGTACGGGTTCTTTACACGGGACAAATGGCCGGCAACAATACGAAGAGTCTGACAGTCAATGCCGCGGGCCTCGCCAGCGGGATGTACTTCATTCGCGCGACGGGTGATACCTTTCGTACCGTCCGAAAGGTGTCGGTGGCGCGATAAGATGGGTCCCAGTGCTGGTCGACGGGACGGAGCCTACGCCCCAATCTTCATCGCCGCTCTTCTGGTTCACTTCTGCCATGCATCTCAGAGCATTTGTTCTATTCCCTGCAGCGGTGGTGTTTCTTGCAGGAAGTCTCGTCGGTTGCGATTCCGGCGGGGCTTCCGACAAGAAACCGACCGCTGAGTTTAGCTACTCCCCTTCGGGACCGTCCGTCGGAGAATCGGTTACCTTCACCGACGAATCGACGCACCCTGCCGACGAAGAACTCACCGAGCGCAGGTGGAAGTTTGGGGATGGGGGAGAACCCCGGACGGGGGCCTCCGTCACGCACACGTTCTCGAAGGCTGAAAGCTACCGGGTGACGCTTACGGTGACCGACGCCTCCGGCAATAGCGACTCGGAGGGGAAGACGATCCAGGTGTCAACCCCCGCGCAGACGTATCAAAATCCCGTAGTAACCCCGGTAGCAGCGGATCCCAGCGTCATCCGGGCGCCGGACGGCACCTATTACCTCTACGCCACTCAGGACGCGTGGGGCGACGGCGAGGGGGATCACTATATGCCCATGTTCCGCTCCGATGATCTGGTCGATTGGACGTACATTGGAGACGTGTTCGCGGGCATTCCCAACTGGGGAAGCGGGTACTCAGACGGGCAATATCTCTGGGCGCCGGACATTTCGAAGCGAAACGGGACGTACTACCTGTACTATTCGTTCGTCCGCGAGGACTTTTCCAATCCGTGTATTGGGCTGGCAACCGCGGACTCTCCGGAAGGACCGTGGAACGACTTGGGGAAACCCGTCTTTTGCTCCAACGAGATCGGGGTCCCCAACTCGATTGACCCATACGTCTGGAACGAGGGCTCCACCCCCACCATGATCTGGGGCAGCTTTAATGGCATTTACGCGATCGAGCTCAACGAGGACGGCACGGCTCCGGTGGGGGAAAAAACGCGTCTCGCCGACGACCGATTCGAAGGCGCGTACGTCCACGAGCAGGGAGACTACAAGTACCTCTTCCTGTCGGCGGGCACCTGCTGCGACGGGGCGCAAAGCACGTACAAGGTCTATGTGGGCCGTTCCGATTCTCTTACCGGGCCGTACGTAGGTCCCGGCGGAACGGATCTGCGCTACGGCGGCGGGCTCCGCATTCTGTCGGAAGGAAATGGATGGGTGGGCCCCGGCCACAACAGCGTTGCCACCGACGACGCCGGAACGGACTGGCTGGTCTACCACGCCATTCCGAAAAACAACCCGCGCCTGCCAAACGGGGCGAACCGGCGGCCGGTTCTCATCGACAGCATTAACTGGGAAGGGGGGTGGCCCAAGGTAAACGAGGGCAGTCCGAGTGACTCTCCGCGTCCCGTTCCGACCATTGAATAGACGAGTGAATCAAAGCCCGACGGGTTCATCCGTGACAGAGGAGAATGGCGATTCTTTCCGAGTCCTCCCCTTTCGTCATGCGAGTGCGTCTCCGAGGGGCCCGAATAGTCGAGGAGGGCCCGGTTGCCTCGGGCCGTTGCAGCCGGCACGCAGGCCCCGTCGCTACGCCAAACCCTCTCCGAGTAGATTCTACGATTGATGAATGAATGGACGGGACACGTCACGATTTTTTCGCTGCTGGTTCTCGCCGCCATCGGCCTCTCCGCCTGTGGATCTGAGTCTGTAGATGGGAGCGCGGCCAGCGCTGGGCCGGACACCTCGTCCTGCACGTTCACGAACCCCATCGCCGACGGGGCGGACCCCTGGGTGGTGCGGAAGGACGGATGGTACTACTCCGTCGCGTCGAGCGAGGACGGCCTCTCGGTCTACCGCTCCAAGATGCTGACGGACCCGCATCGCAATGAGGTGCGAGTGTGGGAGGCGCCGGACGAGGGCTGGAATCAGGATCACGTCTGGGCGCCGGAATTGCACTTCGTGAATGGCCGATGGTACATCTACTACGCCGCCGGAAAGGCGGGCCCGCCCTACATCCACCAGCGCAGCGGGGTTCTCCAGTCAGCGGGCACCGACCCGCAGGGCGAGTATGAGGAGAAGGGCCGCCTCTACACGGGCGACGACCTGAGCGCGAAGACCGAAAACATCTGGGCCATCGACGTGACGGTGGGCCGCATCGACGGGCAGCTTTACGCGGTGTGGTCGGGGTGGAAAGAGAACCGGTCCGACGACGCCACGCCGCAGCACCTCTACATCGCGGAAATGGAGAACCCCTGGACGATGGGCAGCGACCGGGTGCGCATCTCCTCACCCACTGCACCCTGGGAGCAGGGCACGGAACTGGACCTGAACGAGGGGCCGACGATACTGAAGCACGACGGCGAGGTGTTCATCCTGTACTCGGCCCGCGAATCGTGGCTTCCGGCCTACAAGATGGGGCAGCTTCGCCTCTCGGACCCGTCAGACGATCCGCTGAATCCCGACAACTGGACAAAGACGGGCCCGGTCTTTCAGGGCACCGACGAGGTGCACGGCGTCGGCCACGCCAGCTTTACCACCTCGCCGGACGGGTCGGAGAACTGGATCGTCTACCACACGAAAAAAGACACGGAGCCGGGGTGGGACCGGTACATCTTCACGCAGCCCTTTACCTGGGGGGAGGACGGGAATCCGCAGTTCGGTACGCCCGTCCCGCCCGATTCGGTGCTGGCCGTGCCGTCCGGGCAGAACGGTTGTCCCTGACTGCGAACAACGGTAGGGTGCCTTTTCTTCCGCCCCCGAACAAACCGTCCGCGGCGAATACATTCTTCAGGGGGGGCGGCCGGCTCTCGGCCATCAGAGGCGCCGATCATCGGATGCGCAGGAGGAACGAGCGGGGAGCGCCCGTTGTCCGACCGCGAGCCCGGCGCACCGAGTAACCGAACTGCTTTTTCTCATAGAACCTCTTCAATCCCATGCTTCGACGCCTGCTGTTGCCCACGGGATTCCTGGCAGTCCTGCTCATTCTTCCGTTGCACACTACGCTCGCGCAGGACTACACTGTCGAGAACGCCCGGGAAGACCGCTGGTCGGTGGTACAGGCCCAGGAGTGGTACGCAAATCACGACTGGATGGTGGGGGCCAACTTCGTGCCCAGCACCGCCGTCAACCAGATCGACATGTGGCAGGAGTCCACGTTCGATCCGGAAACGATTGACCGCGAGCTCGGGTGGGCCGCCGACGCCGGGTTTAACACGATGCGCGTCTACCTGCACTATCTCGTCTGGGCTCGTGATGCTGAGGCATATAAGGAGCGCATCGACCAGTACCTTCGAATTGCGGACAAGCACGGCATCAAGACGATGTTCGTTTTCTTCGACGACGTCTGGGGCGACGATCCCGCCCTCGGCCCGCAGCCGAAACCGGTGCCCGGTGTCCACAACTCAGGATGGGTCGAAAGCCCCGGCCTGGACCAGCGCCTTCAGCGGGAGATGTGGCCCGCCTTTGAGGCGCACGTCAAGGATATCATGAGCACCTATGCCAACGACGACCGCGTCATCATGTGGGATCTCTACAACGAGCCCGGTAATGGCAAGAATCCGCCCAAGAGCACCCTTCCGTTACTGAAGGAGGTGGTGGGCTGGGCCCGCGACGTAAATCCGTCCCAGCCGATCACAGTGGGCCTCTGGAACTGGTCCGAGCCGTTCTCGGAGCTGAATGAGTTCCAGCTGGCCGCGAGCGACATTACCACGTTCCACACCTACGTCCCGCCTGCCGAGACAAAGAAAATTGTGGCCCGCCTACGAGACCAGATCGGGGAGCGCCCATTGGTGGTGACCGAGTACATGGCCCGAACCCGCGACAACACGTTCGAGAATCACCTCCCCTACTTCCACGAGCAGAACATCGGCGCCATCAACTGGGGGCTGGTCCGCGGGGAGACGCAGACTATATATCCCTGGGACTATCCGAAGGGCACGAGCGACGACTATTACAGCCGCTGGAAAGAGAATGTGCGGGAGGTCTACCCATGGGAAGACGCCGTGGCATTGGGGCCGGAGCCCGACGAATGGTTCCACGATGTCTTTCGCCGTGACGGCACGCCCTACGATTCCAGTGAAGTGGAGCTGATCCGGCGTCTCTCGCAGCAGCCCGCGGGGGCAGGAGCAGGCGAGTAGTTTGAGGTCCCTGGGTAAGGGCACACCTTTTGGAGGAAGGACAATTGATCCAGAACGGCTCAGCCGGCCCGCCATGGCCGAAGCTCACCGTAGTGGGACGTTGGGCTCCGTTGGGGTAGCTGGAGGTGCATCGTTCTGGTTCGGTACCCATTGCTTGCGGCGTTCCAATCCCTTTCTCCCTCTGATCTCTCGCCTACAGCGATCCACCTGATGCACACTCTCTCCCGTCTGCCAATGCAACTGACTCATCACGTTCGAGGAATCTCCATTATCGTAACCATCATTGTGGGCGTTTTTCTTTTCGCTGCCTGTTCGGAGCCCAATCCGTCATCGGCTCCGGCCTCGTCGCTAGGGGTGGAACGAAGTAATTTTGGCGTAACCCCCGCCGGTGATTCGGTCGATGTGTTCACCCTGACCAACGACCGCGGCATGACGATGCGGGTGACCAATTACGGGGGTATCATTCTCTCCCTCCAGGCCCCTGGTCGAGACGGAATGGAGGACGTCGTCCTCGGATTTGATTCTCTGGGCGGATACCTGAGCGACGCGTATACGGGGTCGAATCCCTATTTCGGGGCCCTCATCGGCCGTTATGGAAATCGAATTGACGAGGCCCAGTTTACGCTCGACGGGGTTACTTACACGCTGGACGCTAACAATGGACCGAACCACCTTCATGGAGGAGAACCGGGCTTCGACGAGCGAGTCTGGCGCGCCGAGTCGTTCGAGAGGGCCGATAGCGTAGGCGTGGTGCTCCGGTACACCAGTCCAGATGGGGAAGAAGGCTATCCGGGACGGTTGGAGACGGAAGTCACCTACACGCTCACCAACGACAATTCACTCGTCCTGGACTACCGTGCCACCACCACGAAAGCCACGCCCGTCAATCTGACTCAGCATAGCTACTTCAATCTCGACGGGGAGGGGGACGAGACCATTCTCGACCACGAGCTCATGATCGACGCAGAGACGTTCACGCCGGTCGACTCCACGCTGATTCCGACCGGAGAATTCCGACCGGTCGAGGGGACGCCGTTCGACTTTCGCACTCCAACCCCGATCGGCGCTCGTATCGACCAGAACAATCGACAACTGGAAATCGCTGGGGGCTACGACCACAACTTCGTGCTTGCCCGGCGGGATCGGGACTCGCTGCATCTAGCAGCGCGAGTCTTTGAGCCAGAGAGCGGACGAGAAATGACGGTTCTGACGACCGAACCGGGCCTTCAGTTCTACTCAGGCAACTTTCTGGACGGGTCGCTGGTCGGGAAAAGCGGGACCCCGTACCGGAAGCACGCTGGATTTGCCCTGGAAACGCAGCACTTTCCTGACTCACCCAATCAGCCAGACTTTCCCTCCACCATTCTCCGGCCTGGAGAAACGTACACTTCGAAGACCGTCTACCGATTTTCGGTACGTTCGGAGTCTCCATAGTCCGCCAGGCCATGAAGTCTGCACCCCGTCCAGAAAACAGCCTTTAAACCGGCGGTCTTCCTCGGAAGGAACCTTCAGGAGATCGCTAAGCTTGTGGGGGCCCAGCGGCTGAATCGAGGCAGCGGAAAACACCGAGATGAGCGCAGCAACAAGGCGGTCGGGCTTCGGTTCGGGAAGCTCTGTATATAGCGACCCTTACGGCGACCCGGGGTAATCGGAGAACCCAGGAGTTCTACGACCGGTTGGTCGATCAAGATAAAACTAAGAAAGAGGTGAAACTAAGAAAACAGAGCTGGTTTTCTGCAAAAACTACTGAGGATCCTATTCGCGTCGCTGAAAGACGAGACCGAGTGGAATCCGGAACGTCACGCTTCTTCAGCTCGACGCTCAACGCCGCTGCTCACTCATAGTCGACCCACCAGTCCAACTTTTTGGGCGTACCTCGGCGAAATACATCTCTCGGTTCTTCGGATGCGTGGTCGTAAGGAATGTGGGCGCAGCGGCTGGTCGGCCTACCACCGGTGGTGGACCTGCTCGCGGACGTGC
>JBDGQN010000195.1:0-3043 GCA_042219055.1 Salinibacter sp. | reverse complement strand
GTCGGCTTCGGGGTTGCACAGGTGCAGCCCATCCCGGCCATCATTCTCGCGCAGGCCCTCAACGGCGTCCTGCTGCCGATTGTCGCAATCTACCTGCTCCTCATGGTGAACAACGCTGCGGAGATGGGAACCGAGGCGATCAATGGCCCGGGCTACAATGCCCTCATGGGCATCGTGGTCTTCCTCACCATCGTCCTCGGCGTGACGAACCTGCTGGAGGCGGTCAACGACCTCGTCGCCACCCCCCTGGTCGGAACGACGGTCGTACTGGCGACCTCGCTCGGCGTGGCCGTCCTGCTCGCGTGGCCCATTGGACGGGCCGTCATGCGCCTCCGAACCGAGGAGAAAACTCCGTCCGGGCTCCTCAACGAGGAGTAGCTCGCCGCTGAGCACGCTCGGCGCTGCGGCGCTACTCATTCCCCTGAATCTGAATCGTCTCGTGGGCCTCGAAGAAGGACTCGGCTTTCTCGACGGCCTGACGGGATTCCCACCCGTCGTCTTCGGGGCCGAGACAGAAGCCGACTCGGTCAAGCCGCGGGTCCACGAGGGTCGGATCGGGCACGGAGTCGGGCTGCGGCTACGGAGTAACTTCGACCCCGAACGGGCGATCCTCAAAATGCCCTCGTTCCCGCGACAGCTCCCGCGCGACGCTTCGCACCCGATCCTTCATCGCTTCAATTCGCTCCTCCCCTACGCGGGCGGACAGCAGGGCCACCGTTACCGACGCCACCGGCGTCCCCTCCTCCTCAAACACCGGCGCCGATACGCACAGCAGCGCCGGATTGTACGCCCCGTCGACCACGGCAACCCCCGACTCGCGAATCTGCTCTAACTTCCGCTCCAGCACCTCCCGGTCCGTCGTCGTGTTCGCGGTGTGCGCTTCCAAATCCGAGGCGTCGAGAATCCGGGCGACCTCCTCTTCGGGCCGAAAGGCCAGCATCGCAAGCCCCGTGGCCGTGCAGTAGACCGGCGCCCGCTTGCCCAGCTTCTGCACAAAAATGGCGGACTTTCGACTTGCCTTCTGCCGCACGTAGACGATCTCCTCCCCGTCGAGCATCCCCAAAAATACGCTCTCCTGGCAGTCCCGGGCAAGGGCCTCCATGTGCTTCTCCGCCACGTCCAGAAGATCGGACTGGTCCCGATAGGCGTTGCCCAGCTCCATCAGCCGAAGCCCCAACTGATAGGTCTTCTGCTTCTCGTCGCGGACCACGCACTTCCAATCCTCCAGTGTCGAAAGGATGCGAAACAGCGTACTTTTCGGAATGTCTGTCTCCTGCGCCAGGTCAACGAGACTCAACTCCTCGTCACTTTGCGAAAGAGATTCGAGAACCTCGAACGCCCGATCGACGGCGGTAACGGTGTATTTGTCACTCACAGGAACCAAGCCGGTTTTTAGCAGAAAACGGAGTTTCAACGCTTCGGTTGAAATTTCAAGTGCACGCGAGGTTCCTAGAACGGTAGAAAAATGCGTAACTCGAATATAAAACCCGAGACGGTCGTTTGCAGCGGTACAGGTGAGGCTCAATAACGCCCCCCCTGACCGCCCCCCCAGCCTTTAAGATGGATCTCCGCCCCGGCGGTGGGCCCCCGACTCACGGGTCCGGAGCTACGGCCAAGACCGCAAGGTCATTTCTCCGGGCCCCTCCCAACCTCCCCGCTACGTTCTGAGACGCTCCACTGACGACCCTCGCGGCGGATCGCCCCTTGACTTTCATCCGCGTATTCAGTTGATTCACGGCGATCTTATTTGCCGCCTCCCGTGACCGATCCGTCCAACTCGTTCTGTCCCACTCCCCGCCCGGCCCCATGACTTCCTCCCCCGACACCTCTTCCCCCCGGACCCGGCGTCTTCACCGCCTCCTGTACGAACGGGCCGTCGCCGTGCTCCGGGCCGACGATTCCGAGGTCCTGCCGTCCATCGCCGAGGCGCTCCTGGCGGGCGGCATTTCGGCGATCGAGGTGAACTTCTCGCGCGGGCTGCCGGGGCGGGCGCGGCCCACGAGCAGGACGTGCCCGCCATTCCGGGCGCCCTCACGCCGACCGAGCTCCAGACGGCCCACGAGGCCGGCGCGGATGTGGTGAAGGTGTTTCCGGCCTCGACCCTGGGCAAAGACTACCTTGGTGCGGTGAAGGCCCCGCTGCCGCACCTCCGCCTTTGCCCTACGGGCGGCGTGTCGCTGGACGACGCGGGGGACTGGCTCCGGGCCGGCGCGGCGATGGTGGGAGTGGGCAGTGCCCTGCTCGACGGCGCCGATCCCGCGGCGGACAACTACACCCCGATCACGGAAAACGCTCACACCCCCTCGCCAAAACCACTGTCCGGGGTGGACGTTGGGGGGCTCGCAGAAGATCCTCCTCGACCCGCCGTGGCCCAGACGACGGCCCCGGGGGCACGGCAGCGAACGGTCTATTCACGAATGTGCTTGCGCAACGGCATGACAGTTCTCACCCTCGGCGAACTTCTTATCCGACTCTCCCCGCCCGGTCACCAGCGGTTCGTACAGGCCGATCGGTTTGACGCTGAGTACGGGGGCAGTGAGGCCAACGTGGCCGTGGCGCTCTCCCGCTGGGGCATCGACAGTGCCTTTGTGACCCGGCTGCCCGAGCACGCCCTCGGGCAGGCGGCCGTCGACCACCTGCGCCGGTATGGCGTCGACACCACCCCCATCGTGCGGGACGGGGCCCGGATCGGGAAGTACTTTCTCGAAACGGGCGCGGCGCAGCGCGGCTCGTCGGTGATCTACGATCGGGCCGACTCGGCCGCCGCGGCGCTAACGCCCGACGAATTGGACCTGGAGGCGCTCGTCGCGGACGCGAAATGGGTCCACTGGTCCGGCATCACACCTGCGCTGGGTTCGGGCCCCCATCGGGTCGTGGAGGCCGCCTCTGAGGCGGCACAGGCTGCAGGGGGGACGGTGAGCTGTGACCTCAACTTCCGGGGCAAGCTGTGGCGCGAGGCGGAAGCCCAACAGGTGATGCGTCCGCTGATGGAGCACGTGGACGTCTGCGTGTCCGGACGCGGCGATCCGTTCTCGGTGCTCGG
>JBDGQN010000194.1:0-35116 GCA_042219055.1 Salinibacter sp. | reverse complement strand
TCATGCCGATGAACTGCTCGGCGGAGATGTTGGCCGCGATCAGCGAGGAGCCGATGGCCCAAAACGGAAGCGATTTGCTCGCCAGAAAATAGTCGGCACTGTCCTTCTCCTTCCCCTCCTTCTCCCGGGAGACCCAGAGGCCGAGGCCGACGATGACGAAGAGGTAGGCGCCGAAAATGAGGTAGTCCAGCGTCGTAAATGCAACGGCCGGATCCGATTCCATAACTGAAAGACACGGCTACTGAGGAAATAGGACGGGGCAGTCAAGGCCCCGTCCCTCCACGCGAACGTGAGACCCCGCCGCCCCAAACCGTCAGAGAGGATAGCGCGTAGTCGAAAGAGTCGCAAATCCCCTTCCGCGACAAGGGTTCTCCGTGGGAGGGGTCCCGTCTGCAAGGAAAACGCTCACGTCCAAGAGGGCATCGTAGTCGAGCGGGTGGACCGAGTCGAATGTCTTCGCTACCCCCGCTCCCACGCCCTCCCGTGCGCCGTTCGGAGTGTGCACAACGAACACATGCGTATACAAGAGCCTGTTTTTTTAGTACCCTACACCCCAAACTACCCAAAGAATGGCAGCCAAAAAAAGATGCCCCAGAGCCGCGGGGCGGGGGGAGGGTCACGGCTCGGGGCATCAAAGTGGAGCCACGGGGATTCGAACCCCGGACCTCTTGCATGCCATGCAAGCGCTCTACCGACTGAGCTATGGCCCCTAGTAGGATGTGCGCAGGCGGAAGGGAATAAGCATTCCAGCTGCTTTCTTTCGCATTCTGCCCATTCAGTACTTCGCAGATCGAGGCACGTTCCGGAGTGGAGAGCCCCGCTGCTCGTTTCACTGAATTTGTCTGCGCGCGCCGCCCCCATCGGGAGTAACAAGACGAATCGCCAATCCGTAAGGGACTTCTCTCTAGTCTCACATATTCCGTCCCCGCCCATGAGGCTTGCGCTCGTCGGTACCGGACAAATGGGGCAGGCCGTTTCAGCCCTCACAGACGAGAGTCCACACACGGTAATCGCCCGGTTCAATTCAGATCGTCCCTTTCTGAACGCTGAGCGTTCTGCTCTTGCAGAGGTGGACGTAGCCGTCGATTTTTCACTCCCCCGCCTAGCAGTCCCGCACCTCCGGCAGTACTGCGAGTGGCAGCTCCCCGTGGTGATGGGTACGACCGGTTGGTACGACGAACTCGACGAGATCCAGACTCTCGTCGCTCAGCACGACGCCAGCGTGCTCTATGCGCCCAACTTTTCCATTGGCGTCGCGGTGCTCTCCCGAGCCGTCGACCGGGTTACAGCCCTCATGGACGAGCTCGACGACTACGACGCCTTCATCCACGAAACCCATCACACGAAGAAAGCCGACAGCCCGAGCGGCACGGCCCGCATGCTGGCCGAACAGCTCGTGGACGGACTGGCCCGCAAGAGCCACATCGACCCCGAAACGCAGCACGACCGCATCGATCCCGAAGCCGTCCACGTCACCTCTACCCGGACTGGCACCACCTTCGGCGAGCACACGGTCGGATTCGATAGCCCCTACGACCGGATCTCCCTCCGCCACCGCGCCAAGAACCGGCGGGGCTTCGCGCAGGGCGCACTGCGCGCCGCCGAATGGCTGACCGGCAAAACCACCGGCCTTTTCACCCTTGAGGACATGCTCGACGACTGGCTCAACTCCTGAGTGTACCTTCGCATTCGCTCCTTTCATCAGCATTCCCCCATTCCTATGCCCCATGATTTGCTCTTCCGCGGAGTCGCCCCGGCCCTCGTCACCCCGTTTACCGACGACGACACGATCGACGAGGACGCCTTTCGCCGCCTGATTGATGTCCAGATTGAGCGCGGCGTGTCGGCGGTGGTCGTCCTGGGCACCACCGGCGAGAACCCCACCGTCACCGACACGGAACGCCGACAGCTCGTAGACGCTGCTGTGGAGACGACGGACGATCGGGTTCCAGTCATCGTAGGCACCGGCACGAACAACACGGACGAGAGCGTCGCCTTCTCGGAGGCAGCCATCGACGCAGGGGCGGATGGCCTCCTCGTCGTGGGGCCGTACTATAACAAGCCGTCTCAGGCCGGCTTCACGGCCCACGTCGAGACCATCGCAGAGGCCGCCGACGCGCCAATTATTCTCTACAACGTGCCCGGCCGCACTCGCTTCAACGTCGCTCCCGAGACGGCTCTCCACCTCGCCGAAGAGGTGCCTCAGGTGGTAGGCATTAAGGAGGCCTCGGGCGAAATGGACCAGATCAACGACCTCCTCGTCCACCGTCCGGAGGGGTTTGGGATCTACGCGGGGGACGACGAGATGGCACTCCCGCTGCTGGCAATGGGAGGCGACGGGGCCGTATCGGTCATCAGCAACGCCCTACCCGCCCCCTTCTGCGAACTCGTCGACGCAGCCCTGGATGGCAACCTGGCGACGGCCCGACAGCGTCACACCGAGCTTCTTCCCGCCATGCGGGCCTGCTTCCTAGAAACCAATCCCGTTCCCATCAAAGATGTCTGCGCCGCGCTCGGCTGGATGGAGCCGCACGTGCGGTTGCCCTTGGTGCCCATGGACGAACGGTCTCCGGTCCGCCAGCGCGTCCTCTCCGCGTTTGATGACTTGTTGGAGGTCACCGTATGACTCTTGGCCGAACCACGGGGGCCGCGGCTGCTGAACGTCGAGCCCACGGGGCGTCCTCGGTGCGTATTTTGGAGTGCGGGGCGTCCTTCACTGCGCGAACAACGCCGCAATCCCCGCCACCCCAGCTGTGTAAAGAGCCGACCCCAGCCAGAGGCCGGAGAGCAAAAATCCGGTCGTGGCCTGGGTTTGGAGCGCGAGAAGGGCCACAAGGAGTCCGTTGTGGAGAAGCGCAAGCACCAGCCCCCCAAGGAAGGCCTGCTGGGGGCGAATGATGAGGGGCGTGTGCTTCTCGACAGCGAAGCGACCGACCAGAAAGCCAAGCAGGGTCTTAGCGAACGTGTGGATGCCCCAGGTGCCGTAAACCACGTCCATGGCCAACCCCAGGCCAAATCCCATCAGTGTGCCGCGACGCCGCCCTTCGCGAAGGGCGTACCACGCAAGAAAAAGGAGCAGCGCATCCGGAAAGGCGCCGTAGATGCGCAATCGCCCGAGGATGAGCCACTGAAGCCCAAACACCGCGGCGGCGGCGAAAAGTCGACGGATCGAACGTGGCATGCAATAGGAACGCTCCGGACGACAAACGCGAGTTTAGGACAAACGAGGGTTTAGGCCTATCCGAACTTCTCACACGAAGTCCGGACCATGATGATCACATCCTTCTGGAGAGTTCTTGTCTCTTCCTGATCGTTCTTCCCGACTGCCCCCTTCCTTTCCAATCTCTTCCGTCCCCGGTTTGATGCAGGGCGATCTCCTCGATGGAAGCTGGGCAGAGTGAGGGTATTTCGATCGAGAAATCGCATTAGGAGGGAGGTGCAGCGAGCATCCGGACGATGTCGTCCATCGTATGGGTAATCTGGTAGGAAGGCCCTGTGTAGTTGTTGGCGAACAGCGTGAAAACCACTCGGCTCCCATCCGGCCGCTCCACGTACCCACTCAAAGCGCGTACGAACGAGAGCGATCCGGTCTTGGCCCGAACCGCCGTCCCTCCCAGTCGCATGTTGAGCGTAGTATTGCGCTCCCCGCCTCGGGGCAGCGACGTACGGTAGATCTCCCACGCCGAATGCTCGCTCATGTGCACCAGTAGCTCGCGCAGAGCGCAAGGGGTAACGAGGTTTTTGCGGGAGAGGCCCGATCCGTCGTTGATCGAAAGGGTCCGAGTGTCGATCCCGGCGCGCCGCAAAAAGGTCTCGGTCCGTCGAATGCCCCCTCGGGTAGACCCGCCCCAGCCGTAGGTTCGGAAGACCTGTTCCGCGTAGAAATTGTTGCTCCGCTTGTTGATGACATTTACGATTTCGGACAAGGGGGGCGAGAGGTGAACGAAGAGGGGCTCGCCCTCGGGAGGCGAGCTCTCCAGAGCATCCACGTCCACGAGCTTGAGGTCGGTTTCAATTCCGGCCTCCTGCAGCCGCTTTAAAAAAATCTGGAGCGTGAAGGCGGTCGGGTCGCTCACCGGTACGTTCCGGACCCCCTGGTAGGACCGCGCCACAGATCCCGTGAGGACGATCTTGTTCGTCGAAAAGGTCCGCCGAATCAACAGGGTGCTCCCCCGCCATCGCTCACTCGTAACGGCCTGATTTTTGAACTCCAGCACCCCGTCGGGCTGGATGGACACGTCGGGCGGTGTCCCGGGCTTCGTGGCGCGCACCGTCACGGGAACCGTATTGTCGCGGTAGCTGAGCCCCCCGGCCTTCACCCCAATCTGTCGTCCCTTTTGTCGGGTCAAGTAAGTTACGCTCCATCCATCCGGGTAGAATCCCTCGAGGAAGGCGTCGTCGTCCCCAATGAGGCGTCCTTCAATCCGACGCACGCCCATCTCAGCGAGACGCTGGGCCCACTCGCGCAACGGATCGGAAATTCCGCGGGCGGTACTTCCGAAAGTGGGGTCCCCGCTGCCTTCTAACCGAAGGTCCCCCCGCATCACCGAATCTTTCGTAGTCCCGTTGAAGGAGAGAGTCGTCTCGTAGCGATAGGTGGGTCCCAGCAAATCGAGAGCAGCGGCCGTAGTGAACAGCTTCTGGTTGGAGGCCGGCAGGAAGCCGTGCCGACCGTTCCGGCTGTAAAGCAGGCTGTCCCGGGCGAGATCGTAAATACTTACGCCCCAAAAGGCATGGCTGGCCCGACGGCCTTCGAGGAGTGATTCAATTCGCGGTTTCAAGGGCTGCGCGGTCCCGCGCTCCGGATACACCAATCCGCAGACGAGAATCAGGGGGAGTGCAAACGCGCAACAAGTACGAATCACGAAACCCAGCGAACGATGGAATGATGCGAGAGGCAGCAGCTGGAACCTTCCCCAATTGCCCCTGGTTTCGGAGACGGAATCGGGAGGAATCGTTTGTCGAACCACGAATCTCTCGACCTCCGTCTTTAAGTTGGCGTCCTATCACCACTGACGCGTTCTGCTCGTCGTATGCCCCAATCTTCTCAACGCCGCGGCCGGTCCGGCCCCCTCCTCTTCGAACCGCGAAACTACCAACTCCTCCTCCTGGGAGTGGCCCTGATCGTGATCGGCTTCACGGCCATGTACCTCGAGAATCAGTATCAGGGATTCATCTCGCTGTACGTCTCGCCCATCCTGATCGTGGGCGGATACGCAGAGATTATTTACGCCCTCCTCTGGTCCTCGGACGACGACTCGTCCGACGAAGAGTAGCGGACCCGATCGTTAGTAGAGCAGTGCAGGAGCCCGACGGTTCCGATAGGCGGTCACCTCCTCCGACCACGACGAGATAATGGTCTTTGGCGTCGCGCCGGCCCGAAGAAGCTTGAGGAGTCGATCGGTGCCGGCCAGTCGCGTCAGGTGGTCGGGCCGACTGACGAAACTTGTGTCGCCTCGTGCCTGCGCCCGGTGATACATGGTATGGAGCGCGTGGATGCCCACAGCCAGCGGATCGACCGCTGCCGGGTCCGTGACGTCCACCTCGAAGCCGTACACCCGCTTGCCCTCGAACCGGGGATGGGGGGCCGCTTTCGGCATGACACGAGGTGTAAACGACGTCGTGTCCACCGCAATGCCCGACAGGTCGTAGGATTGAAGGGTATCGACGACCTTCTGCGCAGCCTCGGGGGACCAGGGGGCGCCAATCTGGAGGAACGGCCGGGGCGTACCGCGCCCTTCACTAACCCGCACCCCTTCGAAAAAGCACATCCCGGGGTACAGCAGTGCCGTCTCCCACGTGGGAAGGTTGGGACTCGGCGGATTCCACTCCAGTCCCGTGTCCGGCCACTGCATGTCACGCTTCCATCCGTCCATCTGCACCACCGAGAGGTCGACCGACGCGACGCCCGGAAGCAGTTTCCGGTCCATAATGTAGCGGGCCAGTTCCCCCACGGTTAAGCCGTAGGCAATCGGCACGGGGTAGCGACCGACGAATGACGCGTGGGCCGACTCCAGGACGAATCCGGACGTATAGGTGCCGCCGAGAGGGTTGGGACGATCGAGCACGACGAAGTCGAGGTTCGCCTCCGCGGCGGCCTGCATGGCCCGGCCCATGGTGGTGATGTAGGTGTAGAACCGCGCGCCGACGTCCTGCACGTCAAAGACGAGGGCATCGAGTCCCTCCAACTCCTCCGGGGTGGGGCGGCGGGTATCGTCGTACAGGCTGTAGACCGGGGTGCCGGTCCGGCGGTCGCGTCCCCCCTCGATGGCCTCGCCCGCCCCAGCGGTGCCCCGAAAGCCGTGCTCCGGCGCAAAGATGGCCCCGAGCTCGACATTTGGGGCTGCGTCGAGTCGATCCACGAGGTGTGCGGTGTCGACCCGCGACGTGTGATTCGCAATGACGCCCACACGCTGGCCGGAAAGGGACTCGAAGTCATTGCGGGCGAGGACCTCCGCACCGGTCCGCACCGGGGGGGGAGAGTTCTCCGGAGCACAGCCCAAAAGGAGCATCCCCAGCAGAACGCCCACGAGGAAGGGCCTTCCAGCACCCCTTCCCAAGGATCCTCGACGACCGAACATGCCGGAGCTGCTCACTGGTTGGCGACGATCTCGTGCTCGGGAAAGAAGTAGGCCGCCTCTTTCTGGCCGTTGGAGGGAGAATCGGATCCGTGGACGATGTTCTCCTGAATGGAGCCCGCAAAGTCGCTCCGAATGGTCCCCTCGTCGGCCTCCTCCGGGTCGGTCGCCCCAATCAAGTCACGGAAGTCGTCGATGGCATTTTCTTTTTCGAGAACAATGGGCACGCACGGCCCGCCGGACATGAAGTCGGTGAGGTCGTCGAAGAACGGCTTGTCCTCGTGGACTGCATAGAAGCCTTCCGCTTCGGCCTTCGACATGGTGAGCATCTTCATCGCCCGGATGGTGAACCCGGCCTCTTGAATGCGACGAATCACCTCGCCGACCTTTCGCTTCCGGACGCAGTCGGGCTTGAGAATAGCGAGAGTACGCTCGGTGGCCATAGGGACGTGGATTGGATTCAGAACAGTAGGGCGTAAATGCGACGTTCCAACCTACGGACCCCATGGCTCTTTGCGTCGTCCATGGTGTTAGTCGTTCGTGAATCCTTCCCTGCCCGGAGCGGGCATTGTGCCTCACTCGTAACGAGTGAACCTTGGAAGATTGCAGGAGACGGGCCGGAGCAACAGGTTTCGGCTCCGTGCATATCAGAAGATTCTCAGTCTCTCCAACAGAAGTCTATGCTCTCGTGTCCAACCTACAGCACGCGACTCTCGGCGGCGGTTGCTTTTGGTGCCTGGAAGCCGTGTACGAAGAAGTAGACGGCGTCTCCGACGTGGTCTCCGGGTATGCCGGGGGACACGTTCCCAGCCCCTCTTATCGGCAGGTCTGCAACGGCACCACCGGCCACGCCGAAGTGGTGCAACTCACCTACGATCCGTCGGTGATCCGATACCGCGATCTCCTGGAGATCTTCTTTACAATCCACAACCCCACGACCAAGGACCGGGAGGGCGCCGACGTGGGGCCGCAATACCGGTCCATTATTCTCCACCACGACGAGGCCCAAAAGGACACCGCCGAGGCCCTCATCGAGGAATTTGAGGCCAACGGCGTCTTCGGGGACCCGATCGTGACGGAGGTGGAGCCCCTCGATACCTTCTACCGGGCCGAGGACAAGCATCAGGACTACTACGAGCGCAACTCCTCCCAGCCCTACTGCCAATCCGTCATCTCTCCGAAGGTGGCCAAGCTCCGGAAAAAGCACGCCGACAAGCTCCAATGACGAATTTCGAGGGGCGAAGTTCGAAGGCGACTGAGGCGATATTCCATTCGCAACTGGAGATTCGCAACGCGCAGTCGCTATTGTCGCGCCAGGCCGAGGGTCACGAGAAAGAGACTGTCGGCCCCGGCCTCTGCGAGCGTTTGACCGGCCGCCACCGCGGTGGAACCCGTCGTGAGCACGTCGTCGACAATCAGCCACCGCCCGTCGGCACAGTCGGGGGCCGCCGCGAACGAGTCCCGCACGTTGCGCCATCGTTCTTTGCGGGAGAGTCCCGTCTGGGAGCGCGTGGGGTGCGGGCGATCCAGCAGGTCGGGGCGGGCTGAACAATCCAGCGCTTCTGCCGCCCCCTCGGCGAGGGTCTGACTCTGGTTGTAGCCCCGTTCTAGCTTGCGCGTTCGGTGGAGGGGCACCGGAATCACGCCGTCGGGGGCCGGATGCTTTGCCGCGAAGGCCTCCCCCATCAGCCGCCCGAGAGGCACGCCGTAGCGCGGCCGGTTCCGATACTTGAGTGCGTGCTGGACGGCTTGGAGGGTCCCGCCCTTGTCAAACACCCACAGGGCCAGGGCCCCCTCGAACACCCCGCCGCCTACCGGCAGACGGTCCAGACGAGCGGCGACGCCCATCTCTGGCGCCCGCTCCAACGACTGTAAACACTGCGGACAGAGGGGCAGATGCGGCGACTCGGGACGAGCCCCACAGCCGAGGCAGCGCGGGGGGTAGACGAGGTCGAGCAGTCCCCGTCCCACCTCCTGCACGAGGCGAACGGTCCCGGATGCGAATGCTCGCAGACTCACGGACATGACGTGGGCGTAATCGGGCGATCCAGCCGGGCAGTGAGGACAGATTTTTCGATAAAATGCCGTTGCCGTGGTGCAACCGTGTGTGACATTGTATACGTTTTTGGACGTGGAGTCAACACAACTTTCATTCGCTCGCACTTCGACACTGTCGGTTGCCCCTGATAGGCTCCGAGGAGCGGCGGTCTGCTGTCGGCCGTCTTTCCGAAGGGAGCACCGTCCTGAGATCCCAACTCACAGACTTGAGAGGCTCCCCACTATTCCAACGTGGAACGGGACGCCTTGACAGAAAGACTCCAGGCCCGCCCCCCCAACCCTGCGACGCTAAAAACGCATAAGCCCCCATCTCCGATGAACATTCTCGCCCTCGAACCCTGGTACAGCGAATCCCGCCGGCGATTTCTGGAGGGGCTTGTCGAACATAGCACCCACGAGGTCCGCACCGTTACGATGCCGGGGCGCTTCTGGCAGTGGCGGATGGAAGGGGGCGGCGTGACGCTGGCCCAGAAAGTGCAATCAATCGTGGAGGAGGGATTCCATCCCGACCTTCTTTTTGCTACGGATATGGTCAACCTGCCAGCCGTCCTGTCCCTCGCTCGGCCCGACCTGAACGACGTGCCCGTCGTGGCCTATTTTCACGAGAACCAGCTCACATATCCCCTCCCCCCCCACGAGGAGCGCGAACGGGCCTACGCGATTACCAACTACCTGTCGGCCCTCGCCGCCGACCGGGTCGTGTTCAACACCCAGTCGCACTTCGAAGAGTTTGCCGAGGCACTGCCCCAACTCCTCCGCGACTTCCCCGATTTCACGAACATGCGCACCGTGCGCGACATCCGCGACAAGAGCACGGTGCTACATCCAGGCATCGACCTGCGGGCCCATGACGAGTACGCGGGCCCCCGGACCCAGCGCACGCCCCGCGGCACCGCCCCGCCCATCGTGCTGTGGAACCAGCGCTGGGAGTACGACAAGGACCCCTCCGGCTTCTTCCGGATGATGAACCGGCTCGACGACGCGGGCGTGCCCTTCCAGCTCATCCTGGCGGGGAGGCACTTCCACGAGCAGCCGGACGAGTTCGAGCGAGCCTTCGAGCGCTACGCCGGGCGCATTCTGCACTACGGCTACGTGGAAGACTTCGACGAGTACAGCCGCCTGCTGCACCGGGCCGATGTGGTCGTCTCCACCGCGCGGCACGAGTTCTTCGGCGTCGCCATCCAGGAGGCCATCTACTGCGGGTGCCACCCGGTGCTCCCCAACCGGCTCAGCTACCCGGAGCTCATTCCGGAGACGCACCATCGGCCCCTTCTCCACGCCCCGGTGCTGTACGACGACGAGGACCACCTCTTTGAGGTGCTGCGGTCCATCTTGGAGCGCGAGGAGCGCCCCCTTCCGCCCGACACGCTCCGCCAGATGCCGGAGCCGCTGGACTGGGATCACCACGCGGCGGACTACGACGAACTCTTCGAACGGGTCGCCGACGAGGCGATGGTCCCGGCGTAGGGGCCCCGAACACGAAAGGCCCCGAAAGGGGAATCCTTCCGGAGCCTCAGGGGAAGATCGAAATGGTACCGCGTACGGGATTTGAACCCGTGTTACCGGCGTGAAAGGCCGGCGTCCTAGACCAGGCTAGACGAACGCGGCACAAAATGATGACCCGACGTCCCAGTCGGGCGCAAGTGTGGGTGAGTGGCGGGATTTGAACCCGCGACCTCCAGGACCACAACCTGGCGCTCTAACCAACTGAGCTACACCCACCATTTTGGGGCGTAGGTCCCTGCCTTCAAGCCACCTCTTCGGACGCATCATCGCGCCGATACGTTTCATCCAAAAACGAATCGGGGACGGTTGGCGCCGTGAACTTTCCGTGGACAGACTGAATCGTGATTTTTGAAGCGTGAAGGCCCTCACGCATCACTCTGCACGCATCACAACGCTCGTGACCAGAAAGGCATCCCCGGTGGTCCTGCACAGCACTCCGCTAGGAACCCTCCATCTGCGTCATTAGATCGGCCATTTCGATGGCGGCCTCAGCCGCCTCGCGGCCCTTGTTGCCTGCCTTCGACCCGGCCCGCGCAACGGCCTGATCGACCGTGTCGGTGGTTAGGATGCCAAAAACAACCGGCACCTCCATGTCGAGCGACGCCTGCATGGTGCCGCTCGTGGCGCCGGAGCAGACGTAGTCGAAGTGCGGCGTCTCTCCCCGAATGACGGCACCAAGACAGATCACCGCATCGTACTCGCCGGTCCGGGCGCACTTCTGAGCCGCAACGGGAATCTCCCACGAGCCCGGCACGTGGGCCACGGTCACGTCGTCCAGGTCGGCACCGTGGCGCTCGAGCGTATCGAGCGCGCCGTCGAGCAGGTTTTCGGTGATGTGTTCGTTGAAGCGGCCGACGACGATGGCGAATCGGTGACCGTCGACGACGAGATCGCCTTCGAGATGGGTGGGCATCGGAGCAAAGACGGAAAATGCGGCGGAACTGTCGAGAAGAAGCGCCGCTGTTACAGCGCAGAATCCCGGAATCGTTCCCACTGTGCCTTTGTGAGACCGACCGCCCCAAGGGGCCTCTCCTCGGCGTTCGTCCTCCCGTGCGTATCCGACCCGCCCGTCACCAGCAGGTCGTGCGATCGACAGATGGATTTGTAGTAGTCGACGAGGTAGTCAGGATGGCTTGGGAAAAAACACTCGATGCCGTCGAGTCCTTGCTCCCGGAGGGTCCTTAGCACAGTCCCGGGCGTCCACTGGCCGGGATGGGCGAGCACCGCTACGCCGTCCGCCGTGTGAAGGGCATCGATCGCGGCTGCCGCCGGCTGCGTGGGGGCCGGCACGTAGGCGGGCTGGTCGGTGCCGAGGTATTGTTCGAACGCGGCCTTGTAATCGTCGACGTGCCCTTCCGCCACCATCGCCCGTGCGAGGTGGGGACGACCCGGCGCCGCGCTCGTCTCCACCTGTCGAGCGACCGCCTCGGTGGACACGTCGACCCCGCTCTCCGAAAGGCGCCGGATCATCCAATCGAGGCGCTCCCGTCGTCGCCGCGAAAAGGCCGACAGATAGTCGGTGAGGGCCGGGTGCCCCGGGTCAAACCCGTAGCCCAGAAGGTGAACCGACCGCTCATCAACCTCGACGCTGAGTTCCACCCCATTGACGAGCCGAACGCCGCAATCCTCTGCCGCGGTGCGGGCCGCTTCAAGGCCCTCTGTCGTGTCGTGATCGGTCACGGCGAGCACCTCCACGCCGCGCTCCGCGGCCCGCTGCACCAATGTGCTGGGCGCGAGTCTCCCGTCGGAGCAGTGGGTGTGGGTGTGGAGGTCCGCATAGATCGTCTCGTCGGGCATGCCTCTTAGGGTGATGTCACACTCCGATTCGACCGAAGGGGCCAACCGGTTCGGAAAAACACGAAAACATCGCCGGTCAACATCGAACTGCACCCCTTCGTTTGAGTTCGTGAATTAGATCCAGTTGTTCATTCCTCAATTACAGTATTCGGCTTATGGAGCGAATGTGGAGTCCCTGGCGCTCGGCGTACGTGTCTGAAGCTAACGAACGGGAGCCCGCCGACGATGCGTCTGTGTTCTCGGCCCTGCTGCACGAGGAGCGGGACGAAGAGAACCTGATACTGTGGCGCGGGGAACAGGTATTCGTCATCATGAATCGGCATCCCTACAACAACGGGCACCTCCTCATTGTCCCCTACCGCGAGGTAACACAGTACGATGCCCTGGAGCCCGCCGAGCAACAGGCCCTCGCCGCCGCCCTCGACCGCTGCATGGGATGGATTCGGGAGACGCTGTCGCCCGACGGCTTCAACGTGGGCATGAACCTGGGCCGGGCAGCCGGCGCCGGTATTCCGGAGCATCTTCACGCCCACGTCGTTCCGCGCTGGGACGGGGATACCAACTTTATGCCCACCACGGCCAACACGAAGGTGCTCCCCGAAGACCTCCAGACAACCTACGAAAAACTCCGGGCCCCCATGTCGCCC
This sequence comes from Salinibacter sp., assembly GCA_042219055.1. Taxonomy (GTDB): domain Bacteria; phylum Bacteroidota; class Rhodothermia; order Rhodothermales; family Salinibacteraceae; genus Salinibacter. The sequence goes on along the minus strand of JBDGQN010000194.1, from coordinate 22,530 downwards.
GAGGCGCGCGCCTCGACGAAAAATCGATCCTGAAAGACGAGTTGATGCCACCTCCAAGAGTCGATGTCAGGCCCCCCACGGGTAAGTCCCCCCTTCACTGTACAGGCGTGCCGGCGGGACGCTTCTCCAATATAAACGATTGATTCCCCCGCGTCTTTTCCTCCAACCTCTCCTCAACCGATGGCCTCCCCTCCCGTACAGGACCGCCGCAGCGCTGTCGACGCGTACGACTTTCAGGCCCTACACCCCAACGTTCGCTTCGGCACAGCCAGCGATCGGTATGGAGGGTGGATCGGCCAGATCTACCCCCCTGACCGCTACGCCGATCGCGTGTCGACCCGATCCCGAAAAATGGGCGGCCAGACGTTCACGGAGCGACGCGTCCCCATCGAGTCGGTGCGTGACTACTTCGAACACTTTGAGGTGCTGGAAATCGACTTCACGTTTTACCGTCCGCTCCTAGAGGCGGACGACGAGCCGGGCTCCAACTACTTCGTCCTCTCCAACTACGCCGAGCATGCGCCCGAAAACGCCTCCTTCCTCCTCAAAGCCCCGCAGAAATTCTTTGCCCGAAGCCTCCGGCGAGACGGTCAGTTCGTCGACAATCCCAACTTTCTCGACGCCAAGAGCTGTGTAGAAACATTCTACGAGCCGGCCCTCGACATCCTCGGCGACCGGCTCGACGGCATCATCTTTCAACAGGAGTACCAGCGGGTGGCCGACAGCCCGAGTCCCGAGGAGAACGTAGAGCAGCTCGACAACTTCTTCGGCACCCTCCCCGCTGCACCCCAGGCCCACATCGAGCTGCGCTCAGAGCACCTTCTGACGGAGGTCTACTTCGATTGGCTCGCAGAGCAGGGCCTCGGACACGTCTTCAGCCACTGGACCTGGCTCCCCCCCATCCGCCGACAGTGGGCCCTGACCGGCGAACGCCTCACCGCACAGAACGAACAGGTCGTCACCCGCCTGCTCACGCCCCGCGACATGAAGTACGCGGAGGCGTACGCGACGGCGCACCCGTTCGAGGAGCCCACACCGAAACTCAGCGAGACGGAGCAGGCCCACGACATGGTTCTCGACACAACTGCCCTGGCCTTTCGGGCCGAGGCCCAGAATGCTCTCCTCAACGTGATCGCGAACAACCGGGCATGGGGCAACGCACCGGACCTAAACCGTGCCATTGCCCATCGCATCCTGGACGAAGTTGAGAGTCGCGAATAGCGACCCGATCCTTCTCGGCCCTCTACCCCTGCCGGTCCAGATACCCCTGCAAAATCACCGCGGCGGCCGCTGCGTCGACTCGTCCCTTGTCGTAGCGCCCCGGCTGGCTCACCCCCGCCCGCCGAAGCAGGTCCTTCGCAATCTCGGACGTGTAGCGCTCGTCCTCCCGCACCACCGGCACCTCCCCAATCGCTTCGTGGATGCGCTCCACGTACGTTTCAACCATCTCTGTGGCGTCCTCCGCAGCCCCTGCCTCCGTAAGCGGCCACCCCACGACGATCGTCTCAATGCCGTCTTCGGTTCGAATCTCCCGGAGCACCTCGAGGGCCTCTTCAGGCGTGTAGGTGCCTCGCGCCTGGGCGAACAGACCAAGCGGATCAGCGACTGCCACCCCCACACGCTTCGTGCCCACGTCCACGCCCACAATGCGAGAGCCTGATTGTAGTGCGTCCACGAGGGGCCGGAAAGCGTCAAAATGGTCGGGACACTCAGGACCGCAAGACAGGGACGTCTACTCCTCTTCCTCCTGTCCCTCCTCGCCGTCCGTGCGATCCGCACTTCCCTCCGGCACCTCATAGCCCAGCTCCTTGAGCGGGGTCTTCAGTACGTCCTGAATGCGCTTGCCGGGCCGAAACAGCGTCTTGCGCCGACTCGGCACGAACACGCGCTCGTTCGTCCGGGGGTTGCGAGCCGTCGGCTTGGCCTTGGTCTTCTTCACCTCGAACACCCCAAAATCCCGAAGTTCTATCCGCCGCTCCGGATCTGCTTCAATCAAGAGATCGCCCAGCGCCGTGAGGACGGAGCGAACTTGCTCTTTCGCCTTGTAGACGGGACAATCCTGCATGTCGGCTACACGACGAGCGAGATCCTCTTTCGTTGCAGTTTCGAGTCGGTCAGCCATGATGTTGGCATAGTGCGTGAGAGAAAAGGCGAGTTACTCCTTGAATCGATAGACGCCCTGAATGCCGTCGATGCGCTTGAGGCGGTCAATGAGACGCTGGAGGTGCTCCAGGTCGGAGACGTGCAGCATGATGGTTCCGGAAAAGATGCCGTCTTCGGTGTCAATCGTCAGGGAGCGAATGTTTGTCTTCAGGTTTTTCGAAATCACCGTCGTGATGTCGTTGACCATTCCCACCCGGTCTTCTCCCACGAGGCGCAGCGCCGCCACGAACTGCACGTCTTTCTGGTGGCTCCAGTCGACATCGAGAATCCGATCGGCCTGGTTAACGAGCAGGTCGGAGGCGTTGCGACAATTCGAGCGGTGAATATTGACGGTGCCCGTCTTGCTGACGAACCCGAATACTTCATCGCCCGGAATGGGATTGCAGCAGGACGCGTAGTTGACGGCCAAATCCTCCTGGACCTCCCCGTCAATGAGAAGGGTCTGCTTCTCCGTCTCTTGCGCAACGTCGAGGAACTGCTCGTACTGCTCCCGTAGCGACTCCGCGTCGGTTTCCTGCTCGTCCGACTCGTCAGTGGTCTTTTTGCCCTTGACGTAGTCGACCAGCTCCTCCGGATCGTAGAGCCCCTTCCCGATTTCGTAGAAGAGCTGCTGAAGATCGGGAAACTTGAGCTCGTGGGCTACGCCCTGTAGATCCTGATCGCTGATCTCGAGATCGGCCTGGTCTTTCGTCTTTGCCCAGATCTCCTTGCCGAGATCCACGGCCTTCCGGCGCTCCTCATTCGTCCACTTCCGAATGCGACTGCGCGCCTTGTGGGTGACGACGAAGTTGATCCAGTCCGAGCTGGGATTCTGTTTCTCCGAGGTGATAATCTCAACCTGATCCCCGCTCGTGAGCTCGTGAGAAAGAGGCACCATCTTGCCGTTCACCTTTGCCCCGAGGCACTGCATGCCCACCTCAGTGTGCACCTTAAACGCAAAGTCGACGGGCGTGGCCCCTTGCGGGAGTGTCAGAAGATCGCCTTGCGGGGTGAAAGCGTAGATCTCCTCGTCGTAGAGGTTGAGCCGAAACTCCTTCACAAACTCCGTCGCCTCTTCCGGCTCCGGGTTCTCGAGCAGATCGCGGACCCACTCCAGAAAACGCTCCATCTCCTCGTCGACGTTCTCGGTGCCCTCCTTGTACTTCCAGTGCGCCGCCACGCCCCGCTCGGCCACCTCGTGCATCTCCTGGGTTCGGACCTGCACCTCCACACGCCGCCCACCGGGCCCGAAGACTGTCGTATGCAGGCTCTGATAACCGTTCGACTTCGGCACTGAGATAAAGTCACGGAAGCGCTCAGGCAGTGGCTTGTACTGGTCGGTCACCAGTGAATAGACCCGCCAGCAGTCTTCCTTCCCCTTCTTGCCGTCACTCTGCAGAATCACCCGAATCGCAAAGATGTCGTAGATCTCATCGATCGGCTTGTTCTTCCGCTGCATCTTTCGATGAATGGAAGAGATATTTTTCACCCGCCCCTTGATCTCGAACTCGAATCCTTCCTCCTCAAGACGCTCCGCGAGGGGTTCAATGAACTCGGCGATGTAGGCCTCTCGTTCTTCGGCCATCTCTTCGAGACGCTCCACGATGTGATTGTAGGCCTCCGGATCGAGGATCTTGAAGCTGAGGTCCTCAAGCTCACTCTTGATCGTGAAGAGGCCAAATCGATGGGCGAGCGGAGCAAAGAGCTCCTGTGTCTCGCTGGCCTTCTGGAGCTGTTTCTTTTTCGGAAGCGCCTCGATGGTGCGCATGTTGTGGAGTCGGTCCGCGAACTTCACGAGGATGACCCGGAGGTCCGACGCCATTGAAAGCATCAGCTTGCGGACGTTTTCCGCCTGCCCTAGTTTTTGACTGCTGAACACCCCCTCAATCTTCGTGAGTCCGTCGATGATCGTGCGCATGGTCTCCCCGAACTCGTCCTCAATCAGGTCCAGGGACAACTCGGTGTCTTCCACCACGTCGTGGAGCAAGGCCGCCGCCACGCTGGTGTCGTCGAGGCCGATGTCGCGGGCGACGATGGTGGCCACGCGGAGCGGATGGCTGACGTACTTCTCCCCCGACTCTCGCCAGTCGTTGCGATGGGCCCAGTAGCTGAGCCGAAAGGCCCGACGGATCATGTGCTCGTCGACCGCCGGAAGGTGCTGCCGGCATACCGAAAGGAGCTCTTCGAGCCGATCCTGATACTCCGGATCAATGTCGATCTCAACCTGCCGCGGAACAGCCGACGCTTGAATCATAGACAGAAGAAGCGCGATCTCTGGAAATCAACTCACGATAGCTTCAAATCCCTGTGGTTCCATAAGTTTCGCGGGCCTTCTCATAAGTTTCGCGGGCCTTTTTGGAGACAGGTACAGCCCCACCCAACTAGAAAAGGGCGTCGTGACTAGATCACGACGCCCAGAATCCCGGTACGTTTTCATTAAGTGACCACAGAAGCTCTACGGCTGTTCCTCGTCCGACGCTTCGTCGGTCGGCTCGTCCGTCGGATCCTCGTCAGACCGGGTCTGCGTAGCCTCGTCGCTGGGTTCAGCATTCTCACCCGAAAAACTCTCAGAAGGGTCCTCTCCGGCTGACTCGTCGGCCGTATCCGTCCTATCGCCCTCTTGCTCCGTTTTCTCCGGCGTCCGACGCCCCTTGCCACTCCCGCGACGGGTCCCTCCTGAGCTGCTCCCCGTATCGGCAGGTTGGACGTCGTTGTAGTCCACGAGCTCAATCATCGCCAGCTCTGCACCGTCCCCGGACCGCTGCCCGAGCTTGATAATTCGGGTATATCCTCCTGGACGATCCCCCACGCGCTGGGACACGTCACCAAACAGCTCCTGGATGGCCTCCTTATTCTGAAGGTGACGAAAAACCTGGCGCCGGTTGTGCTGCGTATCCTCCTTGGCCCGCGTAATCAGCGGCTCCACGAAGGGGCGCAGGGCCTTAGCCTTCGCAACTGTCGTGGTGATGCGCTTGTTTTCAATGAGCGCATTCGAGAGGGCCTGCAGCGTGCGCTTGCGGTGGGCTGACGTGCGGCCAAGCTTCTTTCCTTTCTTGCGATGTCGCATGGGCGATCCAGAACTAGGTGACTAATCGCGAAACGTCGCAGTCTTTGCCGGGGCCCTAAGAGGCCTTCTTCTCTTCGAGATACTCTTCGACGTCCATACCGAACTGGAGTCCCCGTTCGTCGAGCACCTCTACAAGCTCCTGGAGCGACTTCCGACCAAAGTTGCGGAACTTCAGCATCTCGTCTTCCTCACGACGCACCAGGTCGCCAATCGTCTTGATGTTGGCTGCTTTAAGGCAGTTGTGAGACCGCACCGACAGGTCGAGCTCGTCCACCGACTGTGCGAGCAATTCGCGGATGCGCTTGACTTCTTCGTCAACCTCCTGCTCTTCGACCACCGGCTCCGGCTCTTCTTCGAGTTGGATGAAGAAGCTCACATGGTCGCGCATGATCGAGGCCGCCTGGGTTACCGCTTCCTCCGGGGTGAGGGACCCGTCGGTCTCCACGTCGAGAACCAATTCTTCGTAGTCGATTTTCTGCCCCACACGGGTCGGATTCACCTCGTACTTGACGTTCTTGATCGGCGTGAAGATGGAGTCGACCGCAATAACGCCGATCGGATCGTCCTCACGCTTGTTCTCCTCCGAGGGCACGTAGCCACGCCCGTACCCAACCCGCAGGTCCGCGTTTATGACGGCATCTTCGGCCATCGATGCGATGTGCTGGTCCGGATTGAGAACCTCAAACTCCGGGGTGGTCTCGCCGATGTCCGCGGCGGTCCAGCTGCCGGGGCCTTCGAGGTTGAGGTGGAGGTGTCCCTCCCGCATCTCGTCGGCACTGAACCGAACCTCCTTGAGGTTCAGAATAATGTCGGACACGTCTTCCGTCACGCCCGGAATCGTCGAAAACTCATGCTGCACCCCATCGATCTTGACGGCGGTGATGGCGAGTCCCCGAAGAGACGACAGTAGCACGCGACGGAGTGCGTTGCCGATTGTGACCCCGTAGCCCCGTTCGAGCGGGCCCATGGTAAACTGGCCCTTGGAATCGGAGACTTCGTCAACTTGGACGCCTTCCGGCATCTGAAGCCCGTGGTTACTCATACACTCGAATCAAAAAATTGGTAAGGTGTAGTGATCGTGGAAGAACTCAAGCGCGGGCAGCGCGCTCGGAATGGAGAGTGCCCGATGGCAGCCGTCTACTTCGAGTAGAGCTCCACAATAAGCTGCTCGTCGATGTTTTCCGGAATTTCCTCCCGGTTGGGGTGGTCGATGAACTTCCCCTTCATCTCCTGACGGTCCATCTCCAGCCAGGAGAAGGTGCGCTTCCGATGCTCCACGTTGGTCTGAATGACTTCCAGGTCCTGACTGCTCGGCTTTACCGACACGATGTCGTCTGGGGACATCCCGAACGACGGAATGTCCACGACCTCGTCATTCACCATGATGTGACGATGCGCGACGAACTGTCGGGCCTGACGGCGCGTCCGGGCAATCCCCATGCGGAAAACAGTGTTGTCGAGACGAGACTCCAGAAGGATGAGGAGCTGCTCCCCCGTCACGCCCTGCATGCGAGAGGCCTTGTCGAATAGATTCTTAAATTGCCTCTCCAACAGCCCGTAGGTGTACTTTGCCTTCTGCTTCTCCTTCAACTGTACGGCGTACTCGCTCTCGCGGCGGTGCCGCGACTGGCCGTGCTGGCCGGGCGGATATGGCTTTCGCTCCAGCGCCTTCGACGGGCCGAAGATCGGCTCCTTAAAGCGGCGGGCGATTTTTTGCTTCGGACCTCGATATCGAGCCATGTTTCAACTTTGGATTTTGGATTCTCGACGTTGGATTGGTTGTGGATTCGAGGAAACCTCAGCCCCACAATCCCAAATGGATTACACGCGGCGGCGCTTCGGAGGACGGCAGCCGTTGTGAGGAAGCGGAGTTACGTCGCGGATGCTTGCCACTTCCAGGCCCGCCTCGGACATCGCCCGAATCGCGCCTTCTCGACCGGAGCCCGGCCCCTTCACGTACACGTCCACGCGCTGGAGCCCCAGGTCGTGCGCCTCGTTGGCAGCCGCTTCGCCCGCCTTTTGTGCGGCGTAGGGTGTGTTTTTCCGGCTCCCTTTAAATCCCATCTTGCCGGCGCTGGCCCACGAAATGGTATTGCCGTACTGGTCCGTGATCGTGACAATCACGTTATTGAAGGTGGCCTTCACGTACGCCCGGCCGTTGGACTCCACGACCACGTTTTTCTTGCGGGGAGAACGCTTTCCACCTTTCTGATCTCCTTCAGCCATGAATATATAGAGTCTCTATTCGACAGACGAACCCGGAGCGCGAACAGACGTCTCCGGAGTCAAAAATGGGAATCACTTTTTCTGAGTCGACTGCTGCCGACCGGCCACGGTCTTCCGCTTGCCCTTTCGGGTGCGGGCATTGGTCCGCGTGCGCTGACCGTTGACCGGAAGCCCCTCCCGGTGCCGCTTGCCCCGATAGCATCCGATGTCCTTGAGGCGCTTGATGTTCATTTGTACTTCCGTACGGAGTTGACCCTCAACGGTGTAATCCTCCTCAATGATGCGCCGCACTCGCTTGGTTTCGCTCTCGGTCCACTTGCGAGGCCGCTTGTCCTCGCTGATCTCTGCCTTATCCAGGATTTCGTTGGCCCGCGAGCGTCCTACACCGTAGATCTCGGTGAGCGCAATTTCTCCACGCTTGTCTTCCGGTACGTCGACTCCTTCGATTCTGGGCATACCTCAATTGGTTGTTTCGTTCGATAATCCGCGCAAAGACCGTAGGGATCCCGGCGAGAGAACTCCGCTGGACTCCACGTCAAACCTATGGACGAAATCTACAGGACGCCTTAGTTCTTGTAGCGATACACAATCCGCCCCTTTGAAAGATCATACGGCGACATCTCGACCTTGACCCGATCGCCCGGCAAAATCTTGATATAGTTCATGCGCATCTTGCCGGAGAGAAGGCCGAGAATCTCGTGGCCGTTTTCCAAACGAACGCGGAATTGGGCGTTGGGGAGTGCTTCGATGACTTCTCCATCCTTTTCTATGGCTTCTTCCTTGGCCATTAGCGGGTAGTAGTCTCTTTGAGAGCGTCGATCTCGTATGGAGGGTCGATAACGTCTTCGATATACCCGAAGTCTGAGAGCACCTCGGGCTCTCCGTCCCGGACGACCACCATGTGCTCGTAATGGGCCGATGGAAGTCCATCGGCTGCCCGGACGGTCCATCCGTCCGCATCCGTCGTAACCTGCGCCGTGCCGCGGTTGATCATCGGTTCAATGCAGATGGACAACCCCGGCTTCAGCACTCGCCCCTGTCCGGCCTCTCCAAAGTTCGGGACCTGCGGATCCTCGTGGAGACTCCGTCCGATGCCGTGGCCCACGAGGTCCCGCACCACGCTGAACCCGCGCGATTCACAATGCGTCTGCACGGCGTGGCTGATGTTGCCGACCCGACGGCCGGCCACTGCCTGCTCAATGCCCTCGAGCAAAGCCTGATAGGTCGCTCGGCACAGCGCAGCGTCTTCGTCGGCAATGGTACCTATGGCAAACGTGTATCCCCAATCTCCGTAGTATCCGTTCAACTTCGCGCCACAATCAATCGACAACAGGTCGCCATCCTGGAGTGCATAGTCGTCAGGGATGCCATGCACCACCGCATCGTTCACGGAGGTGCACAATGTGTTTGGGAAGACGTTTTCACCCACCTGATAACCCTTAAATGCAGGCTCCGCTCCGTGTGTTCGGATGTAGTCTTCTGCAATGGCGTCAAGCTCCTGTAGAGTAGTCCCCACCTCAATGTGGCGAGCAACCTCCGCAAGCGTACGGCCCACGAGGTCTGCGCTCTCGCGCAGACGGTCAATTTCACGTTGGCTCTTCAGGTGAACCATAGACACTCCCCAGATCCGATTCCAAAGGTGAGATAGCCACTGCCACTGCATGAGAACAAGCGCACGAGGACCAGATGCTGAACGTCACTACATGCCCTGTCGGCGACTACGCATCTTGCCAGTCTTCATGAATCCGTCATAGTGGCGCATGAGCAGATGGCTCTCAATCTGTTGGAGCGTATCAAGCGTCACCTGGACCAGAATGAGCAGACTGGTGCCTCCGTAAAACATGGCAAATCCGCGGGAAACCCCCGCCTGCATAGCAAACGCCGGGAGGATGGCCACAATGCCCAGGAAAATCGACCCTGGCAGCGTGATGCGTGTCAGAACGGTATCAATAAACTCGCTGGTCTGCTTGCCGGGCCGGATGCCCGGAATGAAGCCCCCCTGTCGCTTCATAGTATCCGCCATCTCCTGCGGGTTCACGGTGATCGCAGTGTAGAAGTAGGTGAAGAAGACAACCACCACGAAGAAGAAGGCCGAATAGCCCATCCCGCTAACGTCCGAGAACCAGCCTCCAATCCGCTGCATAGTCGCGTTGTTTGGAAAAAACGACGCGATCGTGGAGGGAATGAACATAATCGACTGGGCGAAGATGATCGGCATCACGCCCGCAGCGTTCACCCGAAGCGGCAAATACTGGGTCGTTCCCCCCTGGACCTTGCGTCCCGTCACCCGTTTTGCGTACTGTACGGGGATGCGTCGCATGCCCTGCGATACCAGGACCACTGCCCCGGTCACAAGAACCCAGACCCCAAGTTCAACGAGCAGGATGAAGATATTGTCTCCAATCAATTGAACCTCGTTCAACAGCGCCTGCGGGAGGAACGCAATGATCCCGATCATGATGATCAGCGAGATTCCATTTCCGATGCCGTCTTCGCTGATGCGCTCCCCGAGCCACATGACGAACGCAGTCCCACTGGTCAGAACGATGACCGTGGTGATCGTAAACAGGGTCGAGTTAATAACCACTGCCCGACCCGTTGCCCCAGCCAGTAGGTTAATGGCGTAGCCGATCGACTGGAGAGCCGTAATGCCGATGGTGCCGTAGCGCGTCAACTGCGTGATGCGGCGACGGCCTTCTTCCCCCTCCCGCTGAAGCTTCTGAAAATAAGGGACGACCGCTCCCATCAACTGAATGATAATGGAGGCCGTAATGTAGGGCATGATCCCCAGCGCAAAGATCCCGGCCTGCTTGAAGGCCCCACCGACAAACATGTTGAGAAAGCCGAACAGCCCTCCTCCACTTTCCTGCGCCCGAATCTGAGTAAGCGCAGCCGCATCTACGCCCGGCAGCGTGACGTGCGTGCCCAGGCGATAGATGATGAGCAGACCGAGCGTGTACAGGATCCGTTCGCGGAGCTCTTGAACGCTCCAGATATTACGGATACTTTCGGCAAAACCAGCCATGAGTCAGCCTCTTTGTGGGTGAGCCGTGAGGAGCGGAGGAATCAATCTGGATCGAACAGTTACTCGTCAAGAACAGTCGCCGACCCGCCAGCCTCCTCAATCTTCTCGCGCGCTGACTCGCTAAAGTCATGCGCCGAAACCTCGAGTGAAACGTCCAATTGACCATCGCCCAGGATTTTCACCCGCTCGGCGTCCCGTACCGCTCCCAGGTCCGCGAGGACATCCGGCGTAACGGGCTGATCCGTGTCGATCCGCCCCTCATCAACGAGACGCTGGAGACGCCGGACGTTGGCCACATGATAGTCAGTGCGGAAGGGCTCTTGGTTGAACCCATGCTTCGGCACACGCTGGAAGAGCGGAGTTTGCCCCCCTTCAAACCAGATGGGACGATTCCCTGCGCCCGATCGGCTGCTCTGTCCCTTCGTGCCTCGGGTGGAGCTGTGTGCTCCTCGCCCGGAACCCTCACCGCGACCAAGACGCTGCTTCGAGTGGGTGGCCCCTTCTGCCGGCTTTAGATTGCTAAGATCCATGGATCTGTCCAATTCTCGTCTCGATGGCGTACAGTGAAAAACCGTGAGCGTCCGTCCTACAGTAAATAGTTTTGCTCGCCAACCTCCTTGGCCTCGACCAAGTGATTCACCTTATCGATCATTCCACGGATTTGGGGTGTACTCGTATACGACCGTGGATCAGATTTGCCAAGGGCCAAGTGCTCCCAGGTCGCCTGTTAATCCTTCTCTGACTCGTTCATACTCTATACTCTTCAGAGCTTGAACCTGCACAGGCAGAGGACGGCTCGCGTGCAGCGTACGGCATTACCCGTTAAAGACTTTCTCAAGGGGAATGTCGCGGCGACGCGCTACCTCCAGAGCATCCTCCGTCTCCGCAAGCGCATTGATGGTGGCTTTCACCTGATTGTGCGGGTTGGAGGTTCCAATAGACTTCGTCAGCACGTTTCGGTACCCGGCGCACTCAAGCACTGCGCGCACCCCGCCCCCAGCGATGACTCCAGTTCCGGGCGCTGCAGGCTTCAAAAGCACCTCTCCGGCGTCCTGCTTGCCGACGACCTTATGCGGAATCGTACCGTCGCGGAGCGGGACCCGAATCACGTTCTTCTTTGCATCGTCGGCCCCTTTCGAAATCGCACTCGACACTTCGTTGGCCTTGCCGAGCCCTGCTCCGACGAGGCCGTCCTCATTGCCGACGACCACCACGGTGTTGAAAGAAAATCGACGACCGCCTTTTACGACTTTGGAAACGCGATTGACCGACACGAGCCGGTCAACCCAGTTCTCCTGGCGTTTCTCGGCATTGACGCGCTTTCGTTCTTTTCGATCCGCCATGACGTTGCGTGGTGCGTGGGTAAATTCTGTCAGAGATGGTCGATCGAGCGCAGTCGAGGTTAAAACTGAAGTCCGCCTTCACGGGCGCCCTCGGCAAGGGCCTGAACGCGGCCCTGATACTTGTATCCGCTTCGGTCGAAGACGACGTTCTCGATGCCCTCCTCCTGAGCTCGCTCGGCGAGCAACTCACCGACAGCATGACTCTGCTCGACGGGAGTGTCCCCCTCCACCTCATCCGCGAGGCTCGATGCAGAGGTCAGGGTGTGCCCCTCCATGTCATCAATCAGCTGAGCATAGATGTACTGGTTCGACCGGTACACCGACAGGCGCGGCTGCACCGAGGTTCCAAACATGTTCTCCCGGATGCTGTCGTGAATCCGCTGCCGTCGTTTGACCTTTTCCTTTTTTCCCTTGGGCATAACCGCTATACCTATGTAGTCTTTCGATCAAAATGAGGCCTCTTACAAGCGAGCAATCCTACCGTGCCGCCGTCTTCCCGGCCTTGAGGGGCACGTGCTCGTCGACGTAGCGGACGCCTTTGCCCTTGTAGGGCTCCGGCGGTCGGAGACTGCGAATTTTCGCTGCCACCTGTCCCACAAGCTCTTTGTCGATCCCTTCCACAACAATGATATCGTCCTGCCCCCGCTGCGAATCGACAGACACCGATACCTCGCTCGGTGGCAAGAAGAAAATCGGGTGCGAATAGCCGAGGGCAAGCTCGAGGGCCCCGTTCGACATCTGGGCCCGGTATCCAACCCCAATGATCTTCAGTTCCTTCTTGTACCCCTCGGTGACGCCCTCCACCATGTTCACGAGGAGCGACCGACTGAGACCGTGGAGCGACCGGTGCCGCTTCTGATCGGTCGGGCGACGGACCACAATGTGATCTTCGTCGACCTCGATGGTCATCTCCGGGTCAACTTGCTCCGTGAGGGTTCCCTTTGGACCTTCGATCGTGACGACGTTCTCGTCGTCGACCGACACGGTGACGTCTTCCCCAAACGGGATCGGGTTGTTTCCTATTCGAGCCATGGGATCGTGGGTTCGTCTCGTACAGTGGGTGTGTGGGCAGGCAGGATCGCCAGGAGGGCGATCGCGGGGCACTAAAACACCTTTGCCAGGACTTCTCCACCAACCCCGAAGCGCCGGGCCTCCTTGTCGCTCATCACGCCCCGGGAGGTCGAGAGAATGGCAATACCAAGGCCATTTTTGACCTCGGGAAGATTATCCGAGTCCGCATACTCGCGGCGACCCGGCCGGGAGACTCGTTCCATGATCCGAATCGCCGGCTGATCGTACTCGTCGTACTTCAGATACACACGGAGAAGCCCCTGCTTATCGTCATCGATGTTGAGGTAGTTCTTAATGTACCCCTTCTCGAGCAGAATCTGAGTCATGGCCCGCTTCAACTTCGATGCGGGAATGTCCACGTAGGTCTCTTCCGCCTGCTGTCCGTTTTGAAGATGGGCCAAATAGTCCGCTACGGGGTCGGAAATGCCACTCATACGGATCTCGGAGTTTAGATTTTGGGGTTTGGATTTCAGACTGCAGATTATGGCTCGGGGTGATGATCCCAGTCCAGAATCCGCAATCTAAAATCTAAATGCACTCACCAGCTTGCTTTCCGGATGCCCGGGATTTTGCCCTCCAGGGCGAGTTCCCGAAAGCAGATCCGGCAGACACCAAACTTGCGGAGGTACCCGCGAACGCGACCACAGAGTTCACAGCGATTGTTCTGGCGGACTGGACTCGAGTCCCGAGGAAGCTTCTGCAGCTCCACCCACTTCTCCTCCTCCTTCAGCCGCCGCCGCTTCTCTTTGTACTTCTCGTACAACTCCTCGCGCTTCTCTTCGCGGGCAATCCAACTTTTTTTGGCCATGTCGTCGGTAATCAACTCTGTCTGATAACTAGCGCGCAGCGATGTCGCCGCGGGGTATGGCTATACTTCGGCTGTCTCTTCCTCGTCCCCCCGACGAACAAACGGCATTCCCAGCTCCTTGAGGAGCGCATAGGCTTCTTCGTCGGTCTCAGCGTTGGTTACAAACGTGATGTCCATTCCGTCGATGCGGTCGACATCGTCGACATCGATCTCGGGAAAAATAATCTGCTCGTCGATCCCGAGTGTGTAGTTCCCGTGGCCGTCGAAGCTCCGGTCCGGCACGCCCTCAAAGTCGCGGATGTTGGGGAGGGCGAGTGTGATGAGGCGATCCATAAACTCGTACATCCGGGCGTCCCGGAGAGTCACCTTCACGCCAACCGGCATTCCTTCCCGAACGTCGAAGCTCGCAATGCTCTTCTTCGCCCGACGGATTGTGGGGTGCTGTCCTGTGATCTGGCGGAGTTCCTCCACAGATTCGTCGAGCACCTTCTGGTTCTCAGAAACCTCGCCCAGCCCCCGATTGACGCAAATCTTTTTCAGGGACGGGACTTCCATCGGGTTTTCGTACCCAAACTGGTCCACCAGTGAGGGGCGAACCTCGTCCTCGTATCGTTCTTGAAGTCGTGGAGCGTCGGCCATGGGTCGTCGAGACTCGCTAATGTGAAGCATTATGTCTGCGATGTCCAGAGCACTGAGACATCGTAGACGTTGATAATCGATGGGTCAGGAGCGGGGTTCCACCTGCATGAATGCTTCACGGCGGATCCCCGGCCTATATCTTACTCGTCGAGTTCTTCGCCGGTCGTCTTCGCGTAACGCACCCAGCGCGACTGCCCCGTTTCCGGATCCTCCACCTTCTTGCGCCCAATGCGGGTGGCGTTGCCGTTGCTGTCAATGGGGTTCACGTTCGAGACGTGGATCGGGGCCTCTCGCTCTATGCGTCCTCCTTCCCGGTTCGACCGGCTGGGCTTCTCGTGGAAAACGCGGATATTGACGCCCTCCACGATCACGCGTTCCTCGTCGGGAAAAACCTTCAAAACCTTCCCGACGTAGCCGGCCTCGCGATCCTGTCCAGCAGACTTGGCGGAGGTAATGGTCTTGTTGAGCATGACCATGTCCCCCTTCTTCACGTGCAGCTTTTGAGCCATAGGTCTTCGTTCAGTTTTGGGTGGAACTTACCTGACGCCCTCCACACTTCGACCTCCAACTTCAGAGGACTTCGGGGGCCAGGGAGACGATACGCATGAACTCTTTCTCGCGGACCTCCCGCGCCACAGGCCCAAACACGCGCGTCCCTACCGGCTCTTCCTGGGTGTCGATAAGTACAGCGGCATTTTCGTCGAAGCGGATGTACGTGCCATCTTCGCGACGAGTCTCCTTCGCCGTTCGCACGACGACCGCCCGGCTTACGTCGCCTTTGTTGAGCTCACCACTGGGAATGGCGGACTTCACGGACACCACGATCTGGTCTCCGATGCCGGCGTAGCGGCGTCCGCTACTGCCGAGCACGCGGATGCACTGCACCTCCTTGGCGCCACTGTTGTCGGCCACGTTGAGTCGGGTTTCTTGCTGAATCATGAGTGTTCGTTCCAGGTTCGGTATACAACGCGCGAATGCCGGGCAAACGACGCGAGCAGAAGTCGAATTCCGTTTCAAGCTCCCGTCTATTCTCCGTCAGGAGGCTACTTGGCCCGCTTAATAATGTCGACGAGGCGCCACCGCTTGTGCTTGCTGAGGGGACGGGTCTCCATAATCCGGACCGTGTCTCCCTCCCGGGCCTCGTCCTCTTCGTCGTGCGCCATGAAGGTGGACGACCGCTCCAAGTACTTTCCGTACATCGGATGCTTCATCTGGCGGCGGACAGAGACCGTGATGCTCTTGTCCATCTTGGCGGACTCGACGACCCCAATGCGCTCCTTGCGGTCATTGCGGTCGAGCGTCTGCTCGTCCTGATCATCGCCCCCCTCAGGGGCGTCTAGGGGTTCGTCGGTATGCTCTTCAGTCTGCTCCATAAGACCCTATCGGCAAAGTGAGCTCTTCTGTGTGGAACTCGACGGGAAGTGCTACGCCGCTTCTTCAGCGGCCTGTTGCTTCTCGTTGCAAATGGTTTTGAGCCGGGCAATGAGGCGACGCTTCGTGCGGAGGAGCATTGGATTTTCGAGGCGTCCTCGAATGGCGTGCTGGAATTGGAGCTCTTCCAATTCCTCTTCTTCCTCCTCGATGCGCGTCTCAATCTCAGCGATGCTCAAGTCTCGAATCCGGTCGGCATCCATCAGTCTAAACAAATTGAATTCAACGGTGCCCGAACGTTCCCGAACCTCTACTTCTCTTCGGCGCGAGCCCCCGGGCGGACCACGAACTTGGTCTTAATCGGCAGCTTGTGCTTGCCCAGGCGCAGCGCCTCACGGGCCCCCTCTTCGTCGGCCCCACCTCCCACCTCAAAGACGACGTTCCCGGGCTGAACGGGGGCGACAAAGTGTTCGGGCTCCCCTTTCCCTTTGCCCATACGCGTCTCCGCGGGCGTCTTGGTCTTGGGCTTATCGGGAAACACTCGGATCCAGACCTTTCCAGAGCGCTTCAGGTAGCGGTTGATCGCTACACGAGCCGCCTCTAGCTGACGGCTGGTAAGCTCTCCCTCTTCGAGGGCCTTCAGGCCAAAGTCGCCGAAGCTGAGGCGCGTGCCTTTGACGGCGTACTTGTTACGCTTCCGGCCCTGATTCCGCTGGACCTTTCGGTGTTTTCTCTGTTTCGGCTCAAGCATGACTCGTAGGTGCGAATACGCGTATGATGATCTCAGTGTGGGGCGGCACGGTCTCTAAGATCCCCCCTCGCGGCGCTGGCGGCGCTGCTGAGGCGACTCTTTCATCTTTCGCTGCTGGGCTTGCACGTTGGGACTGAGATCCGGCTTGCCGAGAATCTCGCCGCGGTGAATCCAGACCTTTACCCCAATGGTGCCGTAGATCGTGCGAGCCGTCTCCTGGGCAAAGTCAATGTCGGCCCGGATTGTATGGAGTGGCACTCGACCTTCCATGTACTCCTCGCGGCGGCCCATCTCGGCACCGCCCAGGCGCCCTGCGGCTCGAATACGAACGCCCTCGGCCCCCATGCGCATGGCGGCCTGCTTGGCCTGCTTCATGGCGCGACGGAAGGAGATGCGTCCCTCCAGCTGCTGGACAATGTTTTTGGCCACCAGTGTGGCATCGAGCTCGGGCCGTTTGATCTCGCTGATGTTGATCTGGATGTCTTTGCCCGTAAGAGTCTCCAGCTCTCCACGGAGCTTTTCCACCTCGGATCCGCCTCGCCCAATGACCACGCCCGGACGGCTGGTGTGAAGCGTCAGAATGACCCGTTCAGGGGTCCGCTCAATGACGGCCCGGCTCAGCCCGGCTCGTTTGAGGCGCGTGTGCAGGTAGCGGCGGATCTCTTCGTCCTCGACGAGTTTCTCCTGGAAGTCGGTCTCCGAGTACCAGTTGGAATCCCAACCACGGATGGCGCCGAGGCGAAAGCCAATGGGGTGTGTTTTCTGGCCCACGGGTGTGTACCTCGTAGTGTTAGTTCAGAAAGCAACGTTGGATGTCGGGGGCAGGGTTCAGTTCTATGCTGCCGGCTCAGGCTCTTCTTCCTCTACGGCCACGACCACCTTGAGGTGCGTCGTGCGCTTCCGGATGGGCGCCGCCCGTCCTCGGGCCCGCGCCTGATGACGCTGAAAGGTGGGTCCCTCATCGGCACGGATCTCTTTCAGTGTAAGAGATCCTTCATCGAACCGCTCGTCGTACTGGTCCATCAGGTTGTATATCGCCGAGCGGATGGTCTCCTCCACGACGCCCGTCACCTTCTGCGGCATGTAGTCCAGAATCGCGACCGCTTCCGGCACACTGCGATCCCGCACCAGATTGATGACGCGGCGCGTCTTGAGGGGGGAGCTCCGAATGTAGCGGCGGACGGCTCGTGCTTGCATGTCTCGTCGTGCAGTTTGCAGTATGGATCAGAGCGCGTGGGCCGAGCGCCCCACGCGAATCGTGGCTCCCGGCGCAACCGTCAGGAGGGCTACTGCCCGGGCTTTCGAATGCGCTGGTCGACCTTCGCCTGCGAGTGCTCCGTGAACGTGCGGGTGGGAGCAAATTCACCCAGTTTGTGACCCACCATATTCTCAGTCACATACACCGGGATAAACTGATGTCCGTTGTGAACCGCAAACGTGTGGCCGACGAACTCTGGTGTAATAATCGAGTCTCGACTCCAGGTCTTAATGACTTTCTTTTCGTCGGACTCGTTTAGCGCATCGACCTTCCGCTGCAGCTTATAGTAAACGTACGGGCCTTTGCGTAGAGAGCGGGGCATGTCGTCGGGTAAGTTTAGGTCCTAAAAGTGCAGGCGGCTCGCAACGAAGCATCGACGCCCCCAGCGGGGACGCCGGTCACTAACTGCCAGTGCCTTTCTTCGACTCCGAGCGCCGCCGGATGATGTATTTGTTGGACTCCTTATTGCGCTTGCGTGTCTTATATCCCTTCGCCGGAACGCCTTTTCGTGAGCGGGGATGGCCTCCGGACTTGAGACCTTCTCCTCCACCCATGGGGTGATCGATCGGGTTCATGGCCACGCCCCGAGTCCGCGGGCGACGTCCGAGCCAGCGCTTTCGGCCGGCCTTGCCGAGCTCAACGTTTTCGTGCTCCACGTTGCTCGTGGTCCCCACAGTGGCACGGCACCGGACCGGGACCAGACGGGTCTCCCCACTGGGCAACTCGAGGGTCGCGTACTCGTCTTCACGGGCCGTAACCTGAGCGTGGGTGCCGGCGGCACGGGCGAGCTGGCCGCCCTTCCCTGGCCGCATCTCGATACAGTGCACCTGCGTGCCGAGAGGAATGTGCTGGAGCGACAGGCAATTGCCCACCTCCGCCCGTGCCTCCGGGCCGTTCATAACTGTATCCCCCACCTCCAGCCCGTCCGGCGCAATGATGTAGCGCTTCTCCCCGTCAGCGTACGCGAGCAGAGAGATGCGGGCCGACCGGTTCGGGTCGTACTCGATCGTCTTGACCCTCGCCGGGATGCCGTCCTTGTCGCGGCGCTTAAAGTCAATCTTGCGGTAGCGGCGCTTGTGGCCGCCGCCGCGGTACCGCATGGTCATCCGACCATGGTTGTTGCGGCCGCCACTATTGGTGAGCGGTTCCAGGAGACTACGCTCCGGCTCGGTCTCGGTCACATCTTCCTTGTCATCGACCGAGTACTGCCGCTGGCTGTTGATGGTCGGTTTTCGCTTTCGGATCGACATGGCGCTGGATCGTCGACGGATGCGAAGGAATGCTTGGACAGTCGTCGCGGAACGCTAAATGCCCTCGAAGAAGTCGATCTGCTCACCCTCCGGATCGAGGTCCACGATGGCCTTCTTGAAGCCTGAGGTGCGGCCTTCGATCATGTTGCCGTCGCGAAACTGGCGGCGGCGCTTGCCCGGAACGACCTGAGTGCGCACGTCATCCACCTCGACGCCGGGGTAGCGCTCCTCTATGGCCTTCCGGATTTCGGGCTTCGTGGCATCGAGGCCACACACGAAAGAGTACTTGCCCTCCTCCATCTGCTGTGTGGTCTTCTCAGTAACGTATGGACGAATCAGTACGCGTTTGCTCATGTCTCAGCGCTGCTCGTTGAGAGTGCAACAAGGGTCTCTGGAATCCCAGGCGGTGTTCTTAAGCCCCAAGGTCCACCGTTGGGGCCGTCGTAAGGGTCTTCGTGAGCCAGTCTAGGGCTCCCTCTTGGAGAAGGACCACGTCGGCGTCGAGGATATCGACGGTGTTGACACTATTGGCCTCCTGCACGTTCACGTCGGAGAGATTCTGGGCGCTAAGGTAAATCTCGCGCTCCACCTCCGTGGTAGCAAATAGGATGTCCTGCCCATCCACGTCCAGGAACTCAAAGAGATCGGTCAATGCCCGAGTGTCCGGTCGGTCCAGCGAAAAGTCTTCGAGAACGCAGATGTTGTCGTTCGCCGCCTTGTAGGAGAGAGCCGAGCGTCGGGCCAACTTTTTCTCCTTCTGATTCAAGTCGTGGGTATAGTCCCGAGGACGCGCCCCGTGTGCTCGCCCCCCACCGCGGCGGATCGGCGATTGTGCGTCGCCCACACGAGCGTTTCCAGTGCCTTTCTGTCGGTACAGCTTGCGCCCCGAGCCTCGCACTTCACTGCGCTCCTTCGTCTTGCTAGTGCCCTGCCGCTGGTGGGCCTGTATCCGCTTCACGTCCAGCCAAATGACGTGGGCATTCGGCTCAATGTCGAAGACCGTCTGATCAAGCGCGGCGGTTTCCCCGGACTCAACCCCGTCTTCCTGGTAGATTTCAACCTCCATGGTTCGATGGCGTCAACAGTTCGCAGTCGTTCGAAGCAATCGGTCCGGCGCCTGTGCTCAGTGCCCCTCCCCGGTCTTTTTGTGGAGCTCTACGTAACCGCTCTTCGGTCCCGGCACGGAGCCCTCGATGAGGATGGCATTCTGATCCTCGAGAATGCGGACGACCCGGAGGTTCTGAATCTTGGTCCGCTCTCCCCCCGTCTGGCCGGCCATACGCATCCCCTTGAAGACCCGCGAGGGATCTGCCGAGGCTCCAATGGATCCGGGATGTCGCTCTCGATCGGACTGGCCGTGGGTCGTCATGCCGACGCCGCTGAAGCCGTGGCGCTTGACGACCCCCTGAAAGCCTTTTCCTTTCGAGACGCCGACCACGTCGATCCGCTCCTCCTCACGGAAGACGTCCTCCACACGCAGGGCATCGCCGAGCTCCACATCATGATCAAAGTCGCGGAACTCAGATAGAACACGCTTCGGCGGGCATCCGGCCTTCTCAAAGTGGCCCAGCAAGGCCTTCGTCGTGTTCTTCTCCTTCATGTTCTCGAAGCCCAGCTGTACCGCATTGTAGCCGTCGGGATCGTCCGACTTGACCTGCGTCACAACATTGGGGCCCGCCTCGACGACCGTACAGGCAACGTTGTTTCCCTCGTCGTCGAAGACGCTCGTCATTCCGACCTTTTTTCCGATCAGTCCACTACTCATAACTCTGAGCTCCGTGCAATAGTACGTTCGTCGTGGAAAAGTCTCGGGCCGAGGCTACTTGCCATCCGGCGCGAGTTTCATCTCTACACTTTGCGATTCGCTCCAGGTGCTCTGCGGGAAGAACGTTCTCAGGAACGGGCGGGAGCCGACGCGCAGGTCGAACACCGCTCGGCTGACCTGAAATTTGTATCTCCATGTGACCCGTCGGCGAAACCCTCTGGAGCACATTGTCTCGGGGGAGGCTGATCGCCCCACTCGCCAGCTCCTCGGTCGAATCGGGGGAAAACTGCCCGACAATCCGGTATTGGCGCCCTCCCTTGCCCGAACGGAAGGTGAATCGCACCTCTTCGTAGCGCCGGTCGATCCGCTGGGGATCGATTAATGGCCCCTCCAATCGCTCAACTGTCCAGGGCCCCCCTCTGACGAGCCGCTGATAGAGCGAGGCCCGTTTCGATCCCGCTCCGTTGCAACCGCTGAGCAGCAGTCCCCCCGAAAGGAGGAGCGCCCAGACGACAGGGACGGCCGGCCGGAAACCCATCTCGTCAAACTTTGATTTCGACGTCTACGCCACTGGGCAACTCAAGCTGCATGAGTGCGTCCACCGTGTCGCTGCTGGACGACAGAATGTCGATCAGCCGCTTGTGATGGCGTCGCTCAAATTGCTCACGGCTCTTTTTATCTACGTGCGGCCCGCGCAGCACCGTATAAATCTTCTTCTCAGTCGGGAGGGGCACGGGGCCACTTACGACCGCTCCCGTCGACTTGACCGTGCGGATAATTTTCTCCGCACTCTTGTCAATCAGGGTGTGGTCGTATGACTTGAGCTTGATGCGTATGTCCTGCTGCGCAGCCATATCTCAGTGTTGATTTCCGAATTTCGAATTTCGAATGCCGGGAGTCCCCATTCGGCATTCGCCAATCGCAACTCACAAGTAATCTAATCCAGAATGTCGGTCACGACGCCAGCCCCCACCGTGTGTCCCCCCTCCCGAATCGCAAACCTCAACCCCTCCTCCAACGCCACCGGCTGAATGAGCTCCGCCGTAAACGTCGCGTTGTCCCCCGGCATCACCATCTCTACCCCCTCCGGCAACTCAATCGACCCGGTCACGTCCGTCGTCCGAAAATAAAACTGCGGCTGGTACCCGTCGAAAAACGGCGTGTGACGACCCCCCTCGTCCTTGCTGAGCACGTACACCTCGCACTCAAACTCCCGGTGCGGCGTCACCGTCTCCGGCTCGGCCAACACCATCCCCCGACTGACCTCCTCCTTCTCAATTCCTCGTAGGAGAATTCCTGCGTTGTCTCCCGCCTCCCCCTCCTCCAACGTCTTGTTGAACATCTCTATGCCGGTCACCACCGACTCCATCTTCTCCTCCTGCATCCCCACGATGTCAACCTCGTCCTGAAGCTGCACGCGGCCCCGCTCAATCCGACCCGTCACGACCGTCCCCCGACCCTTGATCGAAAAAATGTCTTCGACTGGCATCAAAAACGGCTTCTCCACGTCCCGCTCCGGCGTCGGAATGTAGGAGTCGACCGCCTCCATCAACTCCATGATCTGATCCTCGTGCTCCTCGTCGCTTTCCAGCGCCTGAAGCGCGCTTCCGCGAATCACCGGAATCTCGTCGCCGGGAAACTCATACTCGGTCAATAGATCCCGAACCTCCATCTCCACCAACTCCAACAGCTCCGCGTCGTCGACCAAATCGGTCTTGTTCATAAACACCACCAGGCTCGGTACCCCCACCTGACGCGCAAGCAAAATGTGCTCCCGCGTCTGCGGCATCGGCCCGTCGTCGGACCCGACCACC
>JBDGQN010000193.1:0-13439 GCA_042219055.1 Salinibacter sp. | reverse complement strand
GCGGTTCTGCGACAGCAGAATCACGATAACCCCCTTTTTGACCGGGCTCCTAGGTGTCGTTGCGGAGAACAGCGGCGTCCCGCTCCGGAATGGACGGATTGATGTGCTGGCCGGTGCCTTGCTCGTAGCCGGCCTGTACGGTGGTGCGGGGGCGAATTCGAAGGCTCCAGTGGAGGTGGGGCTGGTCGGACTCATAGTCGAGGGCCGTGCGGACGAAGAGGTTGTAGTCGGGGTCGTTGAGGTGGGTATGGAGGCGGGCGAGCAGTTCGTGGAGGGCGGCGGCCAACTGCGTTCGTTGTGCCTCGGGGAGCCGCCCAAACTCCGGCTCGTGTTCGCGGGGGAGGAGCCACATCTCGTACGGCACCTGGGCAGCGAACGGCACGAAGGCCACGAACGTGTCGTTCGTCCACACGAGCCGGTCTTCAGCGTCGAGCTCAGTCTCGATCATGGTACAGTAGGGGCAGCGTCCGAGCTCCTCGTACCGGGCTCGGGCTGCACGCTCTTCGCGCTGGAGCTGCGGGGGCGGGAAGTCGGGGGCGATGACTTGGCTGTGCGGGTGCGCGATGGAGGCTCCGGCACTGGCCCCGTGGTTGCGGAAGAGAAACGGAATCAGGTCATCGTCGGACTGCCGGAGGGTGTGGTACCGCTCCAAGTACGTCTGAAGCACTGCGTCGACCTGAGGCACTGGCATCTGGGCCAGGTGCTGATAGTGACGGGGCGTTTCAATGATAACTTCCTGCCGTCCCCGGCTGGCCCGTGACCGGTACAGTCCGCGTGTTTGGTCGTACGGCTCACGGTCTGGAGAGAGGGCCGAATACTTGTTCGGCACCACGCGGGTCTGCCAGGGGAGGGTTTCGGCCCCATTCAGTTCCCAGAGAACGGACGGTAGCATCTCCTCGTGGCCCGGACAGAACGGACACCCTTCGACCGGGCGGTTGGCATCGGGGGAAGGAGGGGTCCCGCGCTCAGTCGTCTGTCTGGGCCGGTCGCTCCGCGAGGGGGCGAAGGCAACCCACTGGTTCGTGATGCGGTCTTGGCGCGTTTCGGGGGAGTAGGAGGCCATTAGACGGCGAGAAAGATGGAGAGCACAAAGGATCCGAAACAAAACGGCGGCAGGTCGTCCAATCAAGCGGACCTGTTCGGAGTTCTGTTTACGAAACGGACCTCCCTATGGATGCGCGCTCCAGAGCCCACACCGGTTCGGTGGCTGGGCACTACGATCGGCTTGATCGGTTCTACCGACAGCTCTGGGGGGAGCACTTGCACCACGGGTTGTGGACGGAGTCGTCGTTTTCGCCCGGAGAAGCAGTGCGGGCCCTCGTACACCGAGTCGCCACCGATGCACGGATTGGGGAGGGAACCCGCGTGTGTGACGTTGGCTGTGGCTATGGGGCTCCAGCTCGCCTTTGGGCGGAGGCGTACGGGGCCGAGGTCACTGGCTTTACGGTGTCCGAGGCGCAGCATGCCTATGCCCGACGGCAGCCGGTCGACGGACCGACGCCTGAGTACCGGCGTCAGGATTTTTTGTCCCACGATTTGGCGGACGGGAGCATGGAGGCTGTGGTTGGAATCGAGAGCCTCACGCACATCCACGCCCCGCCGCGGGTCTTTCAGGAAGCGGCTCGGCTGCTTCGGCCCGGCGGGCGCCTCGTGCTGTGCGTATGGATGGCCCCGGCAGAGGTGTCCTGGTGGGCCCGCAAGTGGCTGCTTGATCCCATCTGCGAGGAAGGCCGACTGTGGGGCCTTCCGACGGCGACCGTCTTGCATCGGTGGGCCACCCAGGCCGGACTGACGGTGCGGCGTCTGAATGACGTCACGCCGTTGGTGCGGCGGACCTGGACGGTCGTACTCCGCCGATTTTTCCACGCTCTTCTCACGGACCCCTCGGTCATCCGAATGCTCCTCGATGCGTCGGAGCCGGACCGTGTATTTGCCCGAACAATTCTTCGGATCTGGGGCGCGCAGAACCTCGGGCGTCTCCGGTACGGGTGGCTCGTCGCCGCTAAGGAGTGATGGAGATCGAGGATCGGCCGTGCTGAGGACGATATCCTGGGCAGCACGACCGGGGGGACGGCACAGAATGACTGTTCTACTCGGGGGCGTTTGCGCAGATGGGTTCCACCTCCTATATTCCAACGTCATTCTGAACGAGGGACGAGCCGTCGGCCCGAGCGTTCGGTCCGTTTTGGTGGACCTCCAGCGCCGCGAGCCTCGGAGACGTCGATCCGCGCCGCCGGTTCCAGACCTAGGATTTCGCTGGCTCCGCTCTGTCGCGTTACTACGTTGCCACTATGCTGCAAACGGTCGTCGACTTTCTCTACAATGTTGTCTGGACGTACGGCATTCCGATTGGGGAGGGGCAATACATCCCCTGGGTCGTGCTGCTGCTCTTGGGCGCAGGCATCTACTTCACCGTTCGACTGACATTCGTGCAGATCCGCCAGTTCTCCCATGGAGTGGCGGTCACGTCGGGCAAGTACGACGACCCGGACGATCCGGGCGATGTCTCGCACTTCCAGGCGCTCACGACGGCCCTGTCGGCAACCCTCGGGATCGGAAACATTGCGGGAGCAGCCCTCGCCATTCACGTTGGGGGACCGGGGGCCCTCTTCTGGATGTGGGTGACCGGCCTCCTGGGAATGGCCACCAAGTACAGCGAGGTGACCATCGCTCAGTTCTACCGAAACGTCGAGGAACCGACGGAAGAAGAGCGGGGCACGTGGCAGCAGACGTGGAAGGGCACCGTGGCCGGAGGACCCATGTTTTACATCGAAAAGGGCTTAGGGAAGAACTGGAAGCCCCTGGCGATCTTCTTTGCCGTGATGCTCATGATCACGTCGTTTCTCACCGGGAACGCGGTGCAGGCCAACACGGTAGCGGACGTCATGAACTCCGAGTTTGGGGTTGCGGTGTGGATCTCCGGGCTCGTGCTGGCCAGCGTCATTGCACTGGTCATCCTGGGTGGTGTCACCGCCATCGGTCGGGTAACGGGCATCTTGGTGCCCGTGATGGCCGCATTGTACGTCATCGGCGCCCTGTTCGTGCTTGCATTTAACTACACGGAGGTGCTTCCCACCTTCGGCAGTGTCTTCACCAATGCCTTCAATCCGTCGGCGGGGGTGGCGGGGACTGGAGCGGGGGCGTTCTTATTAACCTTCACCTATGGGGTGCAACGCGGGCTCTTCTCGAACGAGGCCGGCATGGGGTCGGCGCCTATTGCCCACTCGGCGGCGAAGACCAACGAACCGGCGTCCGAGGGCGTGGTGGCCCTCCTCGAACCCTTCATCGACACCATCACCGTCGTCACGCTCACATGCCTCGCGATTCTGGTGAGCGGGGCCTGGGGGAACCCAATCCCGACCGAGTTCAATCTCGACTCCGGAAGCGTGGAGTAC
This sequence comes from Salinibacter sp., assembly GCA_042219055.1. Taxonomy (GTDB): domain Bacteria; phylum Bacteroidota; class Rhodothermia; order Rhodothermales; family Salinibacteraceae; genus Salinibacter. The sequence goes on along the minus strand of JBDGQN010000193.1, from coordinate 10,044 downwards.
CGGGTAGAGGGGAAAGGCGGGATTTTTCCGGATGCACAGACGCCCGAGCGGATCAAGATTGAGAACGGACGGCAGCAAGTCGAAAACCCCAATGAGGACGCACAGTTTGCCTGGCGGCAGGCCGTGGTTGAACGGCTCTATACCTCGTGCGCGAACGAATGTGAGAATGAGGAGGATCTCCAGAATCCATTTACGGGCACGCTCTACCCGCAAAAGAGTGTTGCCATCTCCGAAGACGGGACCCGATACCAGACCCTCTACGGACAAGGCGTGCGTAGCGGAGCGCCCCTTACCCGGCTCGCCTTCGAGCGGGGGCTCTCGCCGCTCGGCGACTGGGGCGGCTACATCGTGATTCTGAGCGTACTCTTGTTCGCCATTTCGACCTCCATCTCGTGGAGCTACTACGGGGACCGCTGTGCATACTACCTCTTTGGCGAGCGGGCCATCTTTCCGTACAAGGTGGTCTTCGTGATCATGAACTTCACGGGCGCCGTGACGGCGCTCACGACGATTTGGACGATCGGGGACATTGCGCTCGGCATCGTCATCGTGCCGAATCTCATTGCGGTGCTCATGCTGACGGACGAGATTAAGGACGTCACCGACGACTACCTGGAGCGGGAGCCGTGGATGAGCATGACCGAGGGCGACGACCGTGGATAGGAAGCACGGACGGCGGGTCGGGAGCGGCCCGCCGTCTCCTTGTCTCTGCCTCGCCGACCGCCTCCGACCCTCCCATGGAGAAACTCACCGTCGTCGACCACCCGCTGCTGAAGCGCGACCTGACGATCCTGCGGCGCGACGAGACGCCGCACGGCCAGTTTCGGAAGACCGTCTCCGACGCCGCGTCGATCCTCGCCTACGAGGCGATGCGCGACATTGACCTGCAGGAGACGGAGATCGAGACGCCCCTGGAATCCACCACGGGCTTCGAGATTGCCGAGGACGTGATGGTGGTGCCCATCATGCGGGCGGGGCTCGGGATGGTCGACGGCTTCGTGCGGTACGTGCCGGAGGCGCGGGTGGGCCACCTTGGCATGCAGCGCGACGAGGAGACGTACCGGCCGGTCGATTACTATAGCAATATTCCGGAGGGCATCGAGTCGGCGCACGTCTTCGTAGTGGATCCGATGTTGGCGACGGGAGGGAGTGCAACCTTTGCCATCAACCACCTGAAAGAGGAGGGGGGAGAGGACTTCACGTTTGCCTGCCTCGTGGCGGCGCCGGAGGGGGTCGCGAAGCTTCGAGAGGAGCACCCGAACGTGCCCATCGTGACGGCGGTGCTGGACCGCGAGCTCGACGAGAATGCCTTCATCCGACCAGGGCTGGGCGATGCCGGGGACCGGATTTTTGGGACTCGGGAGGGTTGAGTTCTGAGTCAAGAGTCACCAGTTCTGAGTCAAGAGTCACCAGTTATGAGTCGTGAGTTATGAGTCATGAGTGATGAGGTAGGAGTCATGAGTTTTTGCTTTTGCTGATGGAGCGGATGTATCCGTTCAACATTTGTCGGATCTCGACAAGCTCATCGGAGAGTTCTTTGTATCGCTCGTCACTGATGAGGTCGCGGCTCTTTGCTTTTTGCAGCCACGTGAGGGTCTCCTGGAGCGAGCTGCGAGCGTAGTAGCAGAACTGGCGATTTTCTCCGAAATGATACCGTCCGTGCCCTTCGCTGATGTTCGCCGCAATGGAGTCCGCCGCCTGTACGAGTTGCTCACCGATGGAGTACCTGGCGAAGGACGGCCAGTCCTCTACCTCCGCCCAGATCCCCTCCGCGAGTTTCATCGAGCGCCTGTACACGGCCAGATCGTTGAGGTCCATCGTCTCGACTCCATTCTCTGAGAAGCCCGCTCAGTTTACGAAGACACATCCAGCCCGACGTTGTAACGTCAATCTTTCTTTCCACGCCCCTCGGCCCCAGACCTCTCAACTAGCGATTCTTCATTCACGACCCGTGCAATCATGACTCATCCTGTGATGCGGGCTTTTTTTATCGGGCTCGGGCTCTTCGCACTCACGATTTCGACAGTCCTCGCCCAAGAGCCAAAAACGGTTGACGTACCGGATCCCGTGCTCACGGGCATTGAGTTTTCGGTGACCGTGCCGGGCGATTCGTCACTGGCGAAGACGGGGCGTCCCGTTGTTCGGGTCGGAGAACAGACGGTCCCACTCTCTTACGATCCCGATGCTGAAACTTGGTCCGCGGAAGGGGTGACCACGTCCTCGGGCGGAACGACATCCGTAGAGGTCGTGGCGGGGGAGTCGGTCGTTCGATCAGCGACCACCCGCTCCATCCCGGGCTGGCTTTCCATCCTGCCGCCCTTGCTGGCCATCGGAATGGCCCTCGTCTACCGGCGAGTCGTGCCCGCCCTGTTTTTTGGGGTGTGGATTGGGGCCATTGCGGCCATCGGGTTTACGTCTTGGGGCCTGTTCAAGGGCCTGCTCGACACCCTGCAGGTGTACGTGCTCGGGGCTGTGGCCAACAACGACCACGCTGCCATCATCCTGTTTTCGCTCATGATTGGGGGCATGGTGGGCATTATCTCGAAGAACGGGGGCACCCGCGGCATCGTGGATCGCCTGACCGGCTTGGCGAGTGACTCGAAGCGAGGTCAGGTGGTGACCGGCGTGCTCGGCGTGTCCATTTTCTTCGACGACTACGCCAATACGCTGATCGTAGGGAACACGATGCGGCCGGTAACCGACCGTCTGCGCATTTCCCGCGAGAAGCTGGCGTACATCGTCGATTCGACCGCAGCCCCGGTTTCAGCCCTCGCCTTCGTCACGACGTGGATCGGCTATGAGGTGGGGTTGATCGGGAGTGCCATCGAGAGCATGGAGGGCTTCAGCCAGGGCGCCTATTCGGTTTTTCTGAGTTCGCTGCCCTACAACTTTTATCCCCTGCTTGCTCTCTTCTTCGTGTTTCTCATTGCTGTGTCCCGGCTCGATTTCGGCCCGATGTACGAGGCGGAGAAACGGGCCCGGGAAACGGGCAAGGTGCTCGGGGACGACGCCAACGTCGACGAGGCGGCGGCCGAGGAAGAAGAGGAACTGGAGCCGCCGGAGGGCACGCCGTATCGTGCTTTCAATGCGGTCGTCCCCATCGTCGTACTGGTGGGCGGAGTGCTCGCGGGGCTCTACGCCACGGGGCTTGCGGCCGCGGGGCCGGAGGCGTCACTGCAAGACATTATCGGAGAGGCCAACTCGTACAAGTCGCTCATGTGGGGATCGCTGCTGGGGGTGCTGGTTGCGGCGGCCCTGTCGATTGGGCAGGGCATTCTGGATTTGGAGCAAACCGTAGAGGCGTGGTACGAAGGCCTCAAGTCCATGCTCTTCGCGATGATTATTCTCGTCCTCGCGTGGGCGCTTTCCGACATTACCGAGGTCCTTCATACCGCCGATTATCTCGTCTCCATTCTCGGAGAGGCCCTTCCGCCTGGGTCAGTGCCGGCTATCGTGTTCGTGCTCGCCGCCGCGACGGCCTTCGCCACGGGGTCGAGCTGGGGGACGATGGGGATTCTCATGCCGCTCGTGATTCCGCTGGTGTGGGCCGTGCTCACCCAAAATGGGATGGACGATCCCGCGCATTTCCACATCCTCTACTCGTCTGTCTCCTGCGTGCTCGCCGGGGCCGTGTGGGGGGACCACTGTTCCCCGATCTCCGACACCACGATCCTTTCGTCGATGGCCAGCGGGTGCGACCACATCGAGCACGTGCGTACTCAACTTCCATACGCCTTCAGTGTGGGCGTGGTGGCGATCCTGTTCGGCACGCTGCCCGCGGGCTTCGGAATGCCCTGGTGGATCGGGCTGCTCGTGGGGGCGCTTCTGCTGTTTGGGCTTCTCCGATTGGTGGGGACGCCGATCCAGACCGCGACGCCGCCGTATGAGGAAGAGGCCGAGTCTGCGGATGTGTAGCACCGTGATGGGCCCGACACAATTCGCGGGGAGGGACCACCATCCATGTTTTTGATCTTCGACAACTGTTCTGCACAACCATGTTTCTCGACGCTGACGATCGGCCCTGGGGCCGCTGGGAAGAGTATCTGAACGAACCCGGCTATCGGGTGAAGCGGATCATCGTGAATCCCGGTGAGCGCCTGTCGCTACAAAAGCACGAACACCGGAAGGAGCACTGGGTCGTGGTGCGGGGGGCTGGCGTCTTCACGCGCAACGACGAGGAGATCGACGTCGCGGAAGGGGACACGTGCTTCATCGACGTGGGGGATGTTCACCGAATCGAAAACGACGGCGAGGAGCCGCTCGTCTTCATTGAGACGCAGATGGGACTCTGTGTGGAGGACGATGTCATTCGGCTGGAGGACGATTACGGGCGGGAGTAGGGCATCACGAGTTGAGGGTTCAGAGTTGAGGGTTTGGAGTTGAGGGTTTGGAGTTGAGCGTGAAGGGCGAGGGGGAGAGGCGAGAGTTTGTGGGTTTTCCGTTTTTTTGCCGGTGGCGGTCGGCACTTTCCGGCGCGATCGCGCGTTTTATCTCTGATTGCATAGACTCTTTTCAGTCCTCAGCGCCCATGGTTCTGCCCATTTACGTCTACGGTCACGATGCTCTCCGCGAAGAGACGGATCCGGTAGAGGAGAACACCGACGAGCTGCAGTCCCTCATCGACGACATGATCGAGACGATGCACAACGCCGCGGGCATTGGCCTGGCGGCGCCGCAGGTGGGGCGGGGCGAGCGCCTCTTTGTGGTCGACCTCACCCCGATGGCCGACGAAATGGCGGAGGCGGGCGAGCCCCTCCCGCCTCAGCCGATGGTTTTCATCAACCCCGAAATCGTGGAGGAGAGCGACGAAACGATTGAGCTCGAAGAAGGATGTCTGTCCATCCCGGAGGTCCGGGAGGCGGTGGCCCGCCCCGAGCGGATCCGCATGCGCTACCGGGATCGCAACTTTGAGGAGCAGGAGATTGAGACTGGACACATGCTGGCCCGGGTCCTGCAGCACGAGCGCGATCACCTGGACGGGATTCTCTTCACCGATTATCTGAGTAGCTTCCGGAAGCGGCTGCTCCGGCGGCCCCTCCGCGAAATGGTCAATGGCGACGTGGAGGCCGACTATCCGCTCGTCACGCAGGACGATGAGCGCGTCCCGGCGCGGTAGGATTGTGTTGGGTGTGTTGAGCGTTGGGCGTTGAGCGTTGGGGAGTTGGGAGGAGCGGCGTGGATCGAGCGGTGACTCTCTGTCAGGGGATGTCGTGATGGGGTCCAGACGCGTGCTATCTCGGCGGGAGGCCCGAGCGGTCTACGACCGCATTGGGGCGTGGCAGGACACGCAGTCTTTCTACGAGGCCCCGGCGCTGAGTGCGTTGGCTGCGCACGGCGAATTCCAGGATGCACGGCGAATTTTTGAGGTTGGGTGCGGCACCGGTCGGTTCGCCGAGCGACTGCTCCACGACCGCTGCCCTCCGGACGCACAGTACGAAGGCGTCGACCTTAGCACCGCGATGGTTACCCGTGCCCGCGAGCGGCTAGCGTCCTTCGGGGGGCGGGCCACCGTCCGACAGACCGACGGCCGCCTGACGTTTGAACGTCCTTCCGGCTCGCAGGACCGAGTGCTGGCCACCTACGTGCTGGACCTCCTTTCCCCTGGCGACGCACGGACCCTGATTGACGAAGCGCACCGCCTGTTGGCGGCGGACGGGCGTCTCTGCCTGGCGGGCCTCACGTGGGGGCGCGGCGTGCTGTCCCGAATTGTGAGCCACGGCTGGGATGCGCTTCACGCGTACCGCCCGGCGTGGGTGGGCGGCTGCCGGCCGGTTCGGGCACGGTCGCTGCTGCACGAGGCGCGCTGGGACGAAGAGCACCATCGGGTGGTGAGAGCTTGGGGCGTCCCGTCGGAGGTGCTAGTGGCTGCGCCGCGGTAGGCGGTGGGAGCCAAACCGGGACGGTCAAGGAGCGTTCTGGAAGATGCACGATCACGGACTTGCTCACGTGGTTTGCGACCGAGTGTGCCCTTTCTCTCAGTTGATCAGCTTACGGTCACGCTCGACGGGCACACGATCCTTCGGGACGTGAGCTTTGACGTGTCGGCGGGGCGCTGGGTGGGCGTGCTGGGGCCGAACGGGGCCGGCAAGACCACCCTTCTTCGGGCCCTCGGGAGCCACATCCCGTTCGAGGGCGACATTCAACTAGGAGGAACCCCGGTCAATCGGATGCCGGACCAGGCGCGGGCCCGCACCCTGGCCTTCGTGCGGCAGGCGCGGTCGTTGACCTTCAACTTCACCGTCGAGGAATTTGTGCTGCTCGGACGGGCGCCCCATCGGGGCTGGCTCCAGTCGTACCGCCCCTCGGATCGCGAGCGGGTGCGGGCGGCCCTGGCCCGGGTTGATCTGGAAGGCTTCGGGGCGCGCTCGGTGTTGTCGCTCAGCGGTGGCGAGATGCAACGCGTCTTTCTGGCCCAGGCGCTGGTGCAGGACGCGGACTTGCTCCTGCTCGACGAGCCGACCGCGCACCTTGACGTGCACTACCAGTTTTCGTTCATGGAGCAGGTACGGGCCCAGGTCGCGGACGGACGGACCGTCCTTGCGGTGGGACACGACCTTGAACTGGCGGCCCGGTATGCGGATCGACTGCTCCTGCTGGACGGAGGCGAGCTCCAAGCCGAGGGGGCCCCTGCGTCCGTCCTCACGCCCGACCGGATCGCGGAGGTGTTTGGCATGCGGGTAGCCCGCGACCGGCATCCGGACGGCTCCCTCCGGATCGATTATCTGGGACCGGTTGCGTCGGCCCCGGCGAATGAAGACGCGTCGGTGGGCGCCGGATGAGGCCGCGCCCGGTCCGGAAACGCGAGCCGAGATCAGCCGTGCCACGCCCTAAAGAAAGAATCGTTCGCACACGCTCTGTCCTTCCTCTTCACTCGATGAGTACGCGAATTTACACCCGAACCGGCGACGACGGAACCACCGCTCTCTTCGGGGGGGAGCGCGTGGGGAAGGGCAATCCCCTAATTGACGCCTACGGCACCGTCGACGAGACCAACTCGATCGTGGGGCTGGCCCGGGCGCATCTGAAGGAGGAGCCGGGCGAAGAGAGGCTCGACCCTGTGCTCGGGGAGCTCCAGGAGGAACTGTTCGTGCTGGGGGCCGATCTGGCCACCCCGACGGACGCGACGCCCGTCGTCGAGCGCATCGATGAGCAGCACGTGGAGGCTCTCGAGGAGCGGATCGACCGGTTTGAGGCGGACCTTCCGTCCCTCGACCGGTTTATCCTTCCGGGCGGCACGCCGGCCGGGGCGTCCCTCCACTCGGCGCGCACGGTGTGTCGGCGTGCCGAGCGACACATCGTGCAGGCCAGTACATCCACTCCGATCAACGAACAGGCCATCGTCTACCTGAATCGCCTCTCCGACCTCTTCTTCGTAATGGCCCGGTGGGTCAATCAGCAGGCCGGCGTCCGCGAAGATACGTGGGGGGCGGACTCGGCGGAGGAGGCCTCCGACGAGTCGGCAGATGCGTGAGAACGGTTCGATCCTCATGCCCAGCTCAAGTCCTCTCCTGCCACGCCCGGACGACATGCAGCATTTGGCCGCCAACCTCCTCCCGATACTTCTGGGCGCGTCCCTTTTGGTCGGCTGTCAGGTTGGATCGACCGCTCCGTCCTCGGAGACGAACGGGTCCGACACGCAGGCCGAGGTCCAGACCGATCCGTTCGGCATCCGGGCGGGCCGGTACACGGTGAAGACGGGGCGCGTGGGTCGGGCGGAGACCTTTTCGGACCTCGTGGATGCGTACGGCGTCGACTATCAGACCATTCTTGCCCTCTCGGAGGCGGCCCGGCCCGCGTTCGACGTGCAGGACCTGCGGGTCGGGCGTCCGTATCGCGTCTACGTGAACCCCTGGCTCCAGAAGGCCCAGTACGTCGTCTACCAGATCAGCCCGGTGCGCTACGTCCTCTTCGACATCCGGCGGCCGGAGCGGACGCGGATCGAAACCCGATCGGTGACACACCGGTGGGCCACCGTTTCTGGGACGGTCAATGGATCGCTCTACGAGAGCCTCGTGAACAACGGGGGACATCCACTGCTTGCTCTCCGCCTCTCGGAGGTTTTCGCCTGGCAGATTGACTTTTTCCGTCTGCGGGCCGGGGACCAGTTTCGGCTTGTTTACGAGAAGCGCTCCATCGGGGGGACGCCGGTGCAGCCGGGCGAGATTGTGGCGGCGTACGTGCGGCACCGCGGCGAGGACTACTACGCCTTCCGGTTCAAAGGGGGAGAGACGGAGGCGGAGTATTTCAACCGGCAGGGGCAGAGCCTGCGACGTCAGTTGCTGAAGGCGCCCCTCCAGTACTCCCGCATCAGTTCCGGCTTCACCGACCGCCGGTACCATCCGATTCTGAAAGAGTACCGCCCCCACCACGGCGTCGACTACGCGGCGCCCCGGGGCACCCCGGTCCGGTCGGTGGGCGACGGGGTCGTTCAGTTTGCCGGGTACGACGGGCCGAACGGCAACTACGTCAAGATTCGCCACAACGGGACCTACACGTCGGGCTACCTTCACCTCTCGGACATCGCCGTGGCGCGCGGGGAGTCGGTCGATCAGGGGGAGACGATTGGGTACGTGGGGAGCACGGGGCGCTCGACGGGGCCGCACCTCGATTACCGGCTGTGGAAGCACGGCACGGCGGTCAACCCGTACACCCTGGAGCTTCCCCCCTCGCAGCCGGTTCCGCTTGTTCACCGGGACGCGTTTCGGAAGACGGTGGATGCGCTGCTTCCGTACCTCCGTGGCCGTACGGAACTGACGTACGCTCAGGCCTGGTCGGGACGGGAGAACGAAAAAGCCCCGACGGGAGCGGGAAGAAGCCCTGCCCTGGCTCGTTCACGACGTTGAGGTGTGCGCATGCCCCTCTCGCTCCACAGTCGACAAATCGATGCGCCCGGCTCCCTGCTCCTCCTGCACGGCGGCGCGTGGGACACTCCCGACGGGGTGCTGGACGAGCACCGCACGGGGCTTCGGGCGGCCCTGGATGCCGGAGAGGGGCTGGTGGAGCGGAACCGAGATGCGCTGGATATCGTCACGGAGACGGTGGGGGCCCTGGAAGACCACGAGGCGTTCAACGCGGGGTACGGGGCGATGCTGAACCAGGACGGTACGGCGGAGCTGGACGCGGGGGTGATGGAAGGGGCGACTCTAGACTACGGGGCCGTGATGGCCACTCAGCGTCTCGCCCATCCAGTGCGGGTGGCTCGTCGGTTGTTAACTGAGGGCGAGGGGCGCGTGCGCATGCTGGCGGGGAACGGGGCCGAGCGCTTCGCCGAGGCGCAGGGCATCGAGCTCGTGTCGAATGAGGCGCTCGTTTGCCCCAGGGAGCGACGACGGTACGACCGCATCCAGGCGCAGGCCGAGGCAGACCATCCAAGCCGATCGTTTCTGCCGAGCGCCTCCAATCTGGGCGGCGCCGACACGGTGGGCGCCGTGGCCCGGACCGAGTCGGGGCATCTCGCCGCCGCCACCTCAACGGGCGGCACACCGTTCAAACCGCCGGGCCGGGTGGGCGACTCGCCGGTACCGGGCGCCGGCTTTTACGCCGACGCGCACGTGGCGGTGAGCGCGACGGGCTGGGGCGAGGCCATCGCGGCGGTGGGGCTTGCCCGCGACATTCGGGAGCGGGTGCGGGACGGGACCTCGGCCGAGCCGGCGGCGCGACGGTCGCTCAGGCGCATGCACGAAGAGGTGACGTCGCCGGATGGGGAGGGAGCGACGGGCGGATGCATCGTCGTGACGCCGGACGACGCGGCCTGCGCGTTCACGGCGCCACGAATGGCGCGGGGATGGACCGACGGGGAGCGTGCAGACTGGACGATCGAAAAGGCGGAGGAGAGTTAATTGAACTGCAACGAGACCCCAAAGCGCCAGTGTCGCCCGGCAGCGGGTTCGTAGAAGCGCCCGCCGAAGGCGTTGACGAGGACGTCGTTGTAGCGAACGTCGAACGTGTTGTTGAGGGCGACGAAGGGAGTCAGCACGGCCCCCTCCGCAAGGGGGAGGCCGGAGTGGCTCAGCCGCAGGTCGACCGTGGTGTAGTCGTCGATTG
>JBDGQN010000192.1:0-8118 GCA_042219055.1 Salinibacter sp. | reverse complement strand
GATTGTGCTCCTCTTCGCCGCCTCCATCGGGCTGGGGCGCTCCTTTGTGGCGGAGTACGAGGGCGGGACGGCGCTGCTCCTGCGCCTGCACACCCGAGCGAGCATGGTGTTTGCCGGGAAACTGCTCTTCAACCTCGGCCTCGTGCTCCTCCTCACCCTCGTTGCCACGGGCGTCTTCATGCTTCTTCTCGGGACATCGGTCGGGGCCCCCGGCCTGTTTGTGACGACGCTTCTGCTCGGCGCACTAAGCCTGACTGGGGCGACGACTTTGCTGTCGGCCCTCGTAGCCCGGGCGTCTCGGGGAGGGCCGCTCCTGCCCGTGCTCCTTCTTCCCCTGCTGGTGCCTCTCCTCATCTCAGGGGTGGGGGCCACGCGGAAGGCACTCGTGGGGCAACCCTGGACGGCCGCCCAGGACGAACTGTTAACCCTCGTCGGATTCGCCGGGGCCACGATTTCGGCGGCGGTCGTGCTCTTCGACTTCGTCTGGACCGACTGAGCGACTTCTGTCTCTAGTCAACCGATATTGGGGACAGGGGCACCCCAGTGCCCCTGGACGACCGGACGACTCAGATCCACAACGCGACCGGACCGACAAGCTTCCAGCGGTATCCCGACGGAAACTGACGGCAGCCCCAAGAGGTGGGGGACTATCGGGCCGAACGATGGGAGGCCTCTTGACCACCATGACCCGGCGTCCTACGAGACCCACCTATCCTCTCAGTTCTCAAGCGGCGTAATGACGTTGATTTCGAGGTAGTACCCCTGCGGATAGAAGTCAGGGGATCCGTCGAGCACGCCCGAGGCCTGCACCCGAAGTTCCTCTTCCTTCACCTGGGAGGGAACCTCACTCCGGGGCACATACAGGGCGGTGTCCGTCTCAATGGTCCAGAGGGGACCTCGGTCGCCGAGCATCTGCTCCTGCATGGTACCCGTAACAGTGACCGACTGTCGCGTGGGCGGCTCTCCCTGCCATCCCACCAATCCACACCCCACAGCTGCTACGGTCAGAAACAGGGCAAGACCAATGCGGACAAACGGTTCAACCATGTCGCAGGACCAACTAGGATGGACGTAAGAAATCAATGAGTTGTACCACGCGAGTCCCGGCTCGTTTGTGCGGTACGCCCCGATAAAGAGAAGGCCCCACGGGAGGACACCCGCGGGGCCAAGCGTCACCCGTGATTCGAGGTCCGCAATGCTTTACCTAAACTTGTACCGGAAGACCAAGGACCCACTGAGCGAACGGTTCTTTAGGGTGAAGTCCTGCGTCTGGTCCACGTTGCTGTACCCAATCGTGTACCGGCCATCGACCGCCAGTTCTCCGTTTGCAACGCCGGGGAGCGGGACCGCAATTTCTCCCCCTACAACCCCTCCGAGATCGTAGAGTAGAAACCGGTCCGTAACGGGAACCTCCGACTGCAGGTCCTTCTGCACTGTATTGCCGTTTTCCGTGGCACCCGCCAGGAAGCTTATAGAGGGTCCAACGAAGGCGCGCACCTTCACTGCCTCAATCGGCGCCGTGAGCTTGAAGAGCACCGGGAAGTCGTAGTAGTCGATCGTCATACGGTCCCCAGCAAGGTCGTAGGCATCACTGACGTCTGGTCCGCCCTGAGCCGTGATGCTATTTGCCCCCCTCTCAGTGTAGAGAAAGTCAAACTCGACGGAGAGCGCCTCATTGATATTGTACATGAAGTGAATGCCTCCGGTAAGCCCCTGTCGACTATTCGAGCTTACCCCGTCTCCGGTGAACGAAGACTGAGAGATTCCCCCTTGCAGTCCCACGTACAAGGCACCGGGCTGATTCTGGGCCTGGGTGGATCGCGGGACGAGGACGAGACTCCCCACGACAAGGAGCGCGAGGATAGCGAGCGGAGTTTGTTTCGATATGTCCATGCTGTAGTGTTCGTCGTTTCGAAAGGGCGTAAGCTGGAGTGATCGAGGACTCCTGCGGACTTATTCGTCCGTGCCTCGGATCGTCAGCGTGAAGGTTTTCAGGTTCTCGGCGGCCTCGACGCCTTGGCTGTCCTGAAGGTTCAAAAAGAGCACATAGTTGGTATCTCCGTCGTTCGTACTGTTGTCCAGGACCTGCACCTGAACCTCCGTCTGGCTGGAGTTGGCCGGAATAGTAGCCGAGGTGGAGCTAAGACTGAAGTGCGTTCCCTCGACCGCGGTGGAAGAATCTGCGACCGTAAAGTTCACGGAGAGGTCAGAATCGCGCTGCTTGCCAATCAACTGTATCTCGGTGGTAACCGTGCCCGCTCCCTCATTGACGGTCTCCGTCGTAGGGGCGAATTCGAGCTTCGGGTCGCCGTCAAATTTGCGACTGTCCATCTTCAATGCGTCACAGGCACCGAGCGCGAGGGGGAGCAGTCCGACGATGAGGACAAACTTGAGTGACTTCATAGGTAGGGTGGAGTTCGTTCCGGAGTGAATGGTTGAGGAGCGAGGAGACGGCAGCCCCTCGTCGTGTTCGGGGGCTGCCCGCTCCAGGGACCGGTCGGGGCTAGTTGTACCCAGGGTTCTGCTGCAGCTTTTCGTTCACCGAAAGCTGGTCGGGAGGGAGGTCGTCCAGGATTTTGGGAGAGTTGAACGGGATTGGAGACCGGCCCAGCGGCTTCGAAATGTCCCGGCCCAGCCGCTTCAGGTCAAAGAAGCGGTGTCCCTCGGCGACCAGTTCACGACGGCGCTCCGCGAGGATCTCGTTGTAGGCTTCCTCAACGTTGTAGTCGCCGGGCGTGAGCTGGGGCGCGTTCCGCTGCGCCCGGAGCTCGTTGAGGCGGGCAATGGCGGCCTGTGGGCCGTTCATGTTCAGCCGCGCCTCCGCCTGGATCAGATACATTTCGGCGATGCGCAGGTGCGGGTAGTCGTCCGCGTACCGGGAGACCGCCTGTTCGGAGTTATATTTGTCGAGTTCAAACCCCTTATTATTTACGTCTGTGCACCCAGAGAAGGGCTGCTGGTTCACCTCGTCGTAGCACTGCGAGTACCACTGCTGGTAGCGCGCATCCGTTGTGTCTCGGTAAAGGTCCAGAAGATCCTGGGTCGGCAACTGTGCGGCCCACTGGATGGACATGTATGCCGAAATGGCCTGGTTCACCCCGACCGACTCCGTCGCCGGATCGGTGTCGATCTCAAAGATGGCCTCCGGGTTGTCCCCAGTGGTCTCGTCAAAGATGGCCGTCAGCTCCGAAGGCCGCGCGAGATCGGACCCGAGCGTCGCTCCGGCCAGATCGATGGCCTCCTGTGCCGCGGCGTCCGCCGCGTCCCAGTCACGCTGGTACAGCCGAACCCGCGCGAGAAGCGCCTGCACCGCCGCCTCCGACGGAAAGAAGCGGGAGTTCTCTTTCACGTCTTCCGGCAGGCCCTGATAGATGCTCAGCGCGTTTTGCAGGTCGGAAGTAATCTGGCTGTACACCTCCTGGACGGTGGCGCGGGCCTTGTCAGAGGCATCTGACAGTGCGACAGTCGGCTCCGTACGCAGAACGATGCCCAAGTTAAAACCTTGCCCAGGACCAGAGTTCGGCGAGACGAGGCCGCCCTGCCCGTTGGGATCATATCCAAAGATGCGCACGAGGTGATGCTGCGTGAGCGCCCGCATGAAGTAGCCCTCTGCCCGGAACTTTGCAGCCGTGTTCTCCGGCAGCGCCCCTTCCTCGATACCACTGATCAGGAGGTTTGCGTCGTTGATGAGACTGTAGGCATTGTTGTACGCCCCAGTTCCCACTCCGGCCCGCAACGAAAACACATTCAGGTTCTGATGACGGCCCTGATTCGCTCGGAACGACGTGTTGTCCGCCAGCGCCGATGGGCCGAGCAGCCAGTCGGTACTCAGGGCATTACTGTGCATCCGGTCGTACATGCTCGCCCGGATGCCCCGAATTGCGTCGGGGTTCGAAAGGGCGGTCTCCTGCGATATGGACGTGCTCGGCTCCGTGCGCTCGACCAAACTGTCGCAGCCCTGCGCCACAAAAAGGAGCGCAATCACAAGGACGGCCTTCAGTAAGTTTGTAACGAAAGGTCTCATATCTACAAATCTATGCGGTTCGTGTCTGTCGTAAGGGGCAAAGCCCTGTGGGGGGGGGGAGACGGCCTTCATGACCAATCGGCAACGAGGCCAGGCCGGAGGGGGCGTCCCTCCGGCCCAGCAGCATGCCGTTAGAGGTCCACCTGAAGCCCAACGTTGATCTGCTGCTCAGCCGGGTAGCTCGAAGACTCAAGCTCCTCAGAGACTTCCGGGTCGATCCCCAAGTATGGGGTCCACTGGAGCAGGTTGAGCCCTGTCACGTATACCCGGGCACCGCTCAGACCGATCTTCCCAAGGACACTCTCCGGCATCTGGTAGCTGATTCGCGCGCTCTTGAGCCGGATGTAGTTGTTCTTGTAGAGCCAGTTGGTGGAAGTCTGGTCCGGGCTGTCCGCCCCCTGCGAGTTCGGGAGAAGGTCGTAGATTCCGAAGGGCGCCGGACGCGGGTATCGCGCGACATCCCCAGGCTTTTCCCACCGCTCCTCAACAACGAACTCAAGCACATTCTCGCCGAAGGGGTCGGTCCATGTGGTCTGCGTAAACGGCAGGGACTGGGCCCCGAAGCTGTAGTCGAAGAAGACGTCCAGTGACAGGCCGCCGTAGCTGAGGCGTGTCCCGAATCCGCCGACCACGTCTTCCTCAGCCCCATTCACGAACTTCCGGTCTTCCTGTGTGGGACGGTAGGTCAGGTTGCCGTCCTTGTCGTACCACAAGGGCCGCCCATCGGCCGGGTTGACACCCGCCCAAATGGGCACCTTCCATGCCTCGATGGCGTGCCCTTCCGCGATTGGGAGAACACTTCCGCTGTTGAGCTCCTCGCGGTCTCCAACCAAGTCCACGACCTCATTTTGCGTTACTGAGAAGTTGAACCGAGTCGACCAGCGGAAATCCTCCGTCTGGATGTTAACAGTACTCAACTGGAACTCAATGCCCTCATTGCGCACCTGACCGGCGTTTTCGGTAATGGAGCCGTAGCCGCTACTGATGGGCAGCGGGCGATTCAGGAGCAGTTCGTCACTGTTCGAGCGGTAGGCATTCACGCTACCGGTCAGCCGACCGCCCCAGAGGCTCCAGTCGAGTCCAACGTTGAGCTCCCGGTTTTCCTCCCAGGTCAACTGCGGGTTCGCGAGCTGTCCCGGCCGGATCCCAACCTGATCGCGGTAGGAGCCGCCGATGTTGTAGAGACCCCGGGCGCTGAAATTCCCGATGTCCGAGTTTCCGGTCACGCCGTAGCTAACGCGCAGTTTCAGATTGTCCACCGCGTCGACATTGAAGAAGTTCTCCTCCGAGATGCGCCAGCCGAGCGATGCAGAGGGGAAGAGCCCGAAGCGCTGGTTCGCGCCGAAGCGCGAGGTGCCGTCGTAACGGGCCGTCAGCGTCGCGATGTATCGCCCATCAAAGTCGTAGTTCACGCGGCCGAAGTACGAGAAGAGCCGAAATTCCGTATTGAACCCCTGGAAGAAGGACACTTCGCTGGCCGCAGCGGGCACGCGCAGGAGGTTGTTGTTGAAGCCCTGATACCCGGTTTCCTCCTCCTGCTCAAACTCACGGCGGTACTCGGTTCCGACAACTCCGGACAGGTTGTGCGAGTCCCCAAACGTGTAGTCGGCGTTCAGCGTCGCGTTGAGGGTCATGTTCGTCACGTCGTTGAAGCGCCGACTCAGGACGCCGCCCGAGGAGCGAGCAAACTCCGGAGTGCTGTAGTCAAATTCCTCCGCGTCCTGCCAGTCGATGCTAAACTGGCTTTTCGCCGTCAGCCAGGAGGTAATCTGGTACGTTGGCTTCAGGGCTCCGATCAACTGGGTCGTAGTAATCGTCCGCTTCTCTTCGTTTAGGAACAGCGCCGGGTTGAAGACGGCAGCCTGCTCCGTGTTGGGGTTGTAGGTTCCGTCGTCGCTGTAGGGGAACGAAATGGGAGGCTCCTCCGAGATGCCCTGGTAAAACGGGCAGTTAATGAAGAATCCGTCCTGACAGACCCCCTTACTTTCCTCTTTATTCAGCCCGAGGTTAAGAACCACGTCGAGGTTCTCCGTGAACCGCTGATCCAGGTTGACCCGAACGTTTTTGTTGTTGTAGTTTACGGCCTTCGCCTTCAGGGCCCCTCCCGTGTTGGTAAGGCTTCCCGAGAGGAAGAACTGCGTACTTTCGTCGCCCCCGCTTGCGGAGAACCCGAACTTCCGGTGGCCTCCGGGGTCGAAGAGCCAGTCCTGCCAGTCGAAGTCCCGAAGCTCACTTACGGGAGTATCCGACGCGTACCCGAACGCAGGCAGGATATTTTCCCGAAAGCCGTAGAAGCCCACGTTTTTGAAGGCCTCCTGATTGAGCTCCGCCCACTGGTCCCGGTTCGCCATCTCGAACCGTCGGGACTGGAAGCGAACACCGCCCTCAAAGTTCAGCGACACTTCCACATCGCCCGCCCGTCCAGACTTCGTCTCGATCAGGACCACACCGTTGGCCGCCTGCGCGCCGTAGATCGAAGCCGCGGCGGCGTCCTTCAGAACCTGAATCGACTTGATATCTCCGGGACTGAGGGAGTTGAGCGGAGAACGGTCCGTCAGCTCAGATCCCTGATTAAAGCTAACCTGCACGCCATCGATGATGTAGAGCGGCCGGTTTCCGGCGTTGATAGACCCCTGTCCTCGGATGTCTACCTCAAATCCGGCTCCCGGATTCCCGCTGGTGGCCGAGAGGGTAACGCCGGCGGCCCGTCCCTGGAGGAGGGATTGCGCGTTCTGGGCCGGCACATTCTCGATTTCTTCGGCGCTGATGTTCGAGACCGATCCGGTGAGTTCACCGGCCGTCTTCTGCTGGCCATACCCCGTCACGACCACCTCCTCAAGCCCAACGGCTCCTGACTGCAGTTCGATATCTTGAGTGACCGTCTCGTTCGCCTCAACCGTCACCTCCGTGGTAAAATCCTGATACCCCACGAAGGTAGCGCGCAGGGTGTATGTCCCTTCCGGTACGCCTTCGATTGTGTACTGACCCTCAGGGCCTGTGGCCGCCCCCTGGTTGAGTTCCACGAGCGCGATGTTTACTCCGGGAAGGGTATTCCCGGTTTCCGCCTCGGTGACGGTCCCAGAAATGGTTCCTGTCTGGGCAAAGGTGGTTGCTGGCAAGAGCAGCGCGAGAACAGCGAGCGCCGATAGTAGCCTTTTTAGCATGATGTCCACAATGGAGTGTCAACTGAAGAGAGCGAAAGGGGGTTGCCTGAACTCGGAGCCCGTCCGTCTCCTGGTGGCAAGAGTTTTCGGCAGCGGGACCTCGTGCAACGCAGGCAATGAAGATGGTCCATTTAGTATTCCGCGGGGTGGAAGCGCGTTGGACCTGAGCTCCTCTCCTAAGTACAAACACTAGGTACCTGCCGACCGCCTGATTTGAAAGTACCGATGTATTAAATTCGAGTTAATCAAATAAGCCCGAAGCAATAATTGTCTAGGAGTATAAGTTGCAGCTTTTTTCCTAATAGAACTTGCGCCCCGACTCCCGTCTGGAGCGCGGGGATTTGCGTCAGTGCGCAAGCGGGGACGAACTAGCCAATGTACTTTCCTCGGGCGACTGTGCAGTTTTCTGTCTCCGATGCTCCAGACTCACATCTGGAGCTCACAACCCTGTCGCCGGAGCAACGCCGCGTGGGAAGACCGACCGGTTGCCGAACAGGCTCCACGCCAAGCTCGTGCCCACGGACGGGGGTGTCGCACGGAAGCGTCCTGCCTTGAGGCTACGTGCATCATCTGCTCGGTACGACCGACCGGCGATTTTTCCTCAAAGATATGCTGCGCGGCGCCGCCAGGAAGCCTTGAACGTCGAGCAAATTAGTCTCCGGCCGGGAAAGGCCCACGTCCGAAGGCGTATGTGTATTTTCCTTGCTGTACGTGACAGTCCCAACACCATGCCTTCTCCTTCACAGGCGGCCCGTCCCGTGAGTCGTCCGGTATACCGCATGATTCGTGGGCTGGTGGCCCTCACCCTCACCGGCGTCATCGTGACGGGCATTCTCGGGGAGATTCCCCAGTTGGACATCCTCGAGCAGTCGGCACGCAACCTCTATTTCCACGTGCCGATGTGGTTTACGCTCATGGCGGCCACCATCG
>JBDGQN010000191.1:0-5248 GCA_042219055.1 Salinibacter sp. | reverse complement strand
CACGCCCACATGGTCGAGGACTTCAAGCGCCGCTTCTGGGTCTCACTCGTTCTAATACCAATTGCCTAGGATGATAATGCACTTGCAGCATCCAACAGATACTCATATCCGGTCAGGGAAGCGACCGTCTCGTCGGTATAGGTGGCAAGAGCCGTCCGGACATCTTGCCGAAGCCATGCCAGACTCCGATAGAAGTCGAATGCCACCTGGTCTTTCAGGTCTTGCCAGAGCCGCTCGACCGGATTGAGCTCTGGGCTGTATGGAGGGAGAAAAGTTAGCTCGACGTTCCTCGGGACCGAGAGCTTCTTGGCCTTATGGAATCGACCGTTATCCAGAACCAGGGCGCCCGTGGCTGTAGGGAAACGTCCCCGCAAACCGGTTGAGGAATTCCTGAAAACAGTCGCTGTTGAGTCGATCGTGTTCGGTGAAAAACCGCTGTCCCGTCTCCGGCTCGACTGCTCCGTAGAGGTAGAAGTACTCGTAACCGGGCTTTGCCTCTTGAATCGGCTTCACGCCAGGAAGGGTGATTCGATGTCTTGTGATCGGCATCAGTCCAAACCGGCACTCGTCCTGGCAAAACAGGCGCACAGGTCGACTCGTGCCCGCCAATATGCCCGAAAGGCGGTCAGGAAGGCCCTCCTGAAAGTCTATTTGCTCCTGCTCGTTTTTTTGGGATGGCTCGGCCGCGGGGACTTCGGTTTCGCCTCAAGGTCGTACCGCACGATGCCATGCACCGTCGAATAGCAAAGCTCTACGTCTTGCTCCTCAGCAAGCCATTGCTGGATCTCTTTGTAGCTGCCAAAGCCCTCCGGTTCGGAGAGGCGTTCCTTAAGCTCCTCCATCACACCGGAGGGAATCGACTGCTGGCCTGGGTCCGGGCCCGGGTCCTCAATCTCGCGAAGCTCTTCAATCCCTCCCTCTTCGTAGAGCTCGAGCCAATCGGCAATGGTGTTGCGATGCACGCCCAGGTGACGAGCGGCTCCGCTCCGGCTTTCAGCCTTCCCAGTCTTCAGGAGAAATAACATGTGGTAGCGGCGCTGAATCTATGCGTCTCGCTCCTTGCGAACGAGTCGCTCGAGTTTTTCGACCGGTTCGGAGATCTTGGGAAGGTTGTACATGGCAGGAAGCAACGCTGACGGAAGGTCGCGAATCAGCCTTCCCGAATCGACGTGACTGCATAGTGATCCTCAGCACTTGGTATAATCCTCCAGAGGGGACTCTCATGTTACGACTTGCAGATCTTGTCATCCGGTGGCGCGGATGGATCATCGGCGCCACGCTTGTGCTGACGGCCCTCTTGGGCTGGCAGGCGCTCCGCGTCGAACTCAACGGTGACTTCTCGACATATCTCAATCAAGAGGATCCGCTGGTCAAGCAGTACAATCGAGTGGGCGATGTCTTCGGCGGCAACGAAACGGGCGCCGTCCTCGTCACGGCCCCCGACATCTTCACGACGGATAATCTGAAGCTGATCGCCCGTCTCACGGAGACCTATCGCAGCGTTGAGGGCGTCTCCGACGTCATCAGCCTGACGAGCGTCGTCGACTTCCGCAAGACGGGCTGGGGCCTGGAGGTGCGCTCCCTGGTCGACGGCTTAGCCGTGCCGGAGGAGCCAGACTCCCTGGCGGCGCTCCGCCGCTACGTCCTCGGCGAGGAGCGGTACCGGGGCACGCTCGTGGCGGGGGATGGCACGGCGACCGCCATCCTGGTGCGCTTCGCGGGCGGCAGCGATTCCTCCATCAACCAGTTCAACACGGCCCGGCGCGTCAAGACGGCGACCGAGACGGCCGTTCCGTCGAGCCAGCGACCGGAGGGGACGGTGACCGCTGGTAAGACCTGCTCCAGCAGGCAGGCGGGTAGACCCGTGGGATGAGGGCAGAGAAGCCCGTGAAGAATCTCCCGGATTTATCCGGGGGAGAAGTCAATTCACGAGAATCATTCCTCTCATACCCGCCCCGTAGTGAGGCCTCGGGACCGTCCGAACGCACCTCATTTCCCATCGTCCCTTCTTCGAGTCCGGAAGCTGAAAGACAAGCCCCATTCCCGAGTCGGGCCGCAGCTGAATCACGGGCTTTGGTTGGGCGTGTCTCGGACCATCTGTGGCGTCTTTGGCCCTGTCGGCGGGATCTCCGTCACCGTCCGGGGTTGTTTTACCCATTCGGATCTTTCTCATCTCAATTCCCCCGAAGATACCACGCTGGCGAGTTCGGTCCCCGTTGGCGTTTCGTACCACCGTAAAAGTGTGAGCGTAGTCCCCCGCGTTGCGTAACACAAACATTATGGTTTCACCACTGGGCACGCGCAACGTGTCGGGGGAATAGTGAAAGTCAGCCATCCGGATCTCAATGACCTGATCGACGGTCTGAAGCCCCCGGCGAGTCGTGTCGGCAGTAGAGTTAAGATTCTGGGCCTGCGCTCGATGCACGAATCCGCTTATCGATGCCAAAACGATTCCCACTATCCACACCCAGGCGATCGTCTCGAATGTTGGGCTGCAAGCGTGCCTGTTCATCACTCGCATGCAGAAAAACTGGTTCTTGCCCAAAGGGGGGTCTCTATCTCAGCTACTCCTCATGGTGGAGAGGGAGGATCGATGGATCAGTATTTCCATGTTCTGGAGCCACATTCGGCCGGGAAATGTGCTAGGGAGGAAGGCCTGAGTGGAGAATCAGAATGGGAAGTTCTGCTCCGCTACAGACCACCGCTCCAGAGCGTTTAATACTAATATGGCCCTCCTCCGTCCGACGACGGATTTCCGCTTGTTACCGTGTGTGCAAACGAGTCATTATTCGTCCAGACGACCTCGGTCCCCGGCTGGATGGTAACCTGCTGCGGGTTATAGGAGGTATTTTCCATCGACACGTTTACGGTCCCGCTCTTATCCGCGTCGGAATCGATGGTAACCTTTCCTTCCATGTCATCCCCGTGGATCGTACAGTAGTATTCGGTGCCCTTGTCCTGAAAGGTAAAGTTAAAGGTCTCTCCCGAGGCAATGTCTCCGCTATCGAACGTCGGTCCTCCGGTACTGTCGTTCATCCCTCCTCCTCCGTCGCAACCTGAGAAGAGGAATCCGCCGAGGGAGAGGACTCCGAGGAGAAGGAGCAGGGTTGATGTCCGAATGAAAGCGATGCGTGAGAAGGCTTGGGGAATCAGCTCCGATGAGGGCATGGGCACAGTTTGAGAGCTATTAAATAGATGATTATCCCCTCGCGTTTTCGTCCTTATAGAACTAACACAGCGGGAGGTAACCATCTCCTTATGTGAAGATTCGTAATAGATAAGAGATGTAGTGGTAGTTAGGGAGCAATAGAATCGAGGTGCGTGGGAATGACCACACTACACGACAAAAATTTTCATGACTCGTCATCCTGTCCCGACAGCCGTCGGGAGAAGGATCTCTCCGAATGAAGCAGAAGCTTCACCGACGCGCAATGCCGAGAGCCCTCGCTTTTGCCGGAATCGAAGAGATTCTTCGTGCCGACAGCTGTCGGCATCCCTCAGAATGACGCATTCCGGAGCGGTTGAGGAGGATCTCCCCCGGTAAAAATTTTTGTCGTGTAGCAAGGGGAATGACCCCGATGCAGGAGGATTCTTGTTGGAGGGTCAGTGCACGAACGCTCCTCGGTCAGCGACTGGCCAGCGGTGCCGGGTCTCGGGAAGGTGGGGGACGGAAGGAGTCTGTAGCTTCTGTCTCTTCCCGGCCGAGACCTGGAATAGCAAGAGCGCCCGCCCGAGGCTCCTTCCGCCTCGGTCATTTGAGCAAGAGTATGTAACGATTTCGTAATCCAAAGAAACCCTGTACTATCCTACAGCCCATAGGAGGTCCTGCACATTCGTCCCGACTGCTCATCAAGCAGCTGCCCCCATGCCCGCAACCGACGTTCAATTCCGAGTTCCCGACATGCACTGCGAGGGCTGCGCCAATCGCATCACCAACGTGCTGGAGCGGCTGGAGGGCGTCCGCTCGACCGAGGTGTCGCTCGAGGACAAGACGGCCGAGGTGGAGGTCGAAGATGGCGCCGTTGATCCTGAGGACCTAAAAGTCGCGGTTGAGAAGGCCGGCTACACAGTAGAATCGTGAGTATGGGCGTATGGGGGTTTGGGAAACGACGCACGAACGCCCAAACGCCCAAACCCCCACACCCTTATCGCGCCCACACTCCCAAACGCCCGTTCTCCCATTCCCCCACTCTCCCATTCCCAAACCGTGGCCCAGCAAACGCTCCAGCTCAAGATCGGCGGCATGGCCTGCTCGTTCTGCGCCGAGAGCCTGAACAAGGCATTTGGGCGCATGGACGGCGTCGAGGACGTGAGCGTGAGTCTCGCCCACGAGGAGGTGCTCCTGCAATACGACGACGGGCAGGTCCAGGAACCGGCCCTGAAGCAGACGATCCGCGAGCTCGGCTACACGATCCGCGATCCCGACAAGGTGAAGGCCTTCGAGGAGCAGCAGGCCGAGCTCCGGATGCATCGCACCCGTTTGCTCGTGGCCTCCGGGTTCACCCTGGCTGCGCTGGCCATCATGGTCGCGATGTGGCTCGGGGCCGTGGCGCCCTGGTTCCCGTACGCGATGCTGGGCCTGGCCCTCGCCACGATGTTCGGCCCGGGCTGGTACATCAAAAAGAAGGCCTACCAGTCCCTGCGGCGCGGCATCCTCAACCAGCACAACCTGCTGGAGTTTGGCGCCTTCTCGGGACTGGTCGGCGGATTTGCGGGCTTCGTGAGTCCGGCCTTTCCGGCCGCGGAATTTTTCGGGGTGTCGGTCTTCGTAACGACCTACCACATTCTCTCGGGCTGGTCGGCGAACAAAGTGCGGGCCCGGGCCCACGAGGCGGTGCGTAAGCTGCTCGACCTGCAGCCGGACACGGCCCGCCGGATCGACGAAGACGGGGAGGAACGGGAGGTCGAGGTCGACAAGCTGGTGGTCGGCGACCGCGTGCGCATCCGCCCCGGCGAGAAGATTCCGGTGGACGGCCGCGTGGTCGACGGGACGTCTGGGGTGGACGAGAGCATCGTCACCGGCGAGTCGATTCCAGTCGAGAAGGGGGAGGGCGACGAGGTCGTGGGCGGCTCGGTCAATCAGACGGGCACGCTGGTCGTCGAGGTCACGACCGTGGGCGAAGACGCGTTCCTGCAGCAGGTGGCCCGCCACATCGAGGAGGCCCGCGCCATGAAGCCGGGCGTCATCCAGCTCGTCGACCGGGTGCTCACGTACTACGTGCCGGGCGTGATCGCCTTTGCCGGCGGG
>JBDGQN010000190.1:607-7287 GCA_042219055.1 Salinibacter sp. | reverse complement strand
CCATCAATGCCCTCTGGAAAAACAAGATCGCTGTCCTGCTCGGCGACTTTCTGCTAAGCCGGGGGCTCTTGCTTTCGCTCGACCACGACGACTACTCGATCCTCCACACGCTGTCCGACGCGGTGCGCCGCATGAGCGAAGGCGAACTCCTGCAGATTGAGAAGTCTCGCCTACTGGACATTGACGAGGAGACCTATTTCCGCATCATCTCCGACAAGACGGCGTCCCTCATCTCCGCCTGCACCAAGAGCGGCACGGTCAGTGTCACCGACGACGAGGCCCTCATCGAACGCATGCACGAGTTCGGGGAGACCCTCGGCCTGGCGTTTCAGATCCGGGATGACCTGTTCGACTTTCGCGCCGAGGATGCGGGCAAACCGATCGGAATTGATCTGCAGGAGAAAAAGATGACCTTGCCTCTCATCGTGTCGCTGCGCGAGGCGAGTCGTCGCGAGAGGAAACGCATCCGCAAGGTCGTAGATCAGGACGACAAAGACCGCGATGATCTCCGTACCATTGCAGCCTTTGTGGACGAGCACGGGGGCATTGAGTACGCTCGGCATAAGATGGAGTCCTTAGCGGCGGAAGCGCGTTCGTTACTAAGCGGCCTGCCGCCCTCTGCGGCCCGACGGTCACTCGCCGGCCTCACGCGGTTCACCATCCAGCGCACACGGTAAGGTGATTGCGAATTTCGATTTTCGAGTGTCGAATTTGTTAGTTCGAGGCGACGCCTCTTTCATTCCGCATTCGACACTCGCCACTCGACGTTCGAAACTGCTATGCCTGCCCTTCACCTGCTCGGCACCGGATCCGCCATTAGTGACCCGCACCGCACCACCGCCATGCTCGCGGTGTCGGACGATGCTTCCCCTCGGAACACGCTTCTCGTCGACTGCGGGGGCGACGTGCTCCAGCGCCTCCAGGCCTGCGGCCCGCTCCTCGGAAGCGTGGCCGGACTCATCGTGACCCACGCCCACATGGACCACACGAGCGGTTTTCCGCTCTTCATGGAGAAGATCTGGCTGGACGGCCGCGACCGTCCTATCCCCGTCTGCGGCATCGACCCGGCCCTGGCTCAGGTGCAGCGTCTCTGGGAGGCGTACGAGCCGGTCCATGCGGACTGGGAGGGCGTGCCCGAAATCGACTGGCGGAAGGTGCAGCACAAGCGGGATGCCCAGGTCTGGGCAGAGCCCCCGTGGACCGTCATCGGGTCCCCGGTCGACCACGGCGACATGCCCACCATCGGGCTCCGGCTCGAGCACAACCCCACAGGCCATGTCATTGCCTACTCGTGCGACACAGCACCGACCTCCAGCGTCGTCCACCTGGCCCAAAATGCCGACATTCTTGTCCATGAGGCCAACGGCGCGGGCGACAACCATTCAACGGCGACCGGAGCGGCAGAAGTGGCCGCTGAGGCCGACGTGGATCGCCTTCTGTTGGTCCATCTCCCGGCGGGCGACAAGACCGATGCCCTCCGCGAAGCTCGCTCCATCTTCCCCCACACGGACCTGGGCGAAGAACTCAGTACTTATCCATTCGCCCCCTAATGCTTTCGGGTTCAAGTCTTCGGACAGATTCTTCCTCGGAAGCGCCGTTGGACTCCCATAGCGCTTCGATGGAACCACCACGCGGATTCGCCGGAACCCGCACGAGGTGCTCGCGCTCCCCGAGAACCTGTCGCCTCTCCCCTCAGATCACGTAGAGGACCACGGCCGCGTAGTGACAAATACTCCCGACGAGCACAAACACGTGCCAGATCGCGTGGCTGTATCGCAGGGAGTGCCAGCCGTAGAAGATGACGCCGACGGTGTAGGCCAGCCCGCCGGCCGCGATCAGGAGCAGTCCCCCAATCGGCAGGGCCGCACGCATGGGATCCACGAATAGGACCGCAATCCAGCCCATGAGCAGATAGAGAGTGGTAGCCGCTGGATGGAAACGGTGCGTTGACAACAGTTTAAAGAGCAAACCGGCCAGAGCGAGCCCCCACACCAGGGCCAAGACCGTCCAGCCCCATCCCTGTCGCATGAGCAGACTCGCAAACGGCGTGTACGTCCCCGCAATGAGCAGGAAGATGGCGATGTGATCGAGAATCCGTAGCGTCCGCTTCAGGCGCGGAGTGCCCGCGCTGTGGTACAGCGTCGAGGTGGTGTAGAGAAACACGAGTGTGCCGCCGAAGACCGCGGAGGCGGCCAGGTCCCACCCCGACCCCGCCACCCCCGAGAGGAAGAGCAGCCCGATCCAGCCGACGACGCTCAGGACCAACCCCACGCCGTGCGTGATGGCGTTTGCCAGTTCTTCTTCGTAGGATTGGCGCTTGTGCGGCGCCATCGTTGGGTCGTGGGCAGGCTCGGACGCGTCGCCCTCAAAGTTCCACGTAAGCATGGGAAGCGTCGCCGTTCGGCGACTGATCGGAAAAAAGTTGGCACCTTTCAAGATGCAAAGTATGGAACAAGGACACCCGTACTGTTACGAGGAGATTAGATCTTCGGGCGAGTCCTTTTCCTTCTGCTGGGCTCGTTTCCAGTTCTGATAGTCGCGCAAATCCTGTTCCACGAGGGAAAAACACGCCGAGACAACCGCCGCGTCGTCGAGCAAGCCCAGGAGCGGGAGCGCGTCGGGAACAATGTCAAACGGATTGAGGACGTAGAGCAGCGTAAATCCCGCAGCGCTAAGCGTCCACACGGGCACAGCCCGGTACCGACCGCGCCGCGCATCGCGCACGAGTTCCAGCAGGAGTCGACCGTCTCGGAGCAGCCGCTGCAGCGGCCCATTGCTCTGGAATCGTTCCTCAATGGCCTCTGCCCGCTCGACCACAGTGTCGAGGTCGACCGCCGTGATGTCCTCAGTCCCCCGTTCCACGTACTCTTCGTCAATCTCCGTCAGTCGATCCACGAGGGACTTCTCGTCGTCGTCACGGAAGCGACGTCGCAAGGCCCGGGCCCGTCCCCGAATTCGCTGGCGCATCCGGTCAAAGTCCGGCAGGCGTCGCTTCATTCGGGCCCGAAGACTCGTGGACTCAGTATTCATTGTAGTTCCAGGACCTGACAGATTGGTATAACAGCCGCAGCACTCAGAAACTCCCATCCGCTGACGCGTCCGTGACGCCACTTTTCCATACGCTCACCCCACTCGGCCCCAAGACGCCTCCGATTCCACACAACCACTGCCGGTCACGTCTGAATGACGCCCGGATTAAAGCGCTCAAGCTGCGGATTGTGATCCACCATGTTTAGCCCCCGGGCGAGCCAGTCGCGAGTGTTGACGGGATCGATGAGGGCATCTACCCAAAGCCGGGCCGCAGCGTAGTACGGCGTCGTTTGTTTCTCGTAGCGATCCTGGATCTCAGAGAGTAACTCCTGCTCATCCTCTTCAGAAAGCTCTTCTCCCTGCTTTTCCAACTGACGCACCTTAATCTGTTTGAGCACCTTGGAGGCCTGAGTGCCGCCCATCACGGCGATTTTGGCCGTGGGCCACGCCAGCACGAGGCGCGGATCGTAAGCCCGACCGCACATCGCGTAGTTGCCTGCCCCGTAGGAGTTGCCCACGACGACCGTGAGCTTCGGCACTGTGGAGTTGGACACCGCGTTCACCATCTTCGCCCCATCCTTAATGATACCGCCCTGCTCGGCCCGCTTGCCCACCATAAAGCCCGTGACATCCTGGAAAAAGAGGATGGGGATCTCTTTCTGATTGCAATTCATGATGAAGCGCGCGGCCTTGTCGGCGGCGTCCGAGTAGATCACGCCGCCCACCTGAATCTCCCCCTTCGAGTCGAGATCCGTGCGGTTCCGCACGACCGCCCTCTGATTCGCCACGACCCCCACGTTCCATCCGTCGAGGCGGGCGTACCCAGTAAGGAGCGTGCGGCCGTATCCCTCCTTGTATTCCGTCCAGGAGTCCGCGTCGACGACCCGGGCCAGAATCTCGCGCATGTCGTACTGCCCGTTGTCCTCCGCGGGAAACAACCCGTAGAGGTCCTCCGCCGGATAGGCGGGCTCGGTGGAGTTCTTCCGGGCGTAGCCGAAGCGTTCCACCGGACCGGAGTGGTCGAGGAGAGACCGGATCTTATCGAGCGCTTCCTCATCGTCTTCGACCTTGTAGTCGGTCACGCCCGAAATTTCGGAGTGCGTAGTGGCTCCGCCCAGCTCCTCCGCCTCCACGTCCTCCCCGATGGCCGCCTTCACCAGATACGGTCCCGCAAGAAACACCGATCCGGTGTCTTCGACGATAATGGCCTCGTCGCTCATGATGGGCAGGTAGGCGCCCCCCGCCACACAGCTCCCCATGATGGCCGCAATCTGCGGAATTCCCTCGCTCGACAGCTTCGCATTGTTGCGGAAAATGCGCCCGAAGTCATCCTCGTCGGGGAAGATCTCGTCCTGCATCGGCAGGTACACGCCCGCCGAGTCGACGAGGTAGATGATGGGCACGTGGTTTTCGAGTGCAATCTCCTGGGCGCGAAGGTTCTTCTTGGCCGTGATGGGAAACCAGGCCCCTGCCTTCACAGTGGCGTCGTTGGCCACGACCATGCACTCCCGCCCGCTCACGGGGGCGAGCCCCATGACGGTCCCCCCAGCGGGACAGCCCCCTTCCTCCTCGTACATCTCGTACCCGGCGAAAAGGCCTATCTCCCGAAACCGATCGGGATCGTCGACTAAATATTCGATGCGCTCCCGTGCCGTCAGTTTGCCCCGATCGTGCTGCTTCTGGATCTTCTCCGGTCCGCCTCCCTTCCGGACCTCCTCGGCACGCTCGTGCATGGTTTCGACTAGGGCGTCGTAGTGGGCGGCCTGCTCCTGGAAGGTCGCATCTTCGGTAGAGGCGTCGGAGCCAAGTGGATCGGACTCGGGCATGAGCGTTGGAATTGGAAAATCGTTGGTGCAAGAACCGAGGACGGCCCTGAACCGCCACGCTATCAGCGGCAGAAGCCATTCGTAACGTAACCGATGCAGCCGCCCAATCCAAAATTGCTCGTGGACGGACGAGACACACGGAAGGCCGGATCCGCTTCATTCGGAACCGGCCGCGTGTTGCATCTCAATTTCGGTTCCGGGGTTCTCCCCGCCGCTCCCCCCGCTACAGAATCGCACTCATCTTCCGCCGGATTTCCTCGATAGACTCGTCAGTTTTGTCGTGGATGAGACCCATGATCTTCTCCATGTCGCCGCGGGCTCGCTTCATCTGCTTGTCGTCGAAGTCGGTCTCGCCCCAGATGTCTTTAATCTGATCTCGAATCCGGCGCCAATCTTCGTTCATTTTTTCCGTCGCCATAAGGAATCTCGGTGGTGATTTGTGAGCGTGTAACTCGATCGATAATGATACCGCCACTGAGTAGCGGGGGTTTCACTCATTTTCCCAAACGGGGGAAAAGAGTGTCCGTTGAACTGAACACGTGTGATCCCACGAGACCAGTTCTCTCTTATGCCTACCGTCGGAGTCATCGGGGGCGGCGTGGCCGGACTCGCCGCCGCCTACCAGTTACAACACGAGGGCGCGTCCGTTCACGTCTTCGAAGCGTCGGATCGGGGGGGAGGCGTCATTCGCTCGGACCGGGTGGATGGGTTCCTGGTGGAGCACGGACCCAATTCAATTCGAGCGGGGTCCGCGGCGCTGGAGACGATCGTCGAGGACCTCGACCTCGAGGGAAAGCGGATCTGGGCCTCCGACACGGCTGACACCCGCTACGTGGTACGGGGGGGGAACCCGACCCCGCTTCCCCGATCCATGGGCTCCTTCCTCACGACCGACCTCTTCTCTACGCGGGCCAAGTTGCGCCTCCTGGCGGAACCGTTTATCGGACGGGCTGGGGTCGATGAAGAGAGTGTGGCCCAGTTTACGCGTCGGCGGCTGGGACCGGAAGTGCTCGACTACGCGGTTGCCCCGTTCGTCGGGGGGGTTTTTGCGGGTACCCCGGACAAGCTCTCCGTCCGACACGCCTTCGCCCGCCTCGCAGCCCTTGAAGACGAATACGGCTCTCTCTTCCTCGGCGGCCTCGGACGCGCACTTGCGAGTAGCGACGGGGAAGCCCGAGAAGTCCCGTCCGGCCTCTTCTCGTTCCGGAACGGCCTCGAAACGCTTCCTGAGGCCCTCGCCGAGGCCCTCGGAGACCGCCTCTCCCTGAACGCACCGGTCCAGGCCCTCCACCGCGATGGCGACCAGTGGCGAATAACGGTGAAGCCCACTGACGAGCAGGAGCACTCGCGTACCTTCGATGCCCTCGTCTGCACTGTGCCGCTCCACCAGCTGAGCGCAATGGAGGTGGACACGCCGGTGGACCTCGAACCGCTGGCCAACGTCTGGTATCCCCCGCTGAGTGTGCTCGCGCTGGGCTACCCCCGAGAGGCCATCGACCATCCGCTTGACGGATTCGGGCTGCTCGTGCCGCCGGTGGAGGACGATCTCGACATTCTCGGGACGATCTTCTCCTCCACGCTCTTCCCCGACCGGGCGCCCGAGGGGCACGTGCTCCTCACCACCTTCGTCGGGGGGGCGCGGGCTCCAACGCAGGCCACGCCCGATCCGTCTGCTCTCCAATCCCTCGTGGAGACCGACCTGCATCAACTGCTCGGGGTGGAGGGAGCCCCGGTCTTTCGACGCCACGTGTACTGGTCGAATGCGATTCCACAGTACACCCTCGGGTACGGAGCGGTGAAGGATACCCTCGAGCGCCTCGAAAA
>JBDGQN010000190.1:0-597 GCA_042219055.1 Salinibacter sp. | reverse complement strand
TCCGGCGTGGAGGCGGCCAAGCAGATTGAGCGTCGGATCGTCCCCGATGGATAAACTCAAAGGGAAAGGAGGGCATGGACGTGGTCGCGGATGGTTTCTGCGTGACGGAGCGCAGTGGTCGCGTCGTCTTCGTCCGGTTGAATCTCGGTGGACGGGTAGCGCACGTGGACCGCAAATGGATTGAGGGCCTCGGCGGGGGTGTACAGGACTTCGAGCCCTTCGTCCCACTCCCGTCCGAGATCGACGAGGACGCTCAGATTGTGGGTCCGGGGTGGCTCCTCTCCATAATAGGCCAGAACGCCTTTCAGGTACTTTTCGGCGGCCTGCTGGCTGTGAAAGCAGGACTCTTCGGGCTGCGGCGGCTCGGCCTCCCGCAAGATGCGGGCGCTACGAAGGTCGCTATCGGCTTTGGCGAGCCACGCGCGGGCAGCCTGGCGTTGATCCGGATCGGTCATGACAGGTCCCTCCGGTAGAGGACGACGCCGTCCCGTGCGGCGGTGCGCTCAATGAAGCCCTGAAGCCGCTGCCCCCGCTCGAACTGTTCGGGGGTGCGCACGAGAATGTCCAGCGGAATGCGCCAGCCCCGAAACAGAGCGT
>JBDGQN010000019.1:0-11242 GCA_042219055.1 Salinibacter sp. | reverse complement strand
GTCGATGGCGTCGCCGGCCTCGTAGAGCAGGCGGCGCACGGCGGAGTCGGTCACCTTCTCGTCGGCCAGCGCGATGGGGCGGAGGTGGAGGCGCACCAGTTTCTGGACGTACTCCATCCGCTCGTCGGTGGGCAGGCGCCACTTGCGGAAGAGGTCGGGAATCATGCGGGCGCCCACGTCCTCGTGGCCGTGGAAGGTCCAGCCGTCTTCCGGGTCGAAGCGCTTGGTCTTCGGCTTGGCGACGTCGTGGAGGAGGGCCGCCCAGCGGAGCCAGCGCGTCTCTTCGCCGGGCCGATCCGCGGTCCGCTCGGCCACGTTGTCGAGCACTTCGAGCGTGTGGTAAAAGTTGTCCTTGTGGTCACGGCCGTTGACCTCGTCGACGCCCTTGAGGCGCTGGATCTCGGGCATGAAGTGCTCCAGCACGCCGGAGGCCTCCAGGATTTTGAAGCCGATGGAGGGCGTGTCGGCCTTCAGGATTTTGTGGACCTCCTCGGTGATGCGCTCCTGGCTGAGAATCTCGACGCGGTGCGCCTGGGTGCCCATGGCGTCGAACACGCGGTCGGACACCCGAAACTCGAGCTGTGTGGCGAACCGCGCGGCCCGGATCATGCGGAGGGGATCGTCCTCGAACGTTTCTTCAGGGTCGAGGGGCGTGTCGATCGTCTGACGCTCGAGGTCGCGCCGCCCGTCGAACGGATCGATGAGGGTGCCGAAGCGGTCCGGCGCGAGGTGGATCGCCATCGCGTTCACCGTGAAGTCGCGGCGATACTGGTCGTCCTCCAGGGTGCCGGCCTTCACCTCCGGCTTGCGCGAGTGAGAGCGGTAGCTCTCTTTGCGGGCGGCGACGAACTCCAGCACGAGCGCGTCGTCCGTGCGGTCTTCAGGAAGTGCTTCCTCGGCGGGGATGCGGATGGCGGCGGTGCCGAACTTGGGGTAGACGTGTGCGGTACGGCCGCCCAGCTCCTCGCCGACGGCCTCGGCCAGCTCGATGCCGGTGCCGGGGCCCACGGTGACGAAGTCGAGGTCCGTGGTGGAGCGGCCCAGGAGCACGTCGCGCACCATGCCGCCCACGGCGTACGCTTCGATCTCTTCCCGCTTGGCCACGCGCCCGATGGTGCGGAGGATCGACTCGTACGGTACGTCGCGCAGCCGCTCGGCCAGGGTGTCGATGTCAGTGTAGGAGCGGACCTCCGTCATGCCGGGGAAGACTGGTGAGCACCGATTCGCGATGTGTACAGACGGTGGAGGGCCCCGGTTCGTTCGGCGGAGTCGTTCTTTTTGGTGGGCAACTCATGGGGCGGCCTGCGATCCATGTTTCACAAGACAGCGGATAACCGACGATGGTCTGCGGTCGGCCAGCACCGAGCTCAAACGATTCTTCGTCGCAATCCGGAGAAGCGGAGGCGATCTTTGATGAGCACGATCCATCGGTCCTTCTTCAAATTTGTTTATCCTGTCCTACGCCAGTTGCTAGATTTCAATATGCGTATTGTGCAATTCCGCAAACAGGTTGGGTGCACCGCCGTGCATCCCACACGCCTCGATCAATCCTGCGCGAAAACGGGCCTTCGGAATCTGAGGTGCGGAAAAAGTGCATGGTGGTCCACCGCAGAAAATATTAGTTCGGTCCCGGGATACCGTCTGGGGACTCTCCTCAATGTGCAGGACTACATACTTCTGACCAATGTCCGGCACGGAAATCCCAGAAAGAAGACTTTCATATTCGGGACCTCTCACAACGTCGAGGAGAAGATGGACGACAAGCCCTGACTTCCTTGAAGGACCTTGTCCGGAAGGGGCTTCAGAGAAGAGGAATCAGAGAGAGGAAACGAGGCGACAGACTGGAGCCCACAATGAAAAGTGGACGAGAGTGTGCGACAAATCTCTGCTATAGGAATGGGGGCAGGTGCGCGAGCGCATACGGCCGAGCCTGGCTGAAGTGCACACGTAAGGGCTGCCAGCAATCACCACTCGAGTTCGGAGAGAGTCTCAGTGTCGCCGGAGGCCTCGGCGTCTCGTTCATCTTCTTCGATGATCTCCTTCTTTGTGTTTGGCGCCACCGAAGACGAACGGGCTGCCGAAATGCCGTCGCCTTCCTGGGCTGGGCGGGGGAAGTCTCCATTCGTGGGGGGAGACGACTGTTCAATGTTGAGGTCCACGGATCGGTCAGTCGTCTCAGAGGGTAGCGACGAGAGGGCTCCCGCTGTCTCACTGCGAGACGACGAAAGACCGGGAAGTGTGTACTCCTCAGTCGAGGCAAAAATTGTCTCCAGCACCGAGATGCGCTCCGCAGTGTCGCAAATGCCGCCCTCGAAGTCTGCACCGTCCTCAATCGTGAGCGCCTCGGCGCATAGAATGCCATGCACCGCCGACGATTCAAGCAGGACGAGATCCTGTTGAGCAGAAAGCACCCCCTCCGCGCTGCCGGCGAGCCGAATCGAGCCGGCTTTGATCTCACCCCGAATGGCTCCTCCTCGGGCCACGTGCACGTGGCCTTCGGTTTGTACATCTCCCTCAAGCACGCCGTTGACGCAGAGATCGTCCTCCTTTAGATCAAATGATCCCTTCACCGTCGATCCTTCTCCAATCATCGAGAGGGCGGAGGAGGAGTTAGGGGAGGGGGCATCGTTGGAAGAGTGCCAGAAAAATCCCAACATCGCAGGTACATGTCTTCGAGCGAGAGCGACGAGGCGGACGTTAGAAGAGTCATACGCTCTCCTGGTCGAACAGGGTGACGGACGTGTTGGCGTTGCCAAGATCGAGTCCGACGGCATGGTCCTGACTTTTACCGTTCACGTCGGCGGAGTGGAGCGCATATCCTCGGCTCACATAGGTGACCGGGTTGGGCACGACCTCCAGAGACAGGATCTCCCCGAATTCATTTTCAAACGCGTCCACGAGGTCCGTGTAAAGCGCGCCTCCTCCGGCGAGATACATCTTTCGGGCTCGTCCAAAGTCGCCGTCGTCGAAGGCCTTCTTGAGGGCGGGAGAAATGACGTCGTTGTAGTAGACGCGGAGAACCTCGCGTCGAAGTTCCGACAGATCGTACCGCTGGCGGCCAGCAATGACCGAGCCTCGGCGCATCGCCAGGTCAATCTGGTGCTCCGTGGGCATGTCTAAGTAATGCTTCTCCTGAAGTCGTTCGGTCATCAACGAGGTGGCATAGCGAACTCCGTTTCCACTCGTCGCTGTTCGCTGGACGGGACCGGACGGAAGGCTCAGAATGGCCTCAAACGTTCCGTAGCCCAAAGAGACAGCAAAAAACGGATCTCGCTCTTGAAGATCGCCCTCGCGGGTAGCGGTCACGCCCCTCAATTTCCGGAATGATTTCGACATCCGGAATTTCCACCTCGACGACTGAGCGCTCGCTCCGTCCGAATGGGCGGCCGTCAAATTCAATGTGTTGCTCGCCCCGAATCAGATCGCGCGCGCTACGGCGGTGGACCTGGTACGTTGAGTGCGGGAAGCCTGTCGTCAACGTCAGCGGAGAGTTGGCCCCTCCGACTTGCGCGACCATTAGTCCAGCCCGCAGAAGAAGACGGTAGTCGAGATCGGAGGGGGCGTTGTTGATCCCTTTGTGGGGAGCGGTCCCTTCGCGTAGGGCGAGTTTTCCAACGACGTACTGTTCGTCGTCGACCTGAATTTTCAGACCGTCAAGGGGATCATCGGCTACGTCGACTAACTCGGTCGTATTAGTTTCGAAGACGCTGGGAAACGATTTTGTTTTGAGCATTACGCTGGAAATTTCATGGAACCCAGAAGAGAGTGTCGACACGTGATAGCCCTGAGCGCGGCATTTGGCCAGGGTTTCTGTTATCGTCACAACTGATGATCTTTTAATCTCGTCTCATTCCCGAGGTCAAAAAATTTTGATGCTATGCGGGGCTGTGTGTTCTCCCGCTGTCTCAACGAACAGTGCGTTACCAATCTTAGGGGGGTAAATTGAAGCACTAGATGGACCCATTCTGTGCTCGATCCGTCGGGAAGGGTCTGCCCGCGTGGGGCGATGGGCGGGGACTGAACTTCCGTAGTCCTGCCGACGGTCCGGAAGCGATGGACAGGTGTGCGCCGCCAAGAGCGGGAATGCGATGTCGCTTGTGCTGTTGGGGTTCGTTGCGTGTCCCTCGTGTGTGGTGACGTTCGGAGCCCGACGATCGAATCACGACGAGCACGACGGACGCTCCTTCCATTGGGCCAAGGGGGAACGTGCCGGTTGAAGCGCTGATGGTTGAAATAGGATCACCACCCACGGGCGTCCACGGTCCACGTGTCGACCACCGTGTCGCCGTCGACGACGTGGAGCCGGTCTTGGTTGGCGACCGTCACGCAGGCATGATTGGGTACGATGCGGAGCCGGTCACCCACGGTGAGGGCGGCGGCGTCGCCCCCCGTAAGCCATCCGTGCTCTTCCGACAGGTGGTCGACCCAAAGGCCCGAATGGGGCTGCATGGTGGAAGCGTCGGCGAGGGCAAGGCCGTGTCCCTCCGTGCCGTAGCCGGTGTCGGTGGTGAAGACTTTCTTTCCCGCGTCGACGAAGGCGTGGTGCGTGCCGTCCGGCTTCGTCTGTGTGCTGATGACGGTCGTGCGCACCGTGAGGGCACAGTCGTCGAGCGAGGCCGCCCCGAGGGCCACCTGCATCGCATCGTGCATCACGTAGTTGCCGGGACGGATCTCGGTGACGCGGAATCCGTCGTGCTCGGCGTTCTCGAACGCAGCCATCGAGGGCGTGGAGCCGACACTGATCTCGAAGGTCTCGG
Source organism: Salinibacter sp. (assembly GCA_042219055.1). Lineage (GTDB taxonomy): Bacteria > Bacteroidota > Rhodothermia > Rhodothermales > Salinibacteraceae > Salinibacter. The sequence goes on along the minus strand of JBDGQN010000019.1, from coordinate 6,485 downwards.
GCATCATGTCCGGTGCCTCCGCGTCGTGCAGGCTCGACGCCAGCGACAGCATGCGGTCGCGCTCGTGCCGGGCGACGCGACGAAGCGCTTCGGCTTCCGTTTCGTCGCCGGCGGGGCCGTTGTAGGCCTGTCCCGCATGTGTGAGAAGTCCAGCGAGGCGGAGTCCGGGAAGCGACGCGACGTGTTGCGCAAGCGTCACCGCCGCCGCGTCGTCCGACCAGTGCACCCCGCAGCGGCCGTGCCCCACGTCCACCTCCAGCAGCACATCGACCGGATCGTCCGCCTCCGCGTAGACGGACGAGGCCTGCTCGGCGCCCGCGACTGTGTCGACCGTGAACGAGATTGTCGCCTCGTTTCGGAGCATCTGCAATCGCTCGTGTTTGTCGCGGCCGGTCACCGGGTATGCTACGCGCACGTCGTCGAGGCCCGCGTCGACGAACGTCTCGGCTTCCGTCACGGTCGCGACGGTCAGTCCCTCCGCGCCGCGCTCTCGTTGCCGCCGGGCGAGGGCCCCGGACTTGTGCGTCTTGGCGTGGGGCCGCAGCGTCACGTCGTTCGCGTCGGCCTTCTCTTGCATGGCCGCAAGATTTTCCTGCAGGCGCGACTGCTCGACGAGGAGGGACGGGGTGGGGAGGGCGGCGATTTGCATCAGGGAAGCGGAGTGGGGACCGCAAGGAGGTGAAGAGGATGCTATGTCGCAGCGAGGGCGTATCCGAAGGCCACGGCCAGTCCAACCTGCAGCCCGACGACGCCCCAGCCCATCGCGTTCATGAACCCAGAGAGCTGGCCGACGAGGAAGACGAGGCTGCTTGGGATCAAGTAGGTCTCCAGGCTTGCGAGCACGGCCCAGTGGGTCTCCGCGCTGTCGCTCTGTCGGCCAATCCACAGAAGCACCGAGAAGCCCAGCAGTGCGGTGCCGAAGGCGCGGAGGAGCGGCGTCCCGGCGGTGCTCACCGGCATGCCGAGGAGATTTACGAGGAGCGTTGGGGTGAGAGCGAGGCCGAGGCCGAAGGGAAGTTCGGCCAGCAGGGCAACGGTGAAGAGGGGGCGCATGAGAGCCGAGAAGCAGATGGGAGGACAGCGCTGGGGGACAGAAGAATACCGGTGGACACGGGGAAGGGCAATTTCGGGCGGCCGGCGCCTGTCGACGGAGGAACCTCTCGGGGCTTGCACGCATCCACAGAGCACCGCCGTGCGTCCACTACTCGTCCTGAGTCCATGCACTCTCTTCTTCGTCCAGCCGCCCTTGCGACGATTGTCCTCTTGGTCGTTGGCGTAGAGACGGCCCCCGCACAGATGGAGATGCCGCCCCGCTCGCTCGGGGAGGTGATCGAACAGGCCGAGGCGCAGGGCACGCCCATCCTGCTGGAGATCTATGCGCCGTGGTGCCCCTACTGCCAGCGCATGCAGGAGACGGTGTACGCCGACTCGACAGTTCGGGCCTATTTGGATCGGAAGTTTACGTACGCCCGCCTCAACCGCGACACGACGGCAGGGAAGCATCAGTTCAACGGCCGCACGCTGTCGTCCAAACAGCTTGGGTTTGCCCTCGGGGCCCGGGGGGTGCCCACCACTGCCTTCCTGAAGGCCGACGGCACGCCCATCGCCAGCCAGCCTGGCTACATCAAGCGAGCCACCTTCCTCCAGTTGATCCGGTACGTCGGCTCGGGCGCCTACGAGAACAAGAGTTTCAAGGCGTTTCGGGCGCAGGCGTCTGAGTGATCGCTTCTGCCTGCTGGATTCGAAGAATCGTTCCCTGGCTCACGGAACGGGTCCAACGCCTCTTGGTCATGACGGCAGGACCGTCAGTTCTGTAGCTCCTTTCGGAGGCATCCGCCGAAAGTCCGATCCGTTGAAGGTCACAAGCTCCGCGGCCTCCGTCTTTTCCGCGGCCACGACGTGGAGGGCGTCGTAGATGGCTCCACTCGACAGATCGTATTCGACCATGCGGTCAAGGGCCGTGGCGTAGTCCTCGTAGCTCAACTCCGTCACGGTCAAGAGGTCAGCGACCCCATCGACCAGGGCCTTGGCTTCCTTCGGCGAGTGCTGCGGCCGGGTCGGAAGGGCCGTGATGGTGGCAAAGAGCTCCGCCAAGGCGTGGGTAGAGAGGGCGATGTCTGCCGTACCACGGCGTGCGCGGTCCAGATAGGAGCGCGCCTCCTGGTGGTTGGGCAGGTTCTCGATGACGGCGCGCACCACCACGGAGGTGTCGAGAAACGAATCGGGCGGCGTCATTCGTTTTCGAGATCGGCAATGTTCTGGGATCGTTCAGTTCGTGCTTCGTCAATCACCGACTGGACGTCAATTTCCCGATCGACCTCGGCTGTAGAGACGAGAAGCCCATCGCGTTCTTGCAGGACACTTTGCTCAGGAGTTGGCTTCAGAAGGAGCTGATTTCCCTCGACCTCGAGGGTGAGCTCTGTTCCGGCCTCAAGCTCTAGTTTTTCCCGAAGGGACTTCGGCACAGCAATACGACCGTGTTCATCGAGAGTAACCTCCATACTTGGAGCGGGGGATCGATGAGTAGCGAGATGGTTGATTTGTGAATTTCCGATACAGGCGTTCGTCAGAGAGGGTTCCTGCGCCGCAGATGAGGATTATTCATCGCTCGTCGCCTCCACCCGTGCCGTCTCGATTCGGTCGTAAGCGCGGAGTTGGTCCACCACGTCCATCCCGTCCGTCACCCGCCCAAAGGCCGTGTAGTCGCCGTCCAGGTGCGGCTGCATGCTGTGCGGAATGAAGAATTGCGAGCCCTCCGTGTCCTTCCCGGCGCTGGCCATGCCGAGGGTGCCCCGACGGTGGCCGATGCGCGTGGCCTCGGTGCGGAGGAAGAAGTCCGGGCCGCCGAACCCGTCGCGCCGCGCGAAGTCGCCCCCCTGCACCACAAAATTCGGTACCACCCGGTGGAACGGCACGCTGGCGTAGCGGCCGTTACGGGCAAATCGCGTGATGGCCTGCACCGTCTGCGGCGCCTGCTCCGTGTCGAGTTCGATTGTCACGGTGCCGCGGTTCGTCTCCAGGATAAGGCGCGGGTGCGGGCCGAGTCTCCGCAAATATTCCCAGTCAAGCGAGGGCGTGTCGGGCAGTGGCTTCGCGGCGGCGGTGACGGTCGTGTCCGTAATCTCCGAGAGTCCCTGCGCGGCGGCCTTCCGGATCGCGTGATGGGGATGGTCGAGGGCGTCGCGGAGGACGGATTCGGCTGTGGGGCCGTCGAGGGTGCCGAGCGCGTTCAGAACGGCCGTCATGCCCTCCAGGTCATCGGGCGTGGCGAGCGTGCGGTAGGTGGCGGCCAGCGTGTCGGCCGCGCCCATCGGCGCGAAGGCGGAGTCGGCGAGGGCGGGAGCGCCGTGATACAGGAGTGCCGGGTCGCCGCGGCGCACGGCGGCAGAAAGACGTTCAAATGCAGCCTCCGCGCCGTCCAGTCGGGTGTGCTCCCACCGGTCCACGAGGGCCCGGACGGCTCCGGTAGCGATCCGAACGTCATCGTGCCGGAGTGCGGCGTCCAGTAGCGAATCGGCGCGAGGAGCGTCGAGTGGAGCAAGGGCCGGCAGGGCGGCGGCGTAGGCGACAGGATCTCGCTCGCTTTGCCAGCGGGCGACGGTGTCGAGCACGCGCTTGGGACGGTCGTTGCGGGCGAGGCCTCGCAGCAGGGGAGCCGCCACGCGCCACTGATCGGGGTGGGCGTCGAGCCAGGCGCCGATGGCGGCAAGACGGTCGGGCGACCAGTCGAGCCCAGCCAGCGTCTCGGCGGCGGTGCGGGCCACGAGGGGATGGCGGTCATCGAGGGCGCTGACCAGGGCGGCGCGGGGGCCGGTGCCGGTGGGGAGGGCCGAGAGGGCCCGGGCGGCTTCTACCCGCGTCCGCCAGTCCGGCGCGGTGCGGAGCCACTCTGCGATGCGGGGCGCGTCGGTCGAGTCGCCTGTCGTGGCCAGCGCTCGGAGCAGGTGCATGGCGGCCGGAGCGTCGGGGGCCGTGTCGCTGAGCACGGCACGCAGGGTGTCGGCGCGTCCCGACAGCTGTCGGGAGAGCGCCTCGACGCGGCCCAGTGCGTAGGCGGCGTTGCGACGGGTCCAGGGGTCGTCGCTTCGGAGGTGCTCGACGAGCCAGGTCGTCGCGAGCGAGTCCGTGACGCCCCGCATGCCGTAGCGGGCGAGGGCCAGGGCGAGCGTGGGAGCGCGGCCCGGCGGCGGACGGAGGCGCAGGAGAGAGCGCAGGGATTCTGCGTCGCCGGTTTTGCCCAGCGCCTCGATCAGACGCCGTTGCACCCGGGCGTCCCGCTCGTAGCGGAGTGCGCGGAGCAGCGGCGGTTCGGGGACGCTCGCAGGCGGCATCTGGCCGAGGGCGAAGGCCGCGTCCGTCTGGACGAGAGGAATGCTCTCTTTGAGCAGCGGGAGGAGGTCCGGAACCGCGGCCGAGTCCTGGACGGAGGCAAGGGCAAAGGCGGCGCGGGCCCGTATGTCCGACTCCTCGGCGTCGAGCTTGGATCGCAGCGTGTCGCCGGCTCGGGCCACCTGGGCCTCCACGATGGCCTGCAGGGCGGGGCGCGTCAAGAGATCGTCGGAGGGGCGTTCGGGCGCGGGTTGAGCGGACGCGCTGGTCCCGATACAGAGCAGCACGAGGGCGAGGGGGAGCCAGGTTCTCATGGGGAAGTCTGGGAAAGGGCGAGAGGGAGAACGGGGGAAGAGGAGGCTACTCCGAGGGCGAGATGGAGAGAGGACCTCATACCAGATGCGAGAGATTTATGTGCACTTTCTCTCAGCGAGTCCGCGGTTCTTCTGTAGCGCCGTTGGACTCCAACGGCGCCACCGGGAATAACACACGATCGACCGGACGATCTCGACATTCCGGGTTATTGCACGCTGATCCTTGGCAGGTGGTATCAGAGGAGGACCTGGGTGCTGAAATCTGACACGCCGCCGCATTCTCTCTCCCTTTCGCCCTCTCTTCCACTCTCAAACAGCGTCGTTTTGCTCAAGCAGTCGTTCGACCGCCGGGCGGGCCGTCTCAATCATCTCCTCCACCGTGAGGTCGTGGTCGACGTGCTCGGTCAGCGTCACGGCGGCTTCGTTGAGGGCGCCCTGCACGCCGTGCTTGATGATCGAGAAGCTCGTGCAGCGCCACCGTTCCTCCCCCGGCCAGTGCACACTGATGTAGGGGCGCTTGACGTCGGTGGCACTGCTATAGGTCGTCATCGTAAACCCGATGCCCTTCACGCCGGTGCGGGTGACGGCTTCCCAGCGCCGCTGATGCACCTCATCGGTCTGGAGGGGACCCTCCTCCGGAAGATCAGGAAGCTCCTCGAGCTTCTCGTTGCGGTGGGCGAGGGCCTTTTCATAGGCGGCCTCTTTGCCGCCGTACTTCTTGTCCGAAAAAAGCTTGGTGTACCGGTCGCCGTCGCGGATGATGCGCACCTGCCAGCCGTGCGTACGACCGGTGTCGATACGAAAGAGATTCTTCCTTTTCTCCATGGCAAGGGTGGGGGAGAGGCCGTGAGAGACAACAGAAATGAAAACGGCTCTCCGGACGATCCGTTCAGGCCCCGCTCCCCGTTGAAGGGCCACCCCCGAATGCTCGGGCCACGACGTTGGTTACGACTGCCGAGTACCTACCTTGCCCATGCCCACCCGCAGACGGTTCCGGGCGCGCTCCAGGGCGGCCTCATGCTTCTCGCGCTCTTCGCCCTGCACCCCAGACTCCAACTGCTGGCGCGCCCGCTCTTCGGCGTTCTCGGCCCGTTCCATGTCAATTTCCGAGGCCGGCTCCGCCGTTTCGGCGAGCACGGTCACCTTGTTGTCCACGATCTCGAGGAAGCCTCCGCTCGTGGCGAAGATGATGCGGTCGTTGTGCATGTCGGCGTATTCGTGGGCCGCCTGCGTCTTCACGATCAGCGGCCCGATGCCAAAGGCCGAGATCATAGGCGCGTGGTCCCTGCGGACCTCGAAAGAGCCTTCCACGCCGGGGGCACGCACGCCATTGGCCGGACCCTGGTAGGCGTGCTCGTCCGGCGTAACGATGTCAACGGTGAGTTCGTCTGCCATCTCTGGGTTTTGGGTTTGAGGGTTGGGGGTTGTGCATCACTCAAACGCTCAACGCACAACGCATAACACTCAACGCGATTACTCTTCTTCGAGCATCTTCTCGCCCTCCTCAATGACGTCGTCGATTGTGCCCTTGAGGAGGAAAGCGCGTTCGGGCAGGTGATCGAGCTCGCCGTCGAGAATCATGCGGAAACCGCGGATGGTCTCGTCGATCTCCACGTACTGGCCGGGCGTACCGGTAAACTGTTCGGCCACGAAGAACGGCTGGCTCAGGAAGCGCTGGACGCGGCGGGCGCGGTTGACGGCCTGCTTGTCTTCTTCGCTCAGCTCGTCCATGCCCAGAATGGCGATGATGTCTTGCAGCTCCTCGTAACGCTGCAGGATCTCCTTCACGTCCTGGGCCGTCTGGTAGTGCTCCGTGCTGAGGGCCCGCTCGTTGAGCATCTG
>JBDGQN010000189.1:0-15620 GCA_042219055.1 Salinibacter sp. | reverse complement strand
GCCACCTGCCGGCCGACGTGCGAGCCGACCAGGAGGGCCGCCGCATCGTGGTCCGTTCTCCGGATCGGTTCGAGGCGTGGCTCGGCGACATTGAACGGGGCGGTGTTCTGGAGCGGATCCGGTCGTTTCTCACGTCGTGATTGGTGGGTTAGTGCGGTAGTAGGATGGTACGTTGGGGGGTTGGTGGGAAGTGAGGATTACTCGCAGAAGCTCTCGGCGTGCTGGATCATGCGGTTCAGCTCCACCGATGCGTTCCCACTCCGTATCGAGGGTGTCGTGGGTCTCCGCCTCGATGTAGCCGCAGTCGTGCGCCGCATCGAGCCAGGACTGCGTCTCCATCGCCTCGGCGAGGGCCTGGTTCAGCTTGTTGACGAACGCCGCCTCGTACGGACGCCGGGCCCACGCCTCTGCCAGCAACGCGCACACGGCCCGGGACGAGCGCCGGATCTGATCGGTCAGCGAATAGGTCTCCTCCTTCGGAAACTCCTGCGTCAGCCGGAAAATGTACTGCGACTGCTGCCGCGCCTTTTGATACGTCTCGAGATCCCGAAAACTCTGCGCTGCACCCATTTGCTTGCATCGATCAATGAGACAACCGCTCGTCCCATAGACACACGTCCCCCACCAAACATAACCCACCACCAACCAGCCCACCCATTCACCAACCCACCACCCACCAACACACCAAACAACCCGCTACCCCGACGTTACTTCGATCAGGTCTTCGAGAATCAGATAGAGACAGGGCACGAGCACAAGGATAATGGACGTCGCGAAGACGATCCCGAAACCGAGCGAGATGGCCATCGGAATCAGCTGGGTGGCCTGGCGGGACGTTTCGAGGATGATCGGGGTCAGGCCCCCGAAGGTCGTGAGCGTCGTAAGCATGATGGGCCGGAAGCGCCGGAGTCCAGCCTCATGGATGGCCTCGAACACCGACTGATCCACACGTTTCTTGTTGGCGTAGTCGATCATGATGAGGGAGTCGTTGAGGACGACGCCCGAGAGGGCGATCACCCCCATCAGGCTCACGAGCGACAGGTCGTAGCCCAGCAGAATGTGCCCGATTACGGCCCCGACAACCCCGAAAGGAATAGCCCCCATCACGATGAGGGGCTGCAGGTAGCTGCTAAAGGCGACAGCCAGTAGCGCGTAGATGACGAGCATAGCCAGCGCGAAGCCGCCCCAGAGCATCCTCGTGGATTCCCGCATGTCCGCCTGACTGCCCTCAAAGCTCCAGGTGAGGCCGGAAAACTGGGACCGGAGGTCTGGCAGCACGTCCGTCCGGATCGACTCCAGCACCCGGCCCACGGCATTGGCCGGCTGCGCGTCCATGCTCACGGTGACGACCCGGCGCCCGTCCCGCCGGTTGATCGTCGTGAAGGCCTGCCCCCTCTCCACCTTCACCACATCCATCAGCGGCACCTCCATCCCGTCCGGCGTCTGCAGAACGAAGTCTTTCAGGTGGTGCAGGTCCTTCCGCTGCTTGCGGGGTAGCTTCACGCGGACCTCGATCTCGTTGGTGCCCCGCAACTGGCGCATGGCGAGGGCGCCGTAGAACGCACTGCGCACCTGCCGGCCCACCATCTCGGGCGTGAGGCCGAGCCTCCGCCCTTCCGGCAGGAGGTGAAAGTCAAACTGGGTCTTGCCCCGATTGTAGTTGTCGTTCACGTCACGGGTGGCCTCGAACGACTTGACGCGCTCGAAGAACGCCTGACTGGCCTTCTCCAGCACGTCGATGCTGGAGTGGCTGAGGTCGACGCTAATGTCCTGTCGGTAGCCCCCGGGGCCGCGCTCGGCCTCGAACGCAATCTGGTCGAGGCCCTTGACGTCGCCAATCTCGTCCCGCCAGAGCTCGACGACCTCCTGCGCCGTCATCTCGCGCTCGGTGGGCGGCTTCATCACAATCTCGATGTCAATGAAGCTTTGGCCGCGCACGTTGGTCTTGATCCCGTCGGCCACCCGGTCCAGGTCGTGCTCCTCAAACATCCGGTGTGTGGCGTCGGTGAGGTTTCGTGCCATCTTGGACGCTTGGGCCGGCGTGGTGCCCACCGGCAGCGACGCCCCGGCCTCGATCTCGTCGGCCGCCACCTCGGGCATCAAGATCATGCCCATGTGGTCGCTGTAGCCGTAGCCCCCCACCACCACGAGCAGCGAGAGCGCCGCGCTGAGCGTGATGTAGCGGTGGCGGAGACAGGTGTCGAGGAACCATCGGTAGTACGTGTCGACGAAGCGGTTGAACCGACGCGCAAACGCCCGCTGCCAGCGGTGTAGGCGCTCCCCAATCGCCAGGCGGTCGGTGTCCGAGCTGTGCCCCAGGTGCGCCGGGAGGATGAAGAGGGCCTCCAGCAAGGACACGACGAGCACCACAATTACGACGGCGGGGAGGGGCCACCAGTACTTGCCCGTGCTGCCCGGAATGAAGAGGAGCGGAACGAAGGCAATGATGTTTGTGAGAATGGCAAACGTGACCGGCTTGGCCATGTCCCGCGCCCCCTCGATGGCGGCCTCCATCAGGCCCATGCCCTGCCGGCGGTACTCGTAGACGTTCTCCCCCACCACAATGGCATCGTCCACCACGATCCCGAGCACCACCAGGAAGCCGAACATCGAGATCATGTTGATGCTCAGGTCGATGACCGGCAGAAACAGCAGGGCCCCGACGAACGAGATGGCCATGCCCATCATCACCCAGAAGGCCAGCCGGTAGTCGAGGAAGAGGGCCAGGATGAGCAAAACGATGAGAATGGCGAGGATGCCGTTTTCGACGAGTAGCGACATCCGGTCCCGATAGTCGTCGGCCGTATTGCTGTCGATGCGGTACTTGACCCCCGGGGGAAAGCCTGCCTGCGCGCTTCGCATCACCGACTTCGCCTGGGCCGCAATGTCGAGCGGCGACTGCTCCCCCACCCGGTAGATCTGAAGATCGATCGTGGGCTGGCGGTTGAACTGGCCGTGGAAGCCGGTTTCCTCAAACCCGTCGGTAATGGTGGCGAGATCCGCGAGCGTGACGCTACTGCCCACGTCCGACGAAATCACCTTCACGTTTCCGAACTGCTCCGCCCACTGTTTCCGCTCCTTCACCCGAAGAAGGATCTCGCCCGAGTTCGTCTCCACCGCCCCCGCCGGAATGTCTTCGCTCGACTCCGCGATGATGTTCGCGACCTCGTCCAGCGTGAGGTCGTACTTCCGAAGTCGACTACGAGGAATTTCGACGTGGGTCATGTAATCGGGCACGTTCCCGATCTCCACCTGCGTGATGGCGTCGTTGCTCAGAAGCCGGTCCCGCACGGTTTCTGCCAGCTTGCGAAGCCTCCAGATGTCCGTCTTCCCGTACAGCCCGATGCTCATCACCTCCCGCTGATTGGACTGCAACTGCACCTCCGGCTCCTCAATGTCGTCAGGGAAGGTTCGGATGCGATTGACGGCCTGGTTGATGTCCTGAAACGCCTTCATCCGATCGGTCCCGGCCACCAGCTCGATGGACACCTCGCCCCGTCCTTCCTGCGCCGTCGACGACACCTCTTTGATGCCCTCCACGCCCCGGATGGCCTCTTCCACCGGCCGCAGGATGCCCTGCTCCACCTCCGCCGGCGCGGCCCCGGGATACGCCACACTCACCTGCACGACGCCCAGCTGGTACTGGGGAAAGACCTCCTTCTGCATGTTGTAGGCCGTCCAGAGCCCCCCGCCGATCAGGATGACCATCAGCAGGTTGGCGGCAATGGGGTTCTGGGCCATGAAGGCAATCGGCCCGGTAACCTCGCGGTCCGGCGTCCCCTCAGAATCAGCCATCGTCTTGTGTCAATCGAATCCAAAAGTGCACGGGAAGCACTCTTCCAGGCGGGAACCGTCCCAGCGGGACGCTCTACGGAATGGCATTCCCGCTCGAATTCCCCGTCCGCAATCTTCAATCTGCCAATTTTCGACCCTCCCCTTCCACCAACTCACCCTCCTACCATCCACCAATCCACTATTCAGGACTCGGCAGCGTATCCCGCTCCGTCTCCGGCGGCCCGTCCTCCAACCGAAGCGGCGCCCCGTCCCGCACCGTAGCGAGGTTGGTGGTCACCACCGAATCCCCCTCAGCCAGCCCCTCGTCGATGTAGGCGTACGTCGGGTCGCGGACGGCAACGTGAACGTCCCGAATCTCGAGCTTCTGATGTTCCATGACCCACACCGTCTCGTTCTCCCGAACGTAGTCCCGGTTGAGCCGAACGACGTTCTCGAGCGCCTCGGCCTGGATCCGCGCCTCCACGTACGCCCCGATCATGAGTCGGGGTTGATCGGAGTCGTCGGCGGTGCGGGCGTGGGGATCGGGGACCGAGATGAGCACCCGGGCCAGCCGCGTCTGGTCCTCCAGCGCTCCCAGCAACTTGTGGACGTAGCCCGTGCGGGACGTTCCCTCCGGCCACGCCGTGCGGTTTCGAACCTGGACCGGCGAGCCGCGCGTCCCGTCGTCGGGGATCCTCAGCCAGCGGAGCTTCGAAACGGGCACGGTCGCCTCCACCCAGTAGGTATCGAGGCCCACGAGCCGACCCAGCTCGTCCCCCGGAGCCACCTTCGAGCCTACGTTCACGTTCCGACTCAGAATGTGGGCGTCGAACGGAGCCGTGATGGTGGTGCGCTGCAGGTCGAGTCTGGCCTGCTCGACGGCCGCCCGTGCCGACTCGACCGCCGATCGGGCCGACTTGAGCTGCGGCGTCCGCAACACCAGCGCCTTGTTTGCCCCCGAGAGCGTGTCGCCGAGCAACTGGTAGTCCTGCTGGGCCACGTCCTGGCGGCCCATCTCAAGCTTCAGGTCGGCCTTGGCCTGGCGCAACTCGCTGCGGCGCTGCTGCAGGGTGTTGCGGTAGTCGGAGGGATCGATCTGAAGCAGCGTGTCTCCCTCCTCCACGTACCCCCCCGGCGTAAATCCCTCTCCGCGCCGGAGGACGCGGCCGCTCACCCGCGGACTCAACACGATGTCCTGCGCCGGGCGCACAGTGCCCATCGCCTCAATCGTGGGCCGCACGGTCGCCCGCGCCACCGGCTTCACGTCTACGAGCATGGCCGTTTCCCGCGTGGCTCCCGACCGCTGGGCCGTCGGTTCGGTGAAGAAAATCAGCGTCGTGACGCCCGCTCCGGCGGCCAGGATGACGAAGGAGACAAGGAGTGTCGTTTTCCAGTCCAGACCGTCTTGCTCATCGGCAGTGGACGGATCGGTCATTGCAAGTCAGGCCAGTTCGTGCGAACGGTCATGGAACGAGTGCACCGGGGAGGTCGACAGGATGCGTTCGACGGATGCCCCCCGTCTGCGGTCCGCCGTCTCAACGATGCGGGCGATCATTCGTCGGCACCGCGCCCGGTGTCGAAGCCCCCGGCGAGGGCCCGGTACAGCGCAATGCGGACCTCCACCAGCTCCCGCCGAGCCCCGAGCAGGTCGCGGCGGAGCTGCTGTACCTCCTCAAGCGCCGTGAGCACCTCCAAGTAGTCCACGGCCCCGTTAAAGTACTGCACGCGAAGCTGCTCGTACGACTGTTGGGCCAATCGGACCTGCGCCTCCAGGCTCTGAATTTGCTTGCGCTGCTGTTGCTCGCGGACCAGCGCGTCTTCGACGTCCTGAAAGGCGGTGAGGACGGCCTGCCCATACGCGTAGAGCCGCTGCGTGCGCACGGCTTCTGTCCGGCGGACCTCGGCCCGGAGCGCGCCCCCGCGAAAAAGGGGCGCCAGCAGATCCCCCGCAAACGCGTACGCCCAGTCTTTAAACAAGGCCTGTGCGCCGTCGGTCGCGGACGAGGCCGAGGCCGTGAGCGTGAGGCGCGGGTACTGGTTGCTGATCGCCGCCGCAAGGTCGCGGTCCGCCGCTTTTAAGAGATTGTATGCGCGCCGGACATCCGGGCGGCGGCGTACCAGATTGGCGGGGACACCCGTGGCCGGAAGAGGCGGCAGTTCGGGGAGGGTATCGGGGGGCGCGGCCACTCCGGTCTGGGGCAATCGACCCAGCAGCACAGCCAGCCGGTGTTCGAGCTCCTGCACCCGAGTTTCCACTGCGGCGCGCTGCTGCCGGGTCGACTCCAGCAGTTGGCGCTGCCGAAGCACGTCTTCGCTCCGGATTTGCCCCGCCTTGAAGCGGGCTTCGAGAAGATTGAGCACCTTCTGATTGGTGTCGATCTGCCGATCGACGAGGCGGCGCTGGCTGCGCGCCTCCGCGAGCCGCACCCAGGTACGGACCACCTCGGCCGAGAGCGAGAGGGCCGCCGTCTGGTAGTCGGCCCGGGTGGCCCGGGCCCGAAACCGCTCCGCCGCGACCTGCGACGTCAGGCGGCCCCACAGGTCCACCTCGTACCCGGCACTCAGCCCGAACTGGAGCTGCTCCGTCCCCGAGCCGTCGGGCTGCGTGTTACGTACCTCCCCTTGTGCCGACGCGTCGATCGACGGAAGCAGGCTCGCCGACTCGCGATCCACGACTGCCCGTGCCGCCTGCAGTCGCTGCCAGGCCGTCTTCAGTGTAAGGTTCGACGCCGTGGCGCTGTCCACGAGCGCATTGAGCCGTTCATTGCCGAAGGCGGTCCACCACCGCCCCGGGGCAGGCTGGGTGCCGGGGGCCGAAAACGTATCGGGGACCTCTACCGGGGGCGCGGTCGTCTTCGTCTGTGGTGCACACCCGAACAGCGTGAGCGATACGCTTACCAGAAGCCCCGCCATTACGCCCGGTGAAGCAGCACGAAACGTCGGGACGCCCGTCTCAGCCATGATCACGGGGGACGGTGGAGATCAAACGCGGTGCCCCGCCCCCGATGAGTTCGGTACGCCGCCCTTCGCTGCGCACCGGCTCATTTCAGGATCGGGAGCGCGCCACTGTCGCAGTTAAGAAAATGGTCGCTGCCGCCATATGAAAAACGCCAGTGATAGGACCGTGCAACTAATGGCAGCGAGATGAGATTCGTCGCCCTTTCGGGGCCTGCGGTCTCACGGACGGCCCCTACTCGGGACGAGGCGTATCCGAAATGGTGACGGCCGGACAACTGTCCCCTCCTTTTCCCAGCGTGAACTCTCCCGAAAATAGCCGTCCCCGCATGGGGCGGAGAGGCCAGGGGCACCTCCCCTTCCTTGCGCCCCTCGACGGCAACAGCTAGGTTAGGAGGCTGTAGAAAATTCCAGGCTGTTCTCCCGCTGGGGCTGACGATGCGCTCCGCCCCGACAGCCAATCGGTATTTCGAGGAATCGGGACGGGAGACCGCATTCTCAACTCGGTGGATCTTGGACTCGACTGGCACGGACATGGGTCTTTCGATAGGTTGGACGGCCGTCGCCGCCTTCATTGTGATCAACGCGATGCTGCTTTCCGCGTCGCTGCTGGTGTACGCGGAGCGGCGCGTCTCGGCCTTTATTCAGAATCGCCCCGGCCCCAATCGTGTGGGTCCACTCGGCATCCTGCAGCCGTTTGCCGACGTGTTCAAGTTTGTGCTGAAGGAGGACGTGCAGCCGGCCCAGTCGAACAAGGTCATTCACTCAATGGCGCCGGTCATCATGGTCGTCATCGCCATGACCACTGCCGCCCTCATTCCATTCGCCAAGGGCGTAGTCATCGCCGATCTCAACGTGGGGGTGATCATGCTGCTGGCGCTTACCTCCATCAGTGTCTACGGGGTCACGCTCGCGGGCTGGAGCTCCAACAGCAAATATTCGCTGCTCGGGGGGCTTCGCTCGGCGGCCCAGATGGTAAGCTACGAGCTGTCAATGGGCCTGGCGGTGATCTCGGTGGTCCTCATCGCGGGCTCACTCAACTTTATGACCATCGTGGAGGACCAAAGTTCGGGCTGGGCACTGCTGGGGTGGAATGTGGTGCGCAATCCCGTCGGCTGCATCATCTTTATCATCACGGCCTTCGCCGAGACGAACCGCCTGCCCTTCGACCTGCCGGAGGCGGAGGAGGAGCTGGTGGCCGGCTACCACACCGAATACAGCGGTATGAAGTTCGGCATGTTCTTTCTCGCCGAGTACGTCAACTGGTTCATCGCCTCCTTCTTTATCGTCACGCTCTTCTTCGGGGGCTACCTGGTGCCGTTCCAGCCGCTGCTGCTCGATGCGGTGCCGGCGCTGGAGGGCTCAAGTTGGCTCGCGGTGCTCCAGTTCGTGAGCCTGATGCTGAAGGTGAGCTTCTTCGCCTTCCTTTTCATCTGGGTGCGGTGGACGTTCCCGCGCTTCAAATACAATCAGCTCATGCAGCTGGGCTGGAAGTACCTGCTGCCCATCTCGCTGGCAAATGCGATTCTGATTGCCCTCGGGGTCGTTCTCTTCGGGTCGCTCGGGCTTTAGTTTGTTGGTGGATTCGTGAGTTGGTGAGTTCGTGGGTTGGTGAGGGGGGGTGTTTGTGGATGGTGTGGGGTGGGTTGGTGTAGTGATGGGTCGGTGCCTTCGCGCATCTCCGCGTCCCCTCCTCTCCGCGTCTCCAGTGTCCCCGCGTCCCCACAGGATCGAAGTCACTGCACCACGGGGAGGCGTTGCGTCTGCCGGAAGTCTGCCGCCCGCAATCTGCACGAAGTACGTGCCGCTCGGGAGTCGGCCCGCGTTGAGGCGAGCGGTGTGCTGACCTGTCTCCACCGATCGTCCTGAAGAGTCGTCCCCCGGCCCCCCAGCACGCCTGCACAACTGCGCCCGAACGTATAACTCGTCGGGGACGTCACCACCGCTCCGCCGACTGAAGCCCCCACATCTCAGATTACTGCAAGTATTCACACAAGAACGAAGAAGAAGTGAAACCGGACAGGGAGTGTCACGCATCTTTGGCCTCCGTCGTCGCATGCACGCGCACTCATTCGGACCAACCCAGACTTCCCTGACCCATGAACGCCGTTCAGACCGACGCCACTACGATCGACAATGGGAAAGCCGCCGCCGTGAACTCAACGTCTCGCCTCGCCCCCATCGAGGAGCCGGACTCGTGGTGGGTGTGGCTCGCCTACAAGATCGCCGAGTGGACCGAGGGCACAGTCATTACTCCGATGAAAGTGGTGCAGGCGCGCCTCCCCGAAAGTCTGCGGCACGCCTACGAGACGCAGAAGCTGGAAGAGGCCCTCTCGCTGCCCTCTCGTCTCCGATTTCTACTGAAGCGCTACGTGGCGTTTTTGAACGGGTGTGCCTTCTGTATCGACCTAGCCGAGGCGGGGGCGGAGGAGCAGGCCGTGGACGTTCAGACCCTCCGTGCGGTGCCCGAGTACGAGACGAGTGACCGGTTCTCGGCGGCCGAACGAGCGGCACTCGCCTACGCGGAGGCGATCACCGAAGACGTGCACGTCGACGACGCCACGTTCGAGGCCCTCCAGGACCACTTCTCGGAACGGGAAATTGTAGAGATCACGTGGCTGTGTGCCACGGAGAACTACTGGAACCGCATGACCGGCCCGCTCAACATCGGCTCGGACGGTCTCTGCTCGGTGTGAGGCGTTTCTGCCTTCGAGAAGACGACTTGACCTCCGGCTGGGCGTCGTTCATCGATGGATCTGCGGTCCTCGTCGGCATTCACATTCAACGTTGGAACGTTGCGAAACGGCAGCACCCATCTCCGTGACTGATGCTGCGTCTACATTCGAGGCTCACCGGGAGCGGCTCCTGCGGCTCGCCTACGGCATGCTGGGTCGGGTTTCCCGGGCGGAGGACGTGGTGCAGGACGCCTACCTGCGGTGGGGCACGGCTGACCCCGACGAGGTGGACGACCCCGAGGCCTACCTCTCGACAATCGTGACGCGACTGTGCCTCGACGAACTGACCTCGGCCCGGGCCGAACGTGAGCAGTACACTGGCCCCTGGCTTCCGGAGCCGGTGGTCGAGACCGAATCGCATCCCGACGTCCCGATTGAGGAAACCAGCGAGCTGTCGATGGCGCTCCTGGTGCTGCTCGACGACCTTCGGCCGATCGAGCGTGCCGTCTACGTCCTGCGGGAGGCATTCGACCGCCCGTACGCCGAGATTGCGCGGCTCGTGGATCGGACGGAGGCGCACTGCCGCAAGATTGCACAGCGGGCCCGCACCCGCATCGATGCGAACGGCGACGACATCGATGCCCCACCCGCGGCCCACGCCGAACTGCTGGGGCCCTTCGTCGAGGCCCTCAAACGAGGCGACCCCGAGGCTCTGGCCGAGATGCTGGCGGACGACGTCACACACTATACCGACGGGGGCGACCTTCCGGGGGCGGCCAAGCGCCCCATCGAAGGGCTCGATCGAGTGACGCGCTTCTATCGCAGCATCGCCTCAGATGCGGACGAGGACATCGAGGTGCGTCCGATCCGCGTGAACGGGCGCCCCGGCCTGCTCGCCCTGCAGGACGACCGCGTCCACAGCGTCTGGGGGTTCCGCGTCGCTAACGGACAGATCCAGGCGGTCTACACCGTCATGAACCCCGACAAGCTCCAGGCACTTCCGGACCCGTTCGTGCCAGGGGGCGGGACCGAGGAGCGATGAATCGGGGAGGCATCGGCGCTTCCTGTCGCTGAATCACCGGAAAAGCATCCCCAAATGTAACAAATCTGTTTCTAGCGGGAACGCTGTACCATGATACAGCCCATAGGAGGATCTGCACAGTCCGACAGCCCAACAGGATCAATTGCCTCCATGCCCGCAACCGACGTTCGATTTCGCGTTCCCGACATGCACTGCGAGGGCTGCGCCGATCGCGTCACCACCGTACTGGAACGGCTGGGGGGCGTCCGCTCGGCGGAGGTCTCCCTCGACGACAAGGCGGCCGAGGTAAAGGTTGCAGACGACTCCGTCGACGTCGACGACCTGACGGCTGCCGTCGAGACCGCCGGGTATCCGGAGCCCGCATGACTCCGATGGCTCACTGGGGGCCTTTGCCTGGATCGGGACTTCGTATTTTGCTGAACTGCGTTCCCCTGCAAGATGGCCACGGCCACGCTCTCCGACGCGACGAAAGAGCGTCTCTTTAGCGACGAGTCGGGCCCCAACGGGCGTCGGCGCCTTCGCACCCGCATCGGCGGAATGCACTGTTCCCTCTGTACCGGCACCATCGAGCAGGCGCTGGGAGCGCAAGACGGGGTCGACGACGTGGCCGTAAGCCTCACCCACGAGCAGGCCCTGGTCGAGTACGACCCGGACGCCATCGGGCCGACGGCCATCGCGGAGACGCTCCGCGACGTCGGGTACGAGATCTCCGATCCGCGCAAGACTCGTCCGTTCGAGGAACAGGAGGCGAAGCTCGCCGACGAAGGGCGCCGGTTCTTTGCGGCCATTGCTCTGAGCCTGGCGACGGTGGCCCTGATCGCGAATCCGGGGGCACTGTGGGCGTTTGGGCTGTCTGCGGCGGTCTTTCTGAGCTTTGTGGCGTTTGGCTACCTGGTGCTGCGGGGCAGGGGCTGGGCCGTAGCGATGGGCGGGAGTGCCGGGCTGGCGATGCTGGGGGGCGGCCTGTTCGCCCTGCAGCAGACCGGCGTGATCAACGCGTTGGTCCCCTGGATCGTCGGAGGCTGTGCGCTCGCGATGGTTTTCGGGCTGGCCCTGCCCATTTTGAAGAAGGCAGGCCAGGTCCTCCGCCGCGGCATCCTCAACCAGCACGTGCTCGTGGAGATGGGGGCGTTCGCCGGGCTGTTTGGGGGCACGATCGGGCTTGCAACGGACCTGCCGGGGTTTCCGTCGGCGGCGTTTTTTGCCGTGTCGGTGATGGTGCTCACCTACCACATCTTTTCCGAGTGGCTGGCCCTCATCGTCCAGACCCGAAGCGCGCAGTCGGTGAAGAAGCTTCTGGACCTGCAGCCCGACACGGCCCGGGTGGTTCGGGATGGGGAGGAGGTAGAAGTGCCCGTCGATACGATCGAGGAAGGGGACCGGGTGCGCGTTCGGCCCGGCGACACGATTCCGGTCGACGGCGTCGTGCGCGAGGGTCGTTCGGGCGTGGATGAGTCGCTGGTGACCGGCGAGCCGATGCCGGAGGAAAAGACCGAGGGCGACGCGGTAATCGGGGGATCTATCGCTCAGACCGGCACGCTGCTGATCGAAGTGACGGCGACCGGGGCGGAGAGTTTTCTCAATCAGGTGGCCCGCCAGGTGGAGGAGGCGCAGGCCCTCAAGCCGGACCTGCTGCACCTCGTAGATCGGGTGCTGCGGGTCTACACGCCGGCGGTCCTCACCGTTGCCCTGCTCGCCGCCCTCGGCTGGGGCCTCGGCACGCTCGGGCTCACCGGTACGGCCGACGTGCAGCGCGCGCTGTTTGCCGGACTGAGCGTGCTGGTGATGGGGTATCCGTGCGCCGTAGGCATCTCGGCGCCGCTCTCCATCGTTCGGGGCGCGGGCGAGGCCGCCGACGCGGGCCTCCTCATGCGCACCGGCGAGTCCTTTCAAGCCTTACACGCCGTGACGCACGTGGTCCTGGATAAGACCGGGACGATTACCAAAGGGACCCCCACCGTCCAGGACCACGTGCCGATCGGCGATACGACGACGGAGGCGCTCTTTCGGACGGCCGCGGCCGTCGAGGCGCGCTCGGAGCACCCGCTGGCCGCGGCGGTCGTGGAGGCCGCCCGCGAGCGGGACCTGTCGTGGCCGGCGGCCGACGACTTCTCCTCGGTCACGGGAAAGGGCGTCGAGGCCCGGGTCGAGGACACTCGCGTCCGGGTGGGCAGCCTGCGGTACCTCGCCGAGACAGAGGGGATCGATCCGGAAGCGCGTCGTGACCGTGTTGCCTCGTTCCGGGATGAGGGCTGGACGGTGATCGGGGTTGCCTGGAACGGGCAACTCCGGGGCCTGCTGGCCCTCGGCGATCCGCTCAAGGGCGATGCGAAAGAGGCCATCGACCGGCTCCACGACGCGGGCCTCGAAACGGCACTCCTCACCGGCGACAACGAACGCACCGCCCGTGCCATCGCCGAGACGGTGGGCATCGACACCGTCCACGCCGAGGTGCTGCCCGACGAAAAGGCCGAGCACCTGCGCGCAATGCAGGAGCGGGACCATCGCGTAGCTATGGTGGGCGACGGCATCAACGACGCCCCGGCCCTCATGCAGGCCGACGTGGGCATCGCCCTCGGCACGGGGACCGACATCGCCATCGAGTCGGCCGACGTCATCATCATGGCCGACCGACTGACCGCGATCCACGATGCGTACACCATTAGCCGGTGGGGCTACCGCAAGATGACCCAGAACGTGGCGCTGGCCTTCCTCTTCAACGGCGTCGGCATTCCGATCGCCGCCACGGGCCTCCTCCATCCGGTGTGGGCGATGGTGGCGATGGCCGCGAGCGTCTCCTCGATTTTCGTAAATTCCCTCTGGGGCCGCGGCGAGCTGTTTACCGATGCGATCCGTAGCGTCGGGCAGCCGTTGCGCACGATCCCTGAATTTTCCTGATCGACGATCCTCCGTACCAACGTTCTGTGCCCACCCATGACTGTCCGCTCCCTGCTCCCTGCGCTGCTCGCGGTTCTCCTCGCTGGAGGGGCGTTTGCCCCTGACACCCTGGCGCAAGACCGGCACGATACGGTTCAAAATCCAGACGCGACCGTCTACGTCGACGGCCTGGCGTGCCCCTTCTGCGCGTACGGACTGGAGAAGAAGTTGGGGACGCTCGACGCCATCCAACAGATGGAGGTCCAGCTGGAGAAGGGCCGCGTCCTGCTCGCGTTCAAGAAGGAGAAGTCGCTCACGAAGAATCAGATTCAGAAGGCCGTGAAGGAAGCCGGATTCACGGCGCGCAAGATCGAGTTTCCGAACGATGCCCCATCAGCGAGCGCGTCTTCCTGACCCCACTTCGCGCAACGCGCCCATGAGGAGCGACCCCGTCTCTACTTCTCGCTGGACCGTGCTCGCCGTGGCCGGTGCGGTGCTGTTGCTCGGGGCCGCGACGACGCCGGCCGCCGCGCAGATCACGACGAACACGGCCCTGCCCGTCCCCGAGGATCGGGGGCGGCTCCGTGTGCAATCGAAGGTGCTCCGGTCAACCGGCACCGGCCCGGCGAACCGGGCGGTTACTGCCTACGGCGTTCCGGTGGTCGGGGCCTACGGCCTGACCTCGAGGTGGGCCGTCTTCGGGGTCCTCCCTGTACTGGACAAGAACCTCGACGCGACGATTCCGAAGGGGCCCCGGAAGGGCGAGCGGATTGAGCGCGGGCCGACGGGCCTCGGGGACGCGCGCCTCTTTGCCCGCTACACCGTTTGGGCGCGCGATCGACCCGGACAGACCCAGCGCCTCGCGCCGCTGGTCGGCCTCGAACTGCCCACCGGTCCCGACGACGCAACCGACGCGCTGGGCCGTCTGCCCCAGCCCCTCCAGCTCGGCTCCGGGTCGTGGGACCCGTTCGCGGGACTCGTCGTCACCTGGCAGACGCTTCGGTGGCAGGTGGACGTGTCGCCGGTGTATCAGGTGAACACGGCGGCGAACGGCTTCGATTTTGGGGACGAGGCCCGGCTGGACGTGGCCTCCAAATATCGCCTTTGGACGAACGAGGGCGACCGGCTTGGCTTTCTCTACGGGAACCTGGAGACGAACCTGATCTGGCAGGCCAAAAACGAGATCCGGGGACAGGACGACCCCAATTCCGGCGGCACAACGTGGCTGGTGGCCCCCGGCCTGCAGTACGTGACCCGCCGCCTCGTCCTGGAGGGGGCCGTGCAGCTTCCCGCCGCGCAGGAGGGGAACGGAACGGCCCTCGAACAGGAATTCATCACTACGCTCAGCCTCCGCATCAACCTTTGACACGATGCCCGCTTCACGATCGGCACGAGTGTGCACTGCGCTCCTCTTCGCGGGCCTCCTGGCGATCGGCTGTCAGTCCGCCTCGCAGGCGCCCCCTGCGTACCAGTTTGTGGAGGCCTGGAACGGGTCCGGGACCGCACCGGGATCGTTCCGCCAGCCCATCGGCATCGACGTCGCCGGCGGGGCGGTGTTTGTGAGCGAGGCCGGGAACCGCCGCGTCCAGGTCTTCGACCGCGCCGGAACGGCCCAGCGGCAGATCGGGCCGGCGCTCGCGAATGGCGACTCGCTCCGACGCCCCATGCACATCGCCGCCACGGACTCGGCTCTTTACGTCCCAGACTTCAATACCGACCGCGTGCACGTGCTCTCGGTGTCGGGCCGACTTCGGCGCTCGCTCGACGGATCCGGGGTGCCAGCGGGCTTCGATGCCCCCGGCGGCGTGGCCATCGACAGACGGGGCCGCGTCTACGTCGCCGACTTCTACCACCACCGCGTGGTGCGCCTCCGGGCGGACGGCACGTTCGACCGCCAGTGGGGCACGACGGACTCGACGGGCAGCGCCCCGGGCCGCTTCACCTACCCGACCGACGTGGCCCTCCTCCCCGACGGCGGCTTCGTGGTGGCCGACGCCTACAACCACCGCATCAAACGCTACGGGCCGGACGGGGAGCTTGCCTGGACGCGCCCGAAGGACCAGACCTGGGCCGACTCGACCACAGGCACCTTCAACGTGGCCACGGCCGTCGCCATCGGGCCCGACGGCCACATCTTCGTGGCCGACTTCTACAACCACCGGATCCAGGAATTCACGCCCGGCGGGCAGTTCGTGCGGACGTTCGGTGAGAAAGGAACCAGCAAGGTGCAGTTCGAACGCCCCGTTGACCTGGCCTTCGACAAAGAGGGCCGCCTCTACGTCGTCGACCTCGGCAAC
>JBDGQN010000188.1:7684-20799 GCA_042219055.1 Salinibacter sp. | reverse complement strand
TCACCGCCGTGATGGGGCCGTATGTGGGGGTGGCCATTGTTTTGCTCGTCATCTGGGGGCTCATTGCCTGGACGCCCATGCCCGACGCGTCGGAGTCAAGTCGAGAATCCGGTCTTCTGGAGACTCTGAAGCGGCTGTTTCGGAAACGGCACTATGCGGCCGGCGTCGTGGCGCAGTTTTTCTACGTCGGCGCGCAGATCGGCGTGTGGTCCTTCACAATCCGGTACGTGATGGCGGAGCTCGGCCACACAGAAGCTCAGGCCTCGACGTACTACATTGCCGCCCTCGTCCTCTTCACGGTGGCCCGGTTCGTCTCCACGTGGCTCATGAACTACGTCCGGTCGAGCACCCTGCTCACGATTCTGTCCGGGGTGGCGATTGTGCTAACCTCGTTTGTCATTCTGGGCGGTGGATACGTCGGCGTGGTGGCCCTGGTCGGCATCTCCGGATGCATGTCGCTGATGTTTCCAACCATTTTCGGCCTGGCCGTGCGCGGCCTCGGGGAAGACGCCAAAATTGGTGGCGCGGGTCTCATCATGGGCATTATTGGGGGAGCGGCCCTGCCGGCGATTCAGGGGCTGCTCTCCGACGCTACGGGCAGTATTCACGTGGCATACGGCGTGCCTCTGTTCTGCTTTCTCGTCACCACCGCCTACGGGCTGGCCTTCGTCCTGCTTGGCTCGCGCTTCGGGCCGGTCCCGTCGGCCGAGGCGGAGGCGTAGCGCCTCGGTGAATGCGGCGGTCCAACCTTCGGGGTTCTTTCATCTCATCGTATAGAGCATGCCCATTACGATCACGGACGTCGACGTCCTCGATCTTCGCTTTCCGACTTCCGAGGAACAGGAGGGATCGGACGCCATGCACACGGATCCGGACTATTCGGCCGCCTACGTCATCTTCTCTACCGATGGGGCGGAGGGGCTGGAGGGCCACGGCCTTACGTTTACGATTGGACGGGGAAACGAGGTATGCGTGGCCGCAATTGAGGCGCTCGCCCCTCTCGTAGTGGGGCGGACCCTCGAAGAAATTACGGGGGACATGGCGGGATTCTGGCGTCGCCTCACGAGCGACGGGCAACTGCGGTGGCTCGGGCCGGAAAAAGGCGTCATCCACCTCGCGACGGCGGCCGTGGTCAACGCCGTGTGGGACCTGTACGCCAAAGTGGAGGGGAAGCCGCTCTGGAAACTGCTGGCCGACATGTCGCCGGAGGAACTGGTCTCGTGCGTCGACTTCCGATACATCCGCGACGCAATCACGCCCGAGGAGGCGATCGAACTGCTCGCGCAGGAAACGGACACGCGGGAGCAACGCGAGGACGAGTTGCGGCGTCGCGGCTATCCGGCGTATACGACCTCGGCGGGGTGGCTGGGGCATGGGGACGAGGAGATTCGACGCCGGTGTCGGGTCGGAATGAAGGCGGGCTGGGATCACTTTAAGCTGAAGGTGGGTGCGGACCTCGACGATGACCGGCGTCGCCTCGCCCTCGTGCGCGAGGAGATCGGTCCGGACCGTTTCCTCATGGTGGATGCCAATCAGCGCTGGGGGGTAGACGAGGCCATCGAGTGGATGGAAGCCCTTGCCGAGTTTGATCCCTGGTGGATCGAGGAGCCGACGAGCCCGGACGACGTGGTCGGCCACGCGACGATTCGGGAGGCGATTGCCCCGATTGGAGTGGCCACGGGCGAACAGTGCCAGAATCGGGTTGTGTTCAAGCAGCTCCTACAGGCCGACGCGCTCGACTTTTGTCAGCTGGACAACTGCCGGCTCGGAGGCATCAATGAGGTGCTGGCCGTCCTCCTGATGGCTGCCAAGTTCGACGTCCCGGTGTGTCCTCACGCCGGCGGGGTAGGACTCTGCGAATATGTCCAGCATCTCTCCATGTTCGATTACCTGTGCGTGAGCGGGTCGTTGGAAAATCGCGTCATCGAGTATGTGGATCATCTTCACGAGAACTTCAAAGATCCAGTGACGATCCGTAACGGCCATTACATGCTCCCAACCGCTCCCGGGTGTAGTATTACGATGGATCCCGAGAGTCGACGTCGGTTCTCCTATCCGGACGGGGAGGTGTGGAGACGGGAGGGGACGTGAGGTCGTAGGGGAGAGCGCATTTGATTCGACGGCCAAGCCGGGGACCCTTGTCCTTGCTTCGCTGCGATGCATTCCAATGTTGGACCCCTGGTTCCGCCAGTCAGGCTGGAACGCCAGTTGCCACTGCTTGGGCCCTGAGCGATGGGCACAGATTTTAAAGGTTCCGTTATTGCAAAGGAGCCCTTATAGGTACAGATTCCATTCGGGATCGCAGAGTAACTGTGGGTCGTGCTGGTACTGCTTTGGGGGGTCTGTTGAGGTCTGTTTTGAGTTCGGGGGCAGGCTTGCACATTGCAATAACAGAAATCAGCGGATCGGGTTTGAGGCGACAAACGAGAGTAGCTCCCACCGAATCAAGGCGATTGCACTGACCTCTGACTCCGAGAGTTGCAATTCAGGAGACAGGATGTTAGCCTCAAACAAGAGTGAAACATCATTTTACATTTGACCATTCCAGCCTCCTCCTGTGAGCAGCGAATATACCGTCACGGCTGTCGATAGGGCCGTGAACGTTTTTGAATGCCTCGCCCGAAATTCGCAGGGCCTATCTCTGGCAGAGCTCTCCGAAGAAACTGAGATTCCGAAGAGCACGCTCTTCCGCATTATGTTGACCCTTGCGGACCGGAACTGCGTAGTTCAGGACGACCAGAAGACCTATCAGTTGGGCCTGAAGCTCTGGGAGCTCGGCAGTGCATTTCTGGGACAATCCGACCTCCAGGAGGATGCCTCAACGCACATGCAGCACCTGGCGGACGTGTGCGAAGAAAGCGTATTTCTCAGTGTGCTGGATGGGGAGGAGGTCGTTTACGTTCGCCGCATGGAAAGCCCGAAGTCCGCGGTCGTCGTTCGAAAGCTGGGACAGCGAGCTCCGATCTACTGCACGGCTACGGGCTTGGCCATGCTGGCTTTTCTTCCGGAGGCCGAGATTAATCGCACCCTGGATTCAATTGACCTAGAATCGATCAATGAGAGCACCACGACGGACCGGACGGAGCTTCGTCGCAAGCTCGAATCGATTCGGGAAAACCGGGTAGCGGTGGTCGACGGGGAGTATAACCCAGCGCTTCTGTGCGTATCATCTCCGATCTTGGACGAAGAGGGTCGTCCAATCGCAGCATTTACGGCGGCACTTCTTTCCGCTCAAACGAGCGAGGAGCGTGTCGAAACGGTCAAATCGCAAGTGAGCGAAGCCGCTGAGGAGCTGTCGAGAAAACGGGGATACCTCGGAGATTACTCTCCGGTGGATTCGTCGCTAGCCACGCGGTAGAAACATCTGGTGTTCTTTTTCTCGACGAGCTCCCCAGATGATCTTGCTTCGGACAGCTCGCGGCTCAATCGTTCTTGGCCTGCTTGCGGCCGTTTTCGTGCTGCCGGGAGGACTCGGGTGTACTGGTTCCTCCCCGTCGCCCCAGCACGATACGGCCACGCCTCGATTCTCGATTTTGGTGTTCTCCAAGACCGACACGGCCGGATACCGTCACGCGTCGATTCCCGACGGAATTGAGGCACTCCGCTCGCTGGGCACCCGGCATTACTTTGCGGTGGACGCCTCCGAAGACGCGTCGGTCTTCGAGTCGGACAGCTTAGCGTCGTACGACGCAATCGTCTTCCTCAACACAAGCGGCGATGTTCTGAATGCCAGTCAGCAGGCGGCGTTCGAGGAGTATGTGCGAGCCGGCGGGGGATTCGTGGGAATTCACGGGGCCGCCGCCACGGAGTACGACTGGTCGTGGTACGGCAATCTAGTGGGAGCGTACTTCGACGATCACCCGGAGGTGCAGGAAGCGACGGTTCGGGTGGCGAATGCCGAGCATCCGTCCACTCCCCACCTGCCCACCCCGTGGACCTGGACGGACGAGTGGTATAATTATCGGACGGACCCGAGCGATCGCGTCAACGTGCTTCTCACGCTCGACGAGTCGAGCTACGAGGGAGGCACGATGGGGAAGAGCCATCCCATTGCCTGGATGCACGAGCACGACGGGGGGCGGTCGTTCTACACGGGACTCGGCCACACGAAAGAAGGCTTCTCAGAGCCTCGGTTTCGGAGGCATTTGCTGAATGGCATTGAGTGGGCGGCCGGGCAACTGGCGCCCTTCGTCGAGCCCAATTTTCCGTTCATCAGGACGACGGTGGATGCGAGGGGGCTGGCGCCCTTCATGCCGGATCGGAACGTGGCCGTCCGGGGAGTGGCCCTCGACCTTGGGAACGGCGCTTACGCGAGCTTCGACCCGGATCTCCTGCGCATGTCCGCCGGATGGACGGGAGGCTTTATGTCGATGTCGACCATGGCACAGGTCTCCTACGACCAGCCCAACAACAAGTCCAACAGCATCCCCCGCGTGCTCGGCCAACCGGTGTTCGGCACGGGGCTCTATCCGGGCTGGAGCAGGGGAGACCCCACGTTTACTGATCCGCGCCCTCCCGGCCCGAACCCCGAAGATCCCGGACGGGGACCCCTCCCCGACGACCGAGCCGAGTGGAAGGGCCTCTACACCGCGGGCGAGAAGGTCGTGCTGTCGTACACGGTTGGGGGCGTGGACGTGCGGGAGCATCCGAGCAGTGTGCGCGTCGGGGAGACGGTGGGCATCACCCGCACGTTTGAGATTGGAGAAACCACCGGTCCGCTCACCCTCGTCGCCAGCGAGGTGCAGGGAGCGTCAGCAGCCCAGGTGGACCGTACGACCGCCGTTCTTCCTCATGGCTCTGCCGCCGACAGTGTGACCGCCGTCGGAGGCGTGGGGTTGCCGGAGGGCGCGTCGCTTCGGGTCGTTGACGATCGGTACGTCACGCTCCGACTCGCGGAAGGAACGCCCGCCTCGCAGTTTCGCCTCGTGCTTTGGACGGGACCGGAGTCCCGGCTCCCTCAGTTTCGGAAGATGCTGACTGGACCCGTCGAGATACCTGCAATAGAGGACGGCCCGGAGCACTGGACCCAATCTGTGCAGACGCGGGGGCGGGTGGCGCCCGACACCAGTGTGTTCGTCGTCGACGAACTGTCGTTGCCCCTTCCCAATCCCTGGGAGCGCAACGTGCGCGTAGCCGACGTGGACTTTTTCGAAAGCGGCCGGGCCGCCGTCGTCACCTTCAGCGGGGACGTGTGGCTCGTGTCGGGCATCGACGAGACGCTCGATCGGTTGCGGTGGGAGCGCTACGCCTCTGGGCTCTACGAGCCGCTCAGCATCAGCGTCGTGGAGGGACAGGTGTACGTGTACGGGCGGGAAGGAATCGTCCGGCTGCGAGACATGGACGAGGATGGGGAAGCCGAGTACTATGAAAGCTTTAGCAACGAGATCATTCAGTCGATGGAGACCCGGGAGTGGCCCCTCGACATGGTGGAGCGGCCTGAGGGGGGCTTCTTCGTCGCAATGGGGGGCGCTCTGAATGCGGGGCCGAAATCGGGGGTGAGCAAGGAGGCAGTGCCGGGCTTTCGGGTCGGATCGCGTCACGCCGGGACGGTCATGCAGGTGTCCGCGGATGGAGACAGCGTTCGCATCTACGCCGACGGGTTTCGCGAGCCCTACTTGGGCGCGCACTCCGGAGACGGCTTTTTGACGGCCTCCGACCACCAGGGCAACTTCGTGCCGTCCACGCCCATCTACGTCGTGCAGGAGGGAAAGTACTACGGGGTACCGGCCACGACGCAACGCTCGGCACCGTTGCCGGAGCCGACCGCCCCACTTACGTGGATTCCGCATCAGGTCGACCCGTCCGGCGCCGGTCAGCTCTGGGTGGACAGCGAGCAGATGGGCCCCCTGAGCCATAAGCTGCTTCACTTCTCCTACACGCGCCCCGGCCTCTTCCGAGTCTACGCCGACACGACGGAGTCGCCCTGGCAGGGGGGCGTCATGCCCATCGGCGACGACTGGCCCGTGCCCACCAGCAAGGGCGAGGTGCATCCAACGGACGGACAGGTGTACCTGGGAGGCTTTCAGGTGTGGAGCTCCGGGGCCGAGAAGATCAGTGGGCTACTTCGTCTCCGGCACACCGGAGGAGTCAGCGAACGTCCGGTCAAAGTGCGAAGTGGGACACAGGGATTTTTGCTTCGCTTCGCGCAGCCTCTCGACTCGACCGCCGCCACGATACCGGGGAATTACTCCGTTCGGCGCTGGAATTACAAACGCACCGAGCAGTACGGCTCGGGGCGGTACAAGCTCGACGGAAGCCCCGGCCAGGAGCAGCTCCCTGTGGCAACCGTGCACCTGTCGGACGATCGTCAGAGCGTGCTCCTGGTGGTGCCGGACATGAAACCCGTCATGCAGCTCCGACTCGGCTATTCAGTCACCACGGCGGACGGGACCCCATTGAATGGGCCCGTCTACCTGACCCTGAACGAGGCGCGGCCCCTTGATTTGGAGGAAGAAGGGTTTGGGGACGTCGACTGGAAGCGGGATCTTCAACACGCAGGGGACCTTCGGGCAGAGGCCACGCCCAGCGAGGCCGATACGATGGTCTCGCTGAACCGAGGACGCCACGTGTACCAGGAGGTCGGGTGTGCAACCTGTCACTCCCTTGACGGCTCGCGGCAGGTCGGGCCGACCTTCAAGGAACTATACGGAACGGAACGCCCCCTGAAATCCGGCGAGACGATCGTTGCCGACGCGCAGTACCTGCGACAGTCGATCCTGCATCCGCGGAAGCACGTCGTGAAGGGATACATGCCCAATATGCCCTCCTACCAGGGGCGACTCCGAGAGAGTGAGATTGAATCGCTTATTGCCTTCATCCAATCGCTTGAGACGGAACCCGAGGCGGCTGAATAGAACGTCCCGCGGCGTTCACTCGGCATCGGAATGGACAAGAGAAGATCACCCCAAAAGCACCTACGTGAATCGTCTGCCTCTCGTTCGAAAACTCGTCCTTGCACTTTTTGTCCTGCCGGCGGTCCTCGTCGCGGAGGTGCAGGCCCAGGAGGCTTCCGTGTTTTTCCGGGAAGACTGGGCAGAGACGCCTCCTTCGCTCCCCATCACACAGGCGCACGTCGCGAATCCAGATCTCACCCTCCACCTCTACGGCTCAGGCGGAGATAAGGTCAAGAAGAGCCACCACGAGCATCCCCCGCTCGACCCGTATTACGTGTGGAGCGGCCGCACCGACGGGCCCTGGGCGGTAACCCTCAGCCGGCACGGAGCCTACGTCGACCTCTCGGGCCCCGACGCCGAGGTGCGCTGGCGCAGCCGTCCCTCGGGCCTTCGCAGTATTCGGGTCGTTTTGCGACAGGCCGACGGGAACTGGCTCGTCAGCAAACAGGCCGACACGCTTCGGGGCGAGTGGCACGTCCGCTCCTTTCCAATCGAACAGCTTCAGTGGCACCGGTTCCACGCCGATCCGGTGAGCGAAGGCGGGGCCGTCGACGATCCGGACCTGAGTCGAATTGCCGAGGTGGGGTTCACCGACCTCCGGCAGGGAGGAGGCAGCGCGGCCTCGTCCCGCATCGACTGGATCGAGGTGCGGGGGAAACCGGTGAGCCACTCGCCCCCGGCCGACCTGCGCACCTTCAAGAAGAATGGGGGCTGGTCCTGGTTTCAGGATGAGCGTGCCATCGTGGATGAGGGCCGCGTCGTGTTCGGCACCGTGGCAGGCACCACGCGCGCCGGCTACGACGGGGGAGACGTCGCCGTAACGGCCTACGACCTGGAGTCGGGCGAACGCACGACGACCGAGCTGCACGATCAGTTGGGACGGGACGACCACAACGTGCCGTCCTTGTTAGAGCGTCCCGATGGCCGCTACCTCGCGGCCTACAGCACGCATGGAAATGACAACCTCTTCCGGTACCGCATTACGACGGAGGCCGGTACCATTCGCGACTGGAACGAGGAGCAGACCCACGAGCTTCCCGAGGGCGTCACCTATACGAACCTCCATTATCTTGCCGCGGCCAACGGCGGGGCGGGGCGCATCTACAACTTCAGTCGGGCACAGGGCTTCGACCCAAACTGGATGTACAGCGACGACGGCGGGCGCACCTGGACGTGGGGCGGACAACTGCTAGATTGGCCGAATCGACCGTATCTCAAATACGCCTCCGACGGCCAGTCACGAATCCATCTGGCGGCCACCGACGGCCACCCACGGGTGTTCGGCAACAACATCTACCACGGATACCTCCGAGGCGATTCGCTCTACGATTCTCACGGAACCCCGATTCGCAACATTGCAGAGGGCCCGCTTCAGACAAAGCGCCTCACCACGGTGTTTGACGGGGATCCGCACAACGTGGCCTGGACGACGGACCTGCACCTGGACGACGACGGTCGCCCTGTACTTGGGTTTTCGGTGCAAAAGGACGGGGCGAGCTTCAAGAACAATCGAACCGACGGCCCGGGCTGGGACCACCGGTACTACTACGCGCGATTCGACGGCACGGAGTGGCACGTGCACGAGATGGCCTACGCCGGCAGTGGCCTGTATCCTCGCGAGGCGGACTATACCGGCCTGTTCGCCATCGACCCCAATGCCCCGAATGTGGTGTACGTGTCCTCCGACGTGCACCCTCGAACCGGCCTCCCCCTCGTGAGCGACGCCGACGACCAGCGACACTACGAGATTTTTAAGGGCGTGACCGACGACGGCGGCGCGTCGTGGACGTGGACGGCCGTCACCGCCAATTCGAACGCCGACAATCTTCGGCCGGTCATTCCGAAGGGGAAAGGAAACCGCCGCGTGGTCCTCTGGCAGCGGGGCGAATACAGGACGTACACGGACTACGACACCGACATTGTCGGCCGCATCGAACCACAATAAGAACCATTCCCGAGCTTTTCGTAACCGATGATTATCACAGATTTAGACGACACAGAGGGTCGCAGCTATCCGGCCCGTCGGGTCACGAAGAATCTCGTGGGGGGCGATGCCCCGATTCAAGCCGAAAACTTTTGTCTGGGCGTGGCCACGCTGGAGCCGAACGGGGGACAGGTGCCCTGGCATAATCACGAGCAGGAGGAGGTGTACTTCGTGCTGAAGGGGAAGGGAGAAATGTGTGTCGGAGAGGAGCGGGAGATCATCCGCGAAGGACAGGCCGTCAGCATTCCGTCCGGGGCGTATCATCAGCTCACAAACGTGAGCGACGAGCCGTTGCAGATGGTGTATTGCTACGGCCCGGCGGGCGAGGTGGACCACTGGCGTCACGAGTTGGCGGGGACCCTTCCGGAGGCGGGCGAGGAGGCCCCTCCACTCCCTGACGGCGCACACGAACAGCACACGGACCCAGAGCCGCGCGAACAGAAGGCGAACGGGTAAAACGCACACTTGCTGCACACTTCTATCATAAGTATTCGATCGCCATGTCTAGCGAAAAGACCCACGAGATCGGAATTATCATGAACGGGGTAACGGGGCGAATGGGGAGCAACCAGCACCTAAAGCGGTCCATCCTTCCCATTATCGAGCAGGGCGGCATTCCCATTTCCGACGATGAGGTCATCGTGCCCAACCCCGTCCTCGTAGGCCGTACCGCCCCGAAGCTCGAGCGCCTCGCCGCCGAAACGGGTGTCGAGAACTGGACGACCGACCTCGACGCGGCCCTCTCGGACGACCACAACAAGATCTACTTCGACGCGCAGATTACCGAGGTGCGGCCGGACAGTGTGCGGAAGGCCATCGACGCCGGGAAAGATGTCTATTGCGAAAAGCCGTCCGCACTGTCCACAGAGGAGGCCATGGACCTGTATCACCGCGCCGAGGAGGCCGGTGTGAAGCACGGGGTGGTGCAAGATAAGCTCTGGCTGCCTGGGCTGCAGAAGGTTCAGACGCTGCTGGACACCGGATTCTTTGGGGAGATTCTGTCGGTCCGCGGGGAGTTCGGGTACTGGGTCTTCGAGGGGGACACGGTGCCCCCGCAGCGTCCATCGTGGAATTACCGGGCCGAGGACGGCGGGGGCATCATTCTGGACATGTTCTGTCACTGGCGATACGTGTTGGACAACCTCTTCGGCAATGTGGAGTCGGTGTCCAGCGTCGCGAAAACGCACATTGATCAGCGGTGGGAGCCGGACGGAACTCCCTACGAGGCCACGGCCGATGACGCCGCGTATGCTATTTTCGAGTTGGAGAACGGCGTCGTCGCTCAGTTTAACTCGTCGTGGTGCGTGCGCGTGCGCCGGGACGATCTGTTGACGTTGCAGATTGACGGGACGAAGGGCTCCGCCGTCGCGGGCCTACGGAAGTGTTGGGTTCAACCCTACAGTGCCACGCCCCGGCCGGTGTGGAACCCCGACGTAGAGAAAAAACACGACTTTCGGGACGACTGGCTCCCCGTCGCCGATCAGGAGGAGTATGAAAATGCTTTCCGAGCCCAGTGGAAGCTCTTCCTGCGTCACGTCGTCGCGAACGAGCCTTTTCCGTACGATCTCCTCGAAGCCGCGAAAGGAGTTCAACTCGCGGAGCTCGGATACGAAGCCTCCGAGAAGCGAACCTTCGTTGACGTTCCCTCTCTCACCAACTGAGTCCGAACAGTCTTATGAGCCAGCGCACACTGTGGCGACTCACGGTAGCAGCCGTCGTGCTGCTGTCGGTGATTACGTTTACCCCTCTCGTATTGCCATTGGGGAGCTACCAGCCCTGGGTGCTCGGGATGCCCTACACGCTGTGGACGGGGATTCTCGTCACTGTTGCCTTCGTCGGGCTCACGTACGTGGCCACTCAAGTGTATCCTCCAAATAACGAAAAACAGGACACATGACCGTTTGGATCTGGGTGATTGGGGCCCTCTATGCAGTTCTCCTCGCCGGCCTGGCATTTGAGGCGTGGCGACGCACCACCAGTGGGGAAGATTACATTTTGGCGGGGTCGAGCGTCGGGAGCGTCGTTGGGCTCTTTACGTACGCGGCGACCCTCTTCAGCACGTTTACCCTGATGGGCATGCCGGACTTCTTTCGGAGTCACGGCGTAGGTGCGTGGATCTTTCTGGCCGTCTCCGACGGGGTCCAGATCTTCCTGGTGGTCTGGTTCGGGTATCACATCCGCCGACGAGCTCAGAAGAAGGGGTACCGCGGCACCGCAGGCCTCTTGGGGGATCTATTTGGAAATGCCTGGGCCGGATACGTGTATTTCGGGGGCATCTTTGTCTTCTTAATCCCGTACGTCGCGATTCAGATCCGGGGCTTGGCGATCTTCCTGGAAGCCGTCTTTCCGGGGGCCCTGCCGGCCTGGGCGTGGTCGACCACAATTGTGGCCGTAATGCTCGTCTACAGCGAGGTCGGGGGACTCCGCGCCATCATGTACAGTGACGTCGTTCAGGGACTCACCCTTCTCGCCGTAACGTGGATCATTGCGATCTCGTATCTACAGGACTTTGGCGGCGTGGGGTCGATGTTTCAGGCCGTCGAGCAGGTAGAGGCAGAGCTGCTTTCTGCTCCGGGCCCCGAGGGGTTGTTCTCTCGACAGTTCCTCGTAGCGTCGTTTCTGGCCATTGTCCTCCTTCCGGCGACCCAGCCGCAATTGACGACCCGCCTCATGATCCTCAAGGACCGGGCGACAATGAATCGGATGGCGGTGTCGATCGGCGTGTTCGCCATCCTGATCCTCCTGCCCGTGATTGTCATCGGGATGTACGGGGCGCTTGAGTATCCGGACGCCAGCGTGCGGGACTTTCTTTCGAACGCCCTGCTCTTCGATCAGCCGGACTTCGTGGGGGCTGTCGTCGTGGTGGGACTCCTCGCGGCGGCGATGTCGACGGCCGACTCCCAGATCTTTGCCCTGGGTACCGAACTTCAATCTCTCTTTTCGGGGGGAGAAGAGGCCGCCATGCGGAAGACGAAGCTTGCGGTCTGGGCCTTTGGCATTGCGACGTTGATCTTCTCCATCCTGGCGTCCGATCAGCTCGTCCTCTTGGCACGGGTGAGCTTTGCGGGCACGTCCCTGCTCGCCCCGATGGTCATCAGTGGGGTCCTCTCGGAGCGGCCTCCGGGCGTTGAAGTCATCGGCGCCACCGCCGTGGGGCTCCTCATTTTTCTCGGGGCGAAGCTGGCCTTCATCCCGGAAACCGTTCAGGGGGTACGAATGGACCTGCTCCTCTTGCTTAGTCTGACGGCCCTCACCGTCGCGTCCTACGCATACCACCGGCGCAGGGACGTAGTGATGGCCGAATAAATGATTCCGAGAGCACTCGGCGAGGCGATGAGCTCCGATTCACGGTTTGCCCTATTGCTCGCCCCTCGATTAGCAGCATCTGATTTCTCTAACGCAAACACCGAAGCCCGATGGAACTTTCTTCTCACGAGGCCCGCGCGTCCGACACCTCCCTGGATCCGGAGACCATGATTCAGCCCGGGCGGGACATTACGGGCATGTCGGCCATGCTTCTTCCGTTCCAGTCGGACGGATCGGTCGATTGGGAGAGCTATCGATCCCATTTGGCCAGCACGGAGACGGCTGGTCTCGTGCCCGCCGTGAATATGGATACCGGATACGTGAATCTTATCGATGAGGAGGACCGGCAGCGCGTTCTGGAAGAGACGGAGGACGTGCTCGGCCCCGATCCCTCCTTCGTGGCCGGTGCGTTCATTGATGATCAGCCCGGAGCGGACTTTGCCCCCGACGCCTACCGCGCCGAAATTGACCGGATTCGCCGACATGGAGGGACGCCCATCATTTTTCAGTCCTACGGGTTGACGGGTCTTGAGGGGCCTCGGGTCGTCGACGGGTACGCCACGCTTGCCCGCCATTGCTCTTCGTTCATTGCGTTCGAGTTGGGGCAGATGTTTGCTCCGTTCGGCCGCATTTACGACCTCGACATCTACGCCGAGCTTCTGGAGATCCCCGAATGCATCGGGGCGAAGCACTCGTCGTTGGATCGGCAACTGGAGTGGGAGCGGCTCCAGATCCGGGACGAGATTCGCCCTGACTTTCTGGTGCTTACGGGCAACGACCTGGCGATCGACATGGTGAAGTACGGAAGCGATTACCTGCTGGGCCTCAGCACATTCGCCCCTGATGTCTTCGGGCACCGAGATCGGTTGTGGGCCGAGGGGGATCCTGCATTTTACGAGGTGAATGATCTCTTGCAGTATCTCGGGTTCTTC
>JBDGQN010000188.1:5642-7674 GCA_042219055.1 Salinibacter sp. | reverse complement strand
GCCGCTCAGTTTCTAAAGATCCGGGAGGTCATTGAGAGTGACAGGCCTCACCCCGAGGGAGTACACCGACCGGAAAGTGACCTTCCCATTTTGCGCAACATTGCCAAGCGCATGGAAAGGGCCATCGAGTAACCCCGGAACGGAGCCCCCCCTCGACATCCTCCGCCGGGGACTGCTTGCGTCCCCCGCGGGGAACGCACACATCCCGTCAGACACCGCCCCTCTACGCAGTTTCAGGCGTATACTGCTCGTCGAACCACTGCTGCGCGTTCACGACGGCTGCGCACATGAGGTCCTCGGCCTTGGCCGTCTCGCGGTTGGCAAGGTGGGTCCGGAGTTGATCCCCATCGAGCTCGCGGGCAGCGTGCTCGCACGCCTCCCAGCTGAGGATGCTTCGCACGACCCGGTTGAGGGCCTGCTCCACGTCGTCGTACGGGCGGGGCTGAACGTCGTGCCCCTTCCACCGGTCGTACTCGGCGTCCTGCATGAGCCCAGCGATGGCCACGTTCATTCCGTTCACTCGGGTCGGATGGTCGATGTCAAAGCGGCCTGGGCCGCCCAGCACAATGCCGTCGTTGTAGCCCTGACTGTTGAGGTGCGTGTGGTGCATCATGTCATTGTCGAGCTCCTCGACGGTGTCGTACACCTGGTCGAGCCCGATCATCTCGGAGTGCCCGATCTCCTTGTTGACGCCCTTCTTTGTCCGGTCGATGCCGAATTCGTCTTCGATCCGGTACCAGAGCGCGATGACGCTGGCCACTGTGGGGATCAGCATGGCCGGGTGGCCCTCATTGGGCTTCGGCTCCAGGGTGATATAGAGCTCGCCGCCCTGCTCGGCCTCAAAGTGGCACAGCTTGGCAAGGCTCTCCTTCAAGTTCTGATACATCCGTCGCGTCTCGACCGTGGCCAGGTCGTACCCAAAGGACCCGTTCCAGATGACGAGCGACGGGCCCTTCTCCGGGTCGTCGTGCCAGCCCTTGCGAAGCGGGCCGTAGGCGAGCTCGACGCTCCGCTCCGAAAACGCCTCCGCTGCTTCGCGCTCCTCGGGGTCGAGGGAGGCGATGCCTCCGTAGGCGAAGTGGATGTGGGCCCCGGGCGTCACCATCGCCAGGGAAAGATTGGTGTCGTCCAGGGCCGTGGCGATGGCCCCGGCGTTGTCTTCGTTGTACTCGTTGTCGTAGTGCAACTCGACACCGAGCTCAACGAAGTCGGGCAGACGGGGGGCGACCTTCTCCTCAACCAGGTGAATGAAGTCGACCGTGTCGAAGCGGTCCGCATCCCACTGGGGACGCTCGTCGTCGGGGACGAAGCGCCCGAGACCGGCGTGAAATGTCCATCGGCAGATGCTGTGGAGAGACGTATCAGGCATAAAGCTATTGCTTACGAGTTCGTTGGTGATTTAGCGTGCGGCTCCAGCGCTGATAGGCCGCCTCGTACGGGGCGGCCTGATCGGACTGGGGCCTGATGGTGTCGATGGGTTCAAGGCTCTCGAAGGCTTCCTCAGGACTGTCGTAGAGGTCCGCCCCAATTCCGGCGCCCCGGGCCGCTCCTTCGGCCCCGTCGGTCTGGAGAAGCTCGACGGCCGTCTCCGTCACGGTCGCAAACGCGGTCCGGAAGACCGGGCTCAAAAACATGTTGGCGTGGCCCGCCCGCACGGTGTCGATCGACAACCCCATGTCGCGCATGATGTCGAGTCCGTGACGGAGGGCGAAGACGATTCCCTCCTGGGCGGCCCGCAGCAAGTGGGAGCGGTCGTGCACGTTGAAGTTGAGGTCGTGAACCGACGCTCCCAGATCCAGATTGCCGAGGGTGCGCTCGGCTCCGTTCCCGAAGGGAAGCACGGTGAGGCCGTCGGCGCCTACGGGAGCGGCGGCCGCCTCCTCATTCATCCGTTCGTAGGAGCGATCCGTGGCCAGGGTCTCGTGGAGCCACCGGTTGAGAATCCCCGTGCCGTTTACGCACATGAGCGTGCCGTAGCGGGGCTGCGCCCCGGGCCGGTGGTTCACGTGGAGGAACG
This sequence comes from Salinibacter sp., assembly GCA_042219055.1. Classification (GTDB taxonomy): domain Bacteria; phylum Bacteroidota; class Rhodothermia; order Rhodothermales; family Salinibacteraceae; genus Salinibacter. Next base: position 5,657 of record JBDGQN010000188.1, on the reverse strand, counting down.
TGTTTACGCGCGACT
>JBDGQN010000188.1:0-5625 GCA_042219055.1 Salinibacter sp. | reverse complement strand
CCGGATCGTAGTCGGGGGCGTCGCCGACCCCGTAGATCACGCCGGAGGTGCCCGCCGTGGCCGCCACCTCTCCGGGCTCCAGGACATTGAGCGACAGGGCATTGTTGGGCTGGTCCCCGGCCCGGTAGGCCACCGGCGTGCCCGACGGAAGCCCCAACTGATCGGCCGCGGATTCGGTGAGACGGCCCTGCACGGAAAACGTCGGCACGGGCTCCGGCCATAGATCGGAATCGAGGTCAAAGTACTCGAGGACGTCAGTGGCCAATCCTTCGTCCTGTACGTCCCACAAGGTGCCTTCGGAGAGGCCGGAGGGAGTCGTCCGGGCCGTCCCCGTCATCTTCAAGGCCACGTAGTCGCCCGGGAGCATCGCCCACCGGGCGCGCTCGTAGATCTCGGGTTCGTTGCGCTTGACCCAGGCCAGCTTCGAGGCGGTAAAGTTTCCGGGGCTATTGAGCAAATGCTGAAGGCACCACTCCCGACCAAGCGCTTCAAACGCCTCCCGCCCGATGTCGACGGCCCGACTGTCGGCCCAGATGATCGACGGGCGCAACACCTCGTGATTTTCGTCCAGCAGAACGAGGCCGTGCATCTGATAGGTCAGCCCAATGGCCTCGACCGCCTCGGGCGCAAAGTCGGCCTCTGCCCGGAGGGCATCCGTGGCGGCCTGGACGTGGTTCCACCACTTCGCAGGCGGCTGTTCGGCCCACCCCGACTGCGGAGCATCCATGGGCATCTCGTCCGCCGCCGGCGCACGTGCGGACGCCAGCACGTCCCCGGAATCAGCGTCCAGGAGAGCAGCCTTAATCGCAGAGCTGCCGATGTCGTATCCGAGAAGCAACATATCGACCGATCAGGTTCCTGAAAACGACGAGTGCTCTTCATTCGGCGTCACTGCTCTCGTCCCCAAAGCCTTTCTGTTTCCGTCTTTGCACTGGGTAGGTATTCGCGAACACACTGATCGCAGGAATCACACGTGACCACCATTTTCGCTCGAAACGGGCTCTTAAAGGATCTGGAATGGTCTTTTGCTCTGTGTGTAGCCGTTCCTACTCGGTGACGCGCAAGGTCCCCTGCATCGTCCGCCAGTGGCCGGGGAACGTGCAGACGTAGGGGTAGCCGCCCGGTTCGTTCGGGGCGGTAAAGTAGATGCTTTCGGTCGTCTCGGGCTCCAACAGACTGGTGTGAAAGAGCACGTTTTCGCTTTGGGGCACGTAGTCCTGCTCCGGTCCTTTGAGGCCCATGTCCTGGGCAGCCTTGGCCACAGATTCGAGGGTGCCCGGGCGAACGATCAGTACATTGTGCATCAGGTCGTCGGTGTTTTGGAAGACGAGCTTCACGCGGGTGCCCGGCTCCACCTGAATCTCCGTTTTATCGTACCTCAGCCCTGGCTTGGTGCCGATCGTGATCGTCCGATCGGGCCCGTCCGTCCAGGCCTCGGGGCGTTCTGTTTGATGCTTGATTTGTGTCGAGGGGCGTTCCGCATCTGACGACGATCCAGCCGTCTCCGAGGAGGACTCGGGCTCGGATGACTCTCGTTCCTGCGCCACCAAAGGCTCTCCGTCGGGGATTCGATTGAGCGTGTAGTACCCCACGTCATGCAGGAGGGGCACCCCCGATGCAGAGGTGATCTCTTTCAGCTTGATTTCGTGAATGTATCCGGGTCGAAGGCTGTCGGCCGCAATGCGGACCGACCGACCGTCCTCTCCGACGCGGACGTGCGTGACGGGCGCTTCCTTCCGATTGATGACGTCGCTTCCGTAGCTGGAATGGTAGTGGTAGGTAAAACTGGTGAGGTTGTAGTTTTCCGGGTCGGCCGCGAGGTCTCGATCGACGGGCCGAGTGAAGGTAATCTCGAAGCCATCGGGACGGGCGCGCACCTCCTTCATTTCAAAGGGCGTGCGTCCCGTCCATTTCAGCCGGTCGATGCCGTAGGGCTGATTCCCCGTCGAGGGCCAGCCCCGGTTGGTCATTCCCGCGAAGAGGGACCCGTCCTTTCCCCACGAAAGCCGAAGGACGCCCGAGTGGAATCCCGACCGGAAGGGGAACACGATTCCCTGATACTCGCCCTTCACCGTCTCCAGGAAGACCCGCATGACTTTGCTCTGTCCCTGATCCCCAACGAAGAGCTGCCCGCTGTAGGGCCCGAACGCGCCTCCGGTCGTGTCCACCAGAATATCCGAGGTGGAGATGCCCATGATTCCCTGGGGAAACCAGACGGCGGGAAGCTTGAGGCTGGGCACCTGCTCGGCCACCTCGTGCATGGGAGCGCCCGTATCGGGAATCGAGTCGGGCGCAAGATCGAGCGGAGACGAGGGCCGATCGCTCCACCGGAGGCCGGCCGGGTGCCCGAGGAAATCGCCCCGCTCAACGTGGGAGATTCGCCCGGACCCGATCCAGTCCCCCTGGTTCTCCGCGACGAAGAGGTCGCCCTTCACGTTCATTCCGAAGCCGGCCGGCGACCGCAACCCGGTAGCGATGGGCGTGAGCTCCCCGTCCCGACTGACGCGAAGGGCCCACCCGCTCCACGGGGCGAGGCTGGCGCCGCGGCCTACCCAGGCCAGGTTGAGCGTCACGAAGAGGTCCCCGTTCGGGAGAATCATCGGCCCGTAGGAGTACTCGTGGTAGTTGCCGGCAAGGGGCCACGAGTACACGTTTTCGTATCGCTCTGCCGTGAGGTCCCCGTCGGTGTCGACCAGTCGGGTTAGCTCTCCCCGCTGGTTGGTGTAGAGGGCCCCGTCGTCGTAGGCCAGTCCGAGCGGTTCGTGCAGCCCCTGGGCGAAGCGCGTGTAGTGAGGGGCTTCACCGCCCGCCATGGTCGGATTCTCGATGAGCCACACCTCCCCGCGTCGCGTCGAAACGCCGAGCGTGCCATCGGGCAACACGCTCATTCCGCCCACTTCCAGGACAACGCCCTCGGGGATGGGAAGAGATTGCAGCTCATAGTAGTCCGACTCTTTCACCTCCGTCGCCGCGGCGTCGTCCTGCGCCCGAAGAGGGACCGGGGTCGCGAGCATCGATATGCCGGCCAGGGCGCACAGGGTCCCCCAGAAGACGGCATGCAGGATCCGGCAATCGGACGAGATGAACGTGAGGGTGCCAGGAAGGGGCATTGATTACCAGGTGAGTTCGTAACGGATCTCAGTAGTGGAGGAGTCGGCGGGCACGGGGAGGAGCAGTTCGCGAGCGCCGTTGCTGCGACGCAGAACAACGGTGTCGGCATTCTTCTCCAGCGTGACGTAGTACTGCCGATCGCCCGCCACGAAGCGATGGGAACCGGCGCGTCGAAGTGGGGTGGCTCGGAGCAGCCGAACGAAGATCTGATCCGAGGACGGACGACCGGAGAGCCGGATCGTCCGTGTCAGACGCCCCCCGGATTCGTGTACGCGGGGCTGGTCCGTGACCCCGAGTCCCTCAAAACGATACCGGAACGTCGGGCGTCCCTGCTCGTCGAGGCGATACCCGAGGTACTCGTGCTCGACGTCTCGCTGAATCGAGTCCGGCCAGGGAGCCGTCCGACGAGGAAGTACTGCCAGGGGCGGCCCCCCCGAAAAAACAGGGCCGCTTCCCAGGGGACGCGCCCGTTGTTGAACGCCCCGCCCCTCCCACATCTGGTTCATCCGCAAAAACGGCCCCTTCCACACCCGGAGCAGGCTCCCATGGGCGAGATCGTAGGCGTAATGTCCGCCTTTGGGGGTGCCGACCGAGATGACGTGCGTCCGCTTCTCGGCGCCGTGTCGGAAAAAGCTCCGAAACAGGGACGGATCTCCCTCGGGGGTCGCGAGGATGGGACTGGACGGAGGTCCCTCGGCCGGCTGCGTCAGGTCCTGCCGAGGCATCTGCGGGCCTTCCACGAAAAGCGTGACGTCATACTTCTCCGTATCCTGACGCTCAAAATAGACGAGGCGAAACGGATGGTCTCCCTTCCGAAGCGTCATCGATCCGGACGTGTCCGTGTAGGGGATCACGATCTCCTCTCCGACCTGGAACTGTCCACCTCCCAGCTCCCGGTCTTGCGAGGCGGCTTCAGACATCCACTCGAGAGTCAGGTCAAAAGCGTAGGAGCCGGATCGGGGCACTGTGATCGTGCCCTCGTAGACCACTGCGTAGTCCCCTTCCTCTCGATTTACGACTCCTTTCGCGACCGCCGGCGTCAGATCGTCGGCCGAACCGCGCTGGGCGACCGTGGCGCTGTCGAGGGGGGTTTCGGGATGAATGGTGCCTTCGTACACCTCGTATTGGAGGTCGGAGAGCCGAGCTTGCCCCGGCTGGTACTGCTTATACCGGATGTTTTTGACGGCCACGGGGCCGTGGTCGCCCTGGATCAGGAGAGGCCCAGTCGCGGATTCATCGGAGAACGCCGCGCCGCGGGTCGGGCCGGGGACCTCCACGTTTCGGTGGATCACGACGCCGTTCAGCGACACCGTTTCGAATCGGGCGTTCTCAATCTTTTCCCCCTCCTCGTTGAAGCGAGGCGCCCGAAAGTCGATGTGGAGGTGCTGCCAGAGCCCTGGGGCCTTCGCCACATTCGTGCGGGGCGGGTGGCCCCCAATGCCGCGCTCCCCCTCGGGCCGATCGGGGCGCCACCGCTCGTAGATTCCGCCCAGGTCCCCAAAGGTCGGCGACTGCACGCCCCAACTGTCGAGCAACTGAATTTCGTAGCGGCCCTGGAGGTAGATGCCCGAGTTCGAGCCCCGGGGCATGAGCACGTCCATGGCGATTTCCAGGTCGCCGTGCTCCCACTCGGACAGCAGATGGCCCTCGGCCGCCTCCGTGGGCTGGTTCACCAGCACGCCCGTCCCGGCCGCCGACGCCAGGTGGTGCGTCTGGTCGGGACGAGCCCACACCGAATCGACAACCGACCAGTTGTCGGGAGGCGACTGAAAGGAAGATAGATCCTCGAGGGAGAGCGTCTCCGGGGAACGGCCCGGAAACTGGGCGTGAGCGATGGACCCGCCGATCATCGCCACGAACAGACACACGAGGAAGCACGAACGACGCAGCATGTAGGCAAGTCGGTTACACGGGAAACAGCGAGAACGCTTGTTCAGAATACGAAAATTGATTTTTATAGAGCAAGGATGATGTCCTCCGGTCTGATCATTTGATTAAGTAATCGATTAAGCCATCGAGGGTTCGGGAAATCGCTCCATTACTAAACTGAACAGCAGATCGTGAACGAAGGAGCGTCTGCAGTTACACATTCGGCGGCCTTTCGCACGGGGAGCGGAATGCTGGAATCCCGACAGCTGTCCAGAGACCGAGTGCTTTCGGAGTGCGACCGAGTTCTTCTGAGGTCGTCCGCCGTCGGATCCGAAGCACAGCAAAGGTCGCAGCGTGGGGAAACAGTATACTTCCAATCAAACGAACGGATTGTCAAATGTCAGGGAGCGAGCGACGCATTGCACAGGATCCAAATCGGCGGGAGTTTCTGGCGTCGATGGGAGTAGCGGGGGTCGGCTCACTGCTCGTCGGATGCCGCCACCAGGCCGGCCCAGGAGGGGAAAGCCCCAATCCCTCCGTGCCCGATCCGCGCGGGTTCGGGGAGATTGAGGTCCCCGAGGAGATTGCGCCGATCGACGCGCCGTTTCGAATCCCGGATCTGTCGCGACCCACATTTCCCGACCG